>CAYYDH010000015.1:0-12945 GCA_964470615.1 uncultured Candidatus Saccharibacteria bacterium
TTATCTTATTATATACTTTTTTACAAAATCAAAAAAGAGGCCAAATTTAAACCTCCTTTTTTCTACTATACTCGTTTTTATTGTCATACTAATCAAGGCATTGACGCCACCCATAAATATGCTATACTTACCATAGGGATGATGTTTTGTTGCTGTCGTGCAAATTTGCCGACTTGCTAAGTTCTAGCCTTCCGATTTTTCTGCCATTCTGCAACCCTGCCTTTCTGCCAATTCCGACTTGCTGTTGCTCCGTGCTTCTGCTTTTCTGCCACTCTGCACTTGCTGTGCAAAACATCATTCGGGGACTGATTTTTATGAAAATCAGTCCTATTTTTTTATAACTTTTTACCTACGAACTCCGCGAACTCGGCTAATCTACGGCTGTACCCCCACTCATTGTTGTACCAGTCGTGTATTAGTCCAATGTCAAGGACTACTGCTTTTGTTTTTCTTAATTATACTCCGGCAAAAACCCTTGTCAAATTTTTAAAACAAAAAAAGCCGTTGATGTTATCTCTGGCTAAAAATCCATATAGGACTTTGGATCTATGCGCGGACCAACTCCGCAATTTTCTTGTACAACTCCGTGATTGAGCACCTGCTCTCAAAAATGAGCCGCTGGACAAGGAGTTCTGTTGTTATTGCATCTTCCTCCCTGTCTATTCTGTCTTGCGGCAAATTTTGTTTGAAGCAACTAGTTGTGCGATTCTGCCAACTGGCGAATGCTTCCGGCTTTATGTCCTTTATTGCGTCTATCTTCCGGTATACAGGACGTTCAAAGTGCTGAACCTCGTGCCGTATTTCGTGAGCAGCCAATTGAATCATGTTCGCAATCCTGGCACTATGCTTCTTGTCTTCCGGAATAGTAGGGCTGGCATCTATGGGAGAAAGCCATTTTGCGAGGCCGGCCGAATTAATTGCATAAATGCCCCTGCCTCGCTTTCCGCTAAGCATAATTCCGGATTCAAAACTCAGAAACACCATTGAGGCATTGCTTACTTTTTCGTATCCTGGTGCACAATCGGCTGGCGGATCAATAGCAACATAGCAAATACTCTGCTCATTTTCCAGAGCATACTTTATATCCGAGTATTTTAATGGAGTTAAAGCTGTTTCAAAAACCTGCCGATGTATCCCGGCAAGAAACGCTACGAGGTGCGCCATATCGTCAGAAACACCACTAAAGACTTCATGTGCTGCCCTTTTCTGATCCAATTGTTGCCGACGTTTCAACGACCTGCGTAATTGCACTTCTTTCTTCTTTGCTTTGTGCCGCATAAAATCCCTTTCACTAAAATGTCAATGTCCATCTCTAAGTCCTGAAACGATTTCAGAACTAAGAAATAGGGGCAAGTTTTGAAGTCGTACTTGCCCGGAGACGACATGCGTGAGTTATTACTCAATCGCCAGTAGACGATTAAGTTTTCCGAAGTCGGAGAAGTCGGTCATACGAATCGACATCGCCAAAGTCATAATTTCCCGGCACTCCAATCCTGTACTTCCCGTCTGTGATGCGCGTAAAGGTGAGCACCCAGACCCTTTCATTCTTCCGGTACACCATGTAAGGGATCACTCGCCAGTCCTGATACTCCCACATCGTAGCAGGAAACGAGAAATTGTATTCCTGCCATTCTTCCGGAAGCACTTGCTGGTTTTCAATAAGCACTTCCGCAAAGTGCTGATTCAAATAAGCGCTCTTTGCCTTGGCACGGCGGATCATTTCCTCGCCGTTGATTTCCGACTCAACGTGATTATTTTTCCTGCGCTTGTCGAGAAACTCGACAATTTCCAAATTTTTAAAAGCAAAACTCGTCGAGTTCTCACCGTCGTCCAAAATTTTTCTCCAGGGCGGTGGCGGTGGGTCGAGACTAAACTGAATCTCCGGCTTATAGCGAAGAACGAGATCCAATGCTAGCCGGACGACTGCCAGACGTTTTTCGACCAAACGAACCACTTCTTTGGCCAGTTTTACATTTCTGGAAATTGGATCCCAGAAGTTTTTCGCGGTTGCCCCTGCTTTATGCAGGGTTACCTCGGCCTCGTGGGCCAATCCGAGAGACACATCGTTACTCACGACTCATCTCCTTTGCTGTGACACATCTTTAATTAGATGCTCAATTGAAAGTACAACACTGATTTCGTCGTTTTCGACTCTTCAGCGAGAATACACATTCTCGGATCAGTGGGGAAATTTCGTCCTCTCCCCAATAGACCATATGTGGTTTATGGTACTGTGACCATACAGATAACCCCCTAAATTTAATATTTCTATTATATATTGATATACCTCTTTTGTCAAGTTGCACTACTTCCCCATTACTTTATGATATATTTTCTGCAATGCTGGAGCAAAGAGCTCTGTGTAAATCCTGCTACTGTCCACGCTATTATGGCCCATGAGTTGAGCGATCATTAAATCGTTAACTTCACTCTCGGCCAATACTCTGCCAAATTTGTGTCGCAAAGAGTGCGCGTTGAATGTGCTTTTTAGACCCGCTCGTTTGCTATATTTTCTCATCACCTCGCCTATTGCATCTATACTGCAACGTCTTGCCTCTGTCCCCTCTCCACAGACACCGCCACGGACTGAGATAAATAATGCATCTTTGGCCTCAATAGTTAAGTGATCCAACATTTGTTCACGCTTTTTTATCCACGTATTTAAATACACTATTGTTGCTTCTCTAAAAAATATATTTCTAAACGGACTGGTCTTTGTGTGTTTCTCTGTCTTAATTGTTATACGTTTGGTTTGGATATCAACATCTTGCACGTTCAGCGACAAAATTTCGTTTAACCTCGCGCCACTATCATATAATAATGCAATGATTGCTCTGTTTCTAATATGGTTATGTCCAAATTTTGGAATAACATTTATAACCTTATAATAATCGCTTTCGTTCGCCACGCGTGGCATCACTCTTTCTGATCTTATCTTTGGCACAAGTGCCGGGTTCTCAACCTTTAATCCTTTTAATTGCCAGAAGGTTAGAAGGTGCTTTATGGCCAAGGCCTGCTTTTCGCGAGTGCTGGCACTATGATTAAACGTAGAACTCAAATTAAGATATTCTGTAATATCCCTTTCTGTCACCTTCTCAATATCTTTATTCCGCATAAAAATTGCGAAATTAACCAATTGCCAGTGATAATGATACACCGTATTTCCTTTTACTTGTGGCGATTTCCATTTTGTGAAATCGTTTATTGCATCTTTTAGTTTCATAAAATAAAAACCGCCTGCTTTGACAGCGGCGGCAATAATAACTTATTAATTTGATTTCTTTCTATTTCTTCCCAAAAGATGAAGAACCCCTTTAAGCAGCCACATTGGTTGCTAATTAGAATTCTAATTTTTATATCTAATAACATAAACCACAAACGCCACTGGTTGCACCCGAGTGGCGTAAATGGTTTTGCCGTTATTAACGACACGAGGATTTTACTCCTCTTACCACTTATTATACCACTGGTGCATCCATGTCAACGGGTTTTCACCTGTCAGCACGTCCCTTATTGGGAAATGGCAATAATTTATAATTTTTCTCTTATTTACGACACTACCAGACCTTTCTTTATAAGTCAAGCTCAAGATTGATATCATCGCCGATACCGCCAATTATGCGTTTTTCGCAGTACCAGCGATAAAATATATCGACCCGCGACTAAAAACCTCACAAAACCCCTAAAAATTGCTCAAAACCCGTTACACATTTGAGGCCGAGAGTTTTTTCCGGCAATCAATTAAGAAAATTTCCCTGTTATCTACGGGCTTCCTTATCTCTTGCAGTATTCCATTTACCCGTTGCAACTCCACATCAGAGAAGAAAAAAATCGCCTTTATGACACATTTCAGATTACTTGCCTGCTGGTAAATTCTTCCCTGATTAAGCAAATTTTTCTTAAGCTTTGAGTTTGAGGCACGTTTCAGCTCAAGTCCGGCCTTATCTTGACTGCCATAAGAAATTATAAAATCAATTGGGCCCCTGCCATTATCAACTTCTGAATTGTAATCAAACAGGCTACCATAGGTTGTATTCTTAAACATTAACTGTAATTGATTTTCCTGGAGAGGCTTTCCTTTTAAATACAAATTGTTACTGTTCGACTCCAATGTTTTTTTAAAAAAATTAAGTCTAGCTATACAGTCGTCTAGAGACGTCATTTTTTCTATCTTTTTCTTAGCAAATTCTTTTTTTATTTTTCCGGCATCAAGAAAAAAATTAACATCTTCAGGAACAGCAATGTGCATCTTCAACGCATCGTTCTTTTTTTGTTCCTTTGATTTAATGTAATAGTCCAATAGGTCAGGGTATTCCCAAACAGCTTTTAATAAGGCACCGGCTTTGCTCTTTTTTGAATAATCTTTTTCTGGTTTTTTATCCTTGCCGAACTTAATTTTAAGGTTGTCATAAAAAAACTTGTTTACCTTGGCTCTTAATTCGGAATTTGGGATAGCTGAAAAAATAGCCACATCGTTTTTCAAAAAATCATTTCTAGAAATCCACGTATCTTCACTGGCCAACATGCTTTTTGGAACAAGCAATACAAAATCCTTTTTGCCATCGTGCTCTAACGCGGGCAATATAAAATGTGCATCCAGCCAAATGCCTTTTTCCAGATTGAACTCAACCTTACGTACGGCAAAATCTGTTAAAAATTTTTTGTTTAAATATTTTTTTGCAAATTCCTGAGTGTATTCCAATAAAAATTTCTTTATTAGGTTTAGAGTGAAATCGCTTATCTTATCTACGCCTACCCCGTTCTCAATTAGACAAAGCTTTTCAAGATGCGAAGTTTCTGTTATTTTTTCATCTCCGAATTTTGAAAAAATTTTGTTCAAATTTTTGTAAAGAGATTCCGCAAATTCTAAACCTAGACCCAGGCCAGCATTGCCAGAAACTGAGTAGCCGAGCCATGCCTGTTTTACTTCTGAAAATTTATAATATTGATTGAAATTTCCAGCGTCTAAATCATGCCCCTGATTTTTTATAGATAAATCCCTCAAAAATCTTAAATAAGTGACAACAAAATCATGGAGCTTTTTATATTTTGGATTAGCGAAAATGAGAAAAGGATCAACAAAGGCCGGATTATCGCAGATAAGAGAAATATCTAAAGCTCCGTAGTCTTCGACTACGGAATGTTTAACTTCGAATATGTCCGAGAAATAAACCTTGTCCTCTATTTTCTCACTCATTATATGTATTTGAATTTACCTAAATCTAAAAATTACTCAAAACGTCTTATACTAAATGCTTTTCAATTTGCCTGACTATTTCGGCGGGATTGATTTTAAATTGCAACATTTGAGCTGTCGGTCTACCGCCGTCCCCGCCCTTTCTCTGCATTGTTATCCTACCAATTTTAATACTGCCCTGATTAGTTATTCTAACCTCACCATTGCCATAAAAATTTATAACAACCGCAATCGGCAACAATGTCCATAAGTTCTCGGGTTTTATGTATATCAATATCCAAGCCGCCGCTAATTTGTCCCTGCCTTTCAAAATATCTACAACTATCATAAATTTATTGCTCTCAAAGAAATCGACAATCTTTTTCTGTGTCTTTTTATCCATTTCGCCCATAAACATTCTGCGAGGGTCTTTCAATCCTTTTTTCTTTGGCTTTGTTTCGCCCGTAAAAAGTTTTAGAGCTTTTGTTATATCTTTTGGGATACTCCAAAGCTCCACATATTTATCAACCCACCTTTTATCAATTTGATTAAATCCAGTCGGGTTGCTAACCAATTTTATTGAGATATTTTCTGCGGCAATAACATCTTTTAAATAAATTTTGATTTTAACTTGCACATCTGCTTTATACGAACCAGTTATCTTAACAGCTTCAACTTTTTCAATTTTGTCCAGCCCGTAGCTCATTATTTCAAGCCATTTCTTTGCGTCCTCATCGGTTTTCCAATTATTAAATTTTCTGACAACATCGTCCTCATTTCTAAAACCATTTTTTGCGGTCGCAGAGCCCCGCTTAACCAACTCTTTTATATTATTTTCCATAAAATTTTAAACCAAAGTAAATTGCTTCGGCTGAATTATTTTTTTATCTATTAAGGCTAAATCTCTTTTGTTTTCCAACTGCGGATACTTCCTTATAATTTCGGCAAAAATTGCCCTTAAAACTGGGACTGAAACGCTGTCGCCAAATTGTTTATATGCAACATTGCGATTTTCAGGCAACACAAAATCCTCTGGAAATCCCTGCAATCTCGCACATTCTCGCGGGGTCAATTTACGGATTTTATTATTCACAAGATAAGCTCCTGTTTTACTTGCCGCCCCGCCACCATAAGCCGACAAGGTTATCCCTGCTCCGTTGACTGAATAAATCCTTTCGCCCTGTCCGCCACTGTTTATTGTACCTATCTGCAGGGGCCTGCGAGGGTCATTAACATTTTTGTCTTTGCCGTATATTTTAATATCGGGTCTGTTTATGTAGCAATCTTTTGGGACTTCTTTTTCCAAAATATCCTTTACTACCTTAATTTCGCTTGTCGGTTTTGGAAACTCAAAATCCTCAATGCCTAAATCTTTTTTAAAAGCCACAAAATATACCCTTTCTCTAGCCTGCGGTAAACCATAATCACTTGATTTTAAAATTTGATAAAATACTTTATATCCTATATCTTCTAAGACATTTAAAATAGCTTTTAGAGTTTCTCCGTTGTTATGCCGTGCAAAATTCTTTACATTTTCAAGAAACAAAACGTCTGGCTTGTGATGTTTGGCTATTCTTGCGACATCAAAAAATAAAGTCCCCCTAACATCTTTAAATCCAAGCCGCTTGCCCGATATGCTGAATGCCTGACAAGGAAACCCTGCACACAAAATATCGTGTTCGGGTATTTCTTTTTCTTTTATTTTAGTAATATCGCCGTGTGGCAATTCACTGAAATTTTTTAAATAAGTATCTTGCGAGCTTCCATCCCATTCAGAGCTAAAAACGCAAGTGCCACCGAAATCTTGCAGGGCTAACCTAAACCCGCCTATGCCGGCAAAGAGGTCTATAAAAGAAAATGTTTTTTTATTTTTTTTCTTTATCATAATTATTCTATTTTGCCGTTTTTATGATAAAAATGCAAACGGTGTACTTTACTCAACACTTATATCTTTAAGCATCAAATCATCCCTCAGTTTTCTAATACCCTCGAGGGTATCTGGATGGCATACCCTCATTCTCCCGCCTTTATCACAAAAACATATTGTGTGGCCACCAATTGGAGATTTTTGCAATAAAAGCAATTTTATATTGTTCCATTTTGGATCCATTTTTAATAATCTTATGCATTCCTGCACCTTTGTTAAATTCTGTAATTTTGCATAAGATTCAAGTATGCCCGAACCACCGTGTGCATACTCCCCCCATGGCCATTTTGTATGCTGATTATAATATAATTGCCCATATAGAAATGGTACCACTAATTTTTCAAAAAAGGTTTTGATTTCAAAATTTAAAAGATATTCATCCTCCTCAAGTGGATTACAAAGGCAAGCACTATCGTCCCCTTTATTAAGATGCCTCGCTGGAATCTGCTCAATGCCATCGATTTTTAAAGCCGGCAAGCGTGATGTCACTTTGACTGTTCGTTCCCTTAAGTTAATTTTAAATTCGCCATCTAAAACTTCTCCTCCCACATCATTTAAATCTGTATTCGTTAAATTCAAGAAACGATCCCTTTCTTTATTATAAGTTGCTTTAATATAAATTTTGCCCAAAATGCCGGTTTTATCGATGGTTAAAGTTGGATAATCTTTGTTTAACCAATTTTTGTCTTGACTACTCAATATCATAGCTGACACCAAGGTTTACTTGGTGAAAATCCGCCAGAGCTGTTTGAATTATTTTTAACCGGCCCTGTTAAGTTTATTTTGTTGACTTCTGTCAGTGCAAATTCATCTCCGAATAGTTCTCTCCATTTATCCAAAGCTTCATCATCAGACAAAGCTAACGCATCGTTAGCAATTTTTGCATATTTGGAAACTGCTTTTTTTAATTTTTTGAATCCTTCAATATCCCCTTTCCAATGTCGGTTAAATTTTTCCAATGGCATAGCAGGATTTTCTATTGTCGGAGGCTCATCGTGCTGATTCAAAAAATTACTTAACTCGGCAAGAATAACCGCAAAAGATTCTGAAACGCTATTGTAGGAACCACCCGGAACCACCATTATCCCAGCCAAGGTTGTAATTATTATTGATTTTGTGTCAAATTGCACACTTCTATCTCTTAAATATTTTATCAGTTTAACAATATCAACTAAATGTCCGCTGGCACTCAGGTTCTGGGAAGCGAACCACTGAGCGTAACCATCGCCGTCAGTTTCTTCCAGTTTGTTGGTATTCTTATTAAACACATAACTTTTCCCGTCTTTTTTAATACTCGGCACTAAATCAGCATGAAAATCTCCCTCATAATCTATCGTAACGCAACGAGTTTTCCCTGCCGTTTCAGTAATATCTTTATAGCGGTCAGAATCCTTAAAAATCTCGGCCAGCTTCACTAAATAAGTTTTAGGTTCCCATTCGGACATTTCTTTTAATTCCAAAAGAAGGTCTACGTCAAACTCCCCATCATCGTCCACTGGCTTTATTATGGTTCCTTGGCGATATGACCCTTGGGACACCGCCTTAATATAAATATCTTTAAAATTGTCGCTTCCGGAAATAAATTTTGTCAGAACTTCCTCTGCTTTTTGAATACGCTTCTGACGATCCAGATTAAGATTAACTTTGTTTTCTAAAAAATCTTCAAAAGCTTCATTTGTAGTCATGTTTTTTATTAATTAATTATTATTGCCGGGGTATAGCCGTTTTGTTCATAAACGTGCTCATACACCAAGATTTTGGGATCAACATCATGCAACACTTCGCGACCACAAACTATGGCAACTGAAGTTGGAATTGCACCAAAAAGATGAATTTGGCATTTTTTACCATGTTTCTCTTTAATCTCAGTAATTATCCTTCTGTAAATGTTGCGAAAGTTTTTAAGATCTTCGGCTGATTGCACAGAATCTAGGCCTGGTTCCGTAATTTTTACGGTGTAAAATGGAACATCTGAACCTACGTGCTTTTCAAGCTCCTCTTTTGTTGGACCTCCGCCGCTTATTCCAATTATTAAGGCAATTTGGTCTGATTTTGATTCGGTATTATTTCTTTCAACTATAAATTGTAATTTCGACGGAGGCGAATTAATAGACCATGGCTTCTCTCTACGTTTAAAATAAATATCTGCCTCAATTAAGTTGCCTAACTTGAACCCAAAATATGTTAACAGTGGTATTGGGGCTACTCCAAATACTGATACATGGAAAATTTTTTGTCCGTCATTACCCACAGTAAGAGCTTTCTGCAACTCGCTGTCTATTTTCCTAATGGCGGTATCCCAAAACGATTTTTCAAGCGAATAATCAATATTAGTGAGGTCAATTAACACACCCTTGTCATCTGCCGGGTAGCGACCGGCTACAATAAGTGCATTGCAAACGTCAGTATAAGGTATTTCTACTGGACGATTGCGAATATTAGACTGAATTCTTAATACAGTGGTTTTATAAGAAAGATTAATACTTGTTTGAATTGCTATACGCTTTTCGTGTTCATTCTTGCACCGCCTGAGGTAATCTACAGTATAAATTGGTAAATTATTTTTTATGTCAATCAGCTTTCCATGCTTTAGACACATCAACATCAAATTTGAAATATCCTTTGCTAATAAGGGAGATAATTTTTCATCGCCGCGCGGGCCGGTTGATTTCCATGAAATAATGTGAGCTATGTTTGCATAATTACCCTCGCTAAGAGTTAGATCGTCTCGCAATAACGATTGATTGCAGCCAGGAAATTCGCACCTACCACCGGCCATCGTCCAAAGACGCAACTGAGTCACGGGTGGGATTGACGGACGAGTATCTTTTTTAGACGATTTGTGCTTAATTTTTTCAGGCGACCGCCTTACATTACTAGGAATTTCAGTCTTTTTCTGAAGACTCTTTACTCTTGCCATGATTTTTTATCTAAAGCTTATCAGGATCTGGAATTGTTGTCACCACAACTCCCTGAATCTGAAAATCTTTGTTTAAAATTATTGGTTTATGAATTTTATTGCTTGACCTTGGTTTTAATATAATTGATTCATTTGTGCAGTGAAACTCTTTCGCAGTTGCCTCATCATCAATGAGTGCAATAATTATCTGGCCATTCTCGGCACTGGATTGCTGTCTGACCAAGAGAATATCACCGTCCGAAATTCCTGCTTTATCCATCGAATCTCCCTGTGCACGCAAAAGAAAATATCGTGACCCAGCGTGTGCCAATATACTTGAAACAGGAAAATAAGCCTCAATATTCTCTTGGGCAAAAATAGGAGCTCCACAAGATACGGTTCCGACCAGTGGCACGTTGACTGTTTTTGCACTAAACTTTTCGGAGCCCGTATTGTTAATAATGCGTAAACTGTCATCCTCTTTACGAAGTATAATTTTTTTTTCTATCAGCCTATTAACAAGCATAAAAGCAGATCGTGTTGAACCGAAACCCATTTCTTTGGTGAGCTCCCTTATCGAAGGATTTCTACCTTTATGAAAAATCCAATTTCTAATTATGCTCAGGCCCTTTCTTTCGTTTTCCGAAAGTTGTTGATTTTTATTTATATTTACCATAGTGCTTTTAGTGTAGCACCTTCGTTTACGTAAGTCAATACCTGTTAGCACCCAAACAAAAAGAGTTGGGCATCCCCAGCTACAATGCCCAACTCCTTGTAAAAAATAATTTAAAATTTTCTCACTGCTATCTTCTCTGAATTTAGCACCGTTTCTACTTTTCAAATGGAGCTCCGTCAACGTAATTCCAAATCTGCTTTATCATTTGTTCATTTCCATCAACTACAGCTTGTTTTAGAATCCTGTTTACTAAAAGCTCAAGGTAGGATTTTTGTTGCCCTTCTGGCACTTCCTGCAACCTCTTTTTGATTTCAGCTGTAATTGAAAGTGCGCCAGCCGGCTTTCCGGTTGGGTTTCCGCTCGTTCCTGGCCTAAATCTACCCCTTTCATCCCTGATATCACCTGTATTTTCAGGTATTTTTATCATTGTTTGCTGTTCCATAGAATTATCCCACTTAGACCCCAAACTCTTGTTGGTTGCCCGTTTGGTTACTCAAAATCCCCTATTTTGTTGCTTTACCGCCCTTATTCCGGTGAATCTCTCAAACCTCGCTAATATCACTTCCGCGTATAACGGCGACAATTCAATCACCCGGCACTTCCTTTTCATAATTTCAGATGCGATTATCGTACTTCCCGATCCGCCGAACGGTTCCATCACAATACCGTTTCTCGGACTTAATATCTTTACATAAGGCACAAGCACCGGAATTGGCTTAGTTCCAAAAATTAAATTCTGACCCGACTGCGAAGCTGAATCTGTTGCGTGCGTTACATGATCTCCCATCACCCAAAACTTTGTGCCCTTATCTTTATTCCAATCCGGCTTTCCTTGTTTTGCGTAAAGTGATATCTCATAAGTGTAGATTAATTTTTGTGCTTTGTTTTCCAGATATTCTTGAAAGCCGTCCTCATCTATTTCATTCAGCGTTGCATCGCCGACACTTGCTACGGGTGCCACATCAAACCGATTAAAGAATTTGTACTTTGCTGAAAATCCCTGCGTTCTGTTTGGCGTGTGCCAGATGACCATATTTTGTATTGCCCAATATTTTTCAATGGCCTGCCAAAGGTCGGGAGTGTTTCTCCAATTCTCAAACACCATAACGTTTGATCCTTTCTCGCTTTTGAACTGGTTTGCAATTGAAAGCCATTCGTCAAATTCCGGAACGCCACCATGCTGTTCAACGCCTTCGTATTTTCGATTGCCTTTATATCCGAACCCTTTACCCTTGCTGTCTGTTTCGCCAACACTTTCGTATTCCCTTTCAGCTTTAATTTTCCAGCCATCTTTTGTTTTAACTTTTCTAACTCTCTTTTTACAATACGCTAATCTGTACGGCGGATCTGTAAACATAAAATCAAACTTCTCCGGGCCCAACAATCTTTTCCATGCTTTCGGATCTGTCGCATTGCCAACGATTAGTTTATGTTCGCCTAACTGCCATAAATCTCCAGGCTTTACGCCACGTGGATGTTGTATCGCTTTTTCCGTTTCTTTCGCCAGGTCAAAGTCATCTGCTTTTTCTAATCCAAAAATGTTGTCTAATTCATTCTCATCAAAACCGAATTCTTTTAATAAATCCTCGTCAAAATTAGCCAGCTCGTCAAAGTTCCACTCACCAGTGTTTTTATTGCTACGGAGATTGTATTCTTTAAATTCTGCCTCGGTAAGTTTGCGATTTGGAACTCTAACGTCTATCTCCTCATCGCCACGGCCTAACATCAACATAATCTTTAACCTTTGATGGCCTGCAATAATTTTGTTGTTTGTGTCTATCGCCGGAATCTCAACCAAATTAAATTTAGCCAAGCTCTTTTTTAAATCCTCTGCCTGTTTGTCTGTCATTATCCTCGGGTTGCCCTCAAAAGGCACGAGGTCTTTTGCTTTTCTTTTTTCTGTATGCCAAATAATTTTTTTCATATATTTTTATTCTTTTTTTGCTATTAATCTTGTGAGAGTTAAAACCAAGGCAGCGACAAATCCCGCGGCCCAGATATAGTCAACAACCCAGCCCAAGCAATAGAAAAAAGCAAAGAAAGCGTTTGTTAATATTTCGTTTGTTGTAATCATAAGTCTGTTGGTCTTGAAGGATAGTCTTTTCTGCGGAACCAGAAAATTAACGCGTCATCAATGCCGGTTAGCAATACGAAAAGCATATAAAAGACGAACGGGTAGAAAAATATCATTCCTAAAAATTCGCTTACACTGGAATCAATAAATGTCATAGCTTTTGATCTGAGTCCTGCTTTGCAAAATTCCAAAG
>CAYYDH010000016.1:0-12454 GCA_964470615.1 uncultured Candidatus Saccharibacteria bacterium
ATAGGCCGCAGACCATTCCTTTTCCGACTTGCGTCTTTACCGTTGCCCTTTCGGGCTGGGACCATCGGGAATTAGCCTGCCTTTCGGCAGGTTATGCCCGTGAAAAGGGTATGTATCTACGTGTTACTAACCCGTTTGCCACTGGCTCCTTGCGGAGCCCGTTTGACTTGCATGCCTTATCCACGCCGCCAGCGTTCATCCTGAGCTAGAATCAAACTCTCAAATAAATGAGGTTGAAACAACTTTAAAAAACCGAATTTACACACAAACTTTAATTTTAAACGTGCTGTCCCCTACTGCTATTTTCAGGAAAATAAATCCCGAAGACATTCGAATACTTCAAACACCTTCGGGAGTTATCTTAAACTCTATGCTTGAATGTCTTTTTACATAAAGTAAATATTACTTATTTTTAATTCCTACCTACATTCTAGCTATTAAAGGGCTCCTGTCAAGGCTTTGAAATAAGCCGGCAGCAGGATTTGAACCCGCGACCTACTGTTTACAAAACAGTTGCTCTACCACTGAGCTATGCCGGCGAACTATTTGCCGGGCTGGTTGTCCCCTTTCTTCCCTTGAAACTTTTGCCAGTAATTATCTTTTTCTTTGGTGGTTTTTTGCCTCGAATGCGCCAGCCATAGATTAGTTTTATTTCCGATCCGCATGGTAAAAATCGCTACCTTGGAAAGGACTTTTTGAAGGGTTTTTTCTAGCTTTATTTTTACTTTTACCGCTTCAACTATTTTTTTCCCATTCCCATTGAGAAATGTCGTTTGTTCCTGATCGGCAGTAATTGAAAGCTCTGCCAAAACCGGTGCTTTTCTCAAGGCGATTATTATCAGCCCGGTTAAGCTAGTGATAAAAACTATTGTTGGTATCAAATACAATAACATCAAGGTTATATCTCAAAACGGCTGAACTTTTTAACTACTATGTTCTCGCCTATTTTGGCAATATAGCTGTCCACTAAGTCCTTGATTGTTTTCGTATCGTCTTTGATCCAAGCCTGCGACATCAAAGAAATTTCTTCCTTGTACTTGTTCAGCTTGTTAGATAAAATTTCTTCCATCACCTTTTGGGGCTTTCCAGAATCTTTAAATTGCTCCTGATATATCTTTTTTTCTCCGTCCAAGAATTCTTCCGGTATTTCTTCAGTTTTTACGTAAAAAGGCTTCATGGCTGCAATTTGCAGACAAATCTCGTGAGCCAACTTTTGGAAATCATCTGTTTTGGCAACGAAATCCGATTCACAGCGGATATCAAGAAGAACGCCAGTTTTCTTATTCGGGTGCAAATAACAGTCGACTATTCCTACCCCCGCTTCTCTGGTAGATTTTTTCCCAGCCAATTCTTTACCCCACTTCCTTAGCAGCTCTTTAGATTTATCAAAGTCCCCCTTTGCTTCCTGAAGGGCTTTTTTACACTCGGTTATGGAAACGCCGGTTTGGTGTCTCAATTCTTTTACATCATCTATGGTAACCATATTTACTTTTCAGCTTTTGGCTCGACAGCCACTGGCTGATTTTCTAAAATTACCTTCTTTGTTTTCTCTAAAATGTATTTTACAGAAGAAATAGCATCGTCGTTTGCCGGAATGGGATAATCAACCTTGCTCAAATCAGTGTCAACATCAGTTATCGCTATCACTGTAATCCCCTTCTTTTTAGCCTCGCTTATCGCTAACTTATCTTTTATCATATCACAAACGAAAATAATATCAGGCAGTTTGTCCATATTCTTTATTCCGCCATATTTGATTTCCAAGTCCTTCAATTCTTTTTCAAACTTAGCCTTTTCTTTTTTTGTATATTTTTCTAAATCGCCAGATATCTTCTTTTTTTCTAAATCCTTAAAATAATCAATGCGTTTTTTCAAAGTCGGGAAGTTAGTAAAAGTTCCCCCCAGCCAGCGCTCGGAGATATAAGGGACATTACACTCCGCGGCAATATTTTTTAAAGTATCTTTAATCTGGATTTTAGTGCCAACAAAAAGCAAGGTTTTCCCTCCAACCCGGGACTTAGCGACAAACTCGAGGGCTTCAATGAGCTTTTCCATCGCTTTGTCGAGATCGATAATAGCAATATCGTTGCGCGAGCCAAAAACATATGGCTTCATTTTAGGGTTAACCCTCGAAGTATGATGCCCAAAATGCAAACCCGTTTTGGCCATTTCCTCTAAATTTAACCCAAAATCGTTCCTTTTTGAATTTTCCTTGTTAGCGGTCATACAATAGTTTGTATTTAATTTAGTACAATGGATATACTAACATTGTAAAACAATTTAATCAAGAGTGTTGATTTTTCTTTGAGATTTGCTATTATTAGAGAATTGTTATAAAAGAAACATTATGAAAAAAGACATCCATCCTAAATATTACGAAAAAGCCCAGGTTCGTTGCGCTTGTGGGAATACTTTTACCACTGGCTCTACCAAGGAATCTATCGAGATTGAGGTTTGTTCAAAGTGCCACCCGTTTTACACCGGTAAAACTAAAATCATTGATACCTTGGGCCGTGTTGAAAGATTTAGGCAAAAGGTGGCTAAAAAACAGGCCCCGAAAAAAAAGAAACAATTTTAATATGGCTGAAGACCTAAGCCTTGAAAACCTTAGCCAGGAATACGACGAGCTCTTAATCCAACTCAGCGACCCTGGGTTGGTTTCTGATTGGGACAAGTTTGAAAAATTAAACAAGCGAAAAAAGTTTTTAGAAAAACTGATTGATAAGCAAAAAGAAATAGTAGAAGTAAAAAAACAGATAGCCGAGAGCAAGTCGCTTATAGAAAGCGGAGAAGACCAGGATTTGATATCTATTGCCCGGTCTGACGCTCCTTTTCTCCGAGAGAAAGAAAAACAGCTGCAAAAGGAATTAGAAAGCTTATCAAAAGACGAGGACAGTTCTTCGATAAAACCTAGCTTCAATTCAGTTTTGATTGAAATCCGAGCCGGCACCGGCGGAGATGAAGCAGCTATATTTGCCGGCGATCTTTTCAAAATGTATTCTAAGTTTGCCTTAGCAATGGATTGGGGTCAAAAGGTATTAGACTCGCACTCTACTAATTTAGGCGGGTTTAAAGAAGTGATATTCGAATTAAAATCTACGAAGCAAAGTAAAGAAAAAGATGTTTTCTCAACAATCAAGTATGAGGGAGGCGTTCATCGAGTCCAGCGGATTCCCAAAACCGAAAAAACTGGTCGGGTTCATACTTCTACCGCCACGGTTGCTGTTTTGCCGAAACCGAAAACAACCGAGATAAAAATAAATCCAGGCGATCTAAAGTTGGGTTACTTCAAGGCATCTGGCCCTGGCGGACAATATGTGAATAAGACCGAAAGCGCTGTCAGAATTGTCCACTTACCTACTGGCATAATGGTAGCGTCGCAATCTGAAAGAAATCAATTGCAAAACAAAGAAAACGCAATGGCAATATTAGTTGCTAAGCTGTACGAAGTGAAAGAACAAGAACAGCAGTCGAAAATTGCTGGTAAAAGGAAGAGCCAGATCGGTCAGGCAAAAAGAGCAGAAAAAATAAGAACATATAACTTTCCTCAAGATCGGGTCACTGACCATCGAGTTAAAAAATCTTGGCATGATATCGAGGGAATAATGGAAGGAAAAATAGACAAAATAGTGAAAGAATTACAAAAAAACGAGGGGTAAAACCCCTTTTTTTTAAATAAAGAGGGGCCAGTCGTACAAAAGACTGGCCCCTTGGGTTAAGGCGAGCTGCCACTAAGGTGGGGCCTAAATGGCCGCTCTTGGAGGATTCTTGCTGCAGCGCTCCCCCTGCCTCTTCCCTTTTTTTGATTTGTTCAGTGAGGTAGCCACTTTTTGGAAATGACCACTTTACTGAACAAATATTCTTAAAAAAACACCCTTAACACTATAACAAAGCCCGGACAGCGCCAAGGGAGTAATTATTTTTAATTTCCAATAAGCCTCATGTCTTCTTCGTATTGTTTGGTGATTTTTATGACAGAATCTCCGTAAAAGCGATATTTGATGTTTACAGAACCAGCGAAATAAATCATTGCTGCTCTCCACTCGCCGTCATAGTTCTTTTGCTTGGCCCCGTAATCTGATAAATATAAGGCAGCAGCTAAAAAGGCGTCATTTATATTCCACGGATCAGCTGGTCTACCTAAAATTTCTTTTACCCTATTTTTATACATTGCCCAGGTCGATGGAATAAATTGCGCCGGGCCCATTGCTCCTCCCCAACCAAAACTCATAGGACAAGAAACTAGGGTGCTTAAAGGGTCGCGGCCAACCTCTCTGGTAACTTCTAAGAAAACCGGTACGTCCCTAGTAGGATTCATTGTTCTGGGCTCCACTCTATTATTGCTTACTCTGATACCCTCGCCAGTAGCGGTGTTTTTTAAATAGCACTGGCCGACATTCTGTCCAAGGTTTGATTCTTGAGTCAAAACAGCAAGCAGAAAGGCCGGCCTAATGCCAGTCAAATTGCTTGCGTATTTGGCAATTTCAACGGCCTCGCCGAAAGTCGGGGCCTTTGGTACGCCGATTAACTCAAAGATTCTCGCTCTTATCGCAGCCGCCTTCTTATCAGTCTCTTGTTTTTGTGATAATTGTTTTTGGTATTCTTGTTCGGTCAACCTTAAATAAACCTCCTGTTCTTTCTTTGTCGCGTCACTTTCAATTTTTTGCAGAGTTTGGATTTTCACTACGTTTTCTAAATCGTTCTTTTCGTCATCTAACGAAACCTTATGGCCTTCCAGGTTTTGTTTTAACACCTTTATATTCTGCAAAAGCTCCCTGCTTTTAGCATTCAGGATTTCCAGCGCCATCAAGTTATCGTAAAAATCCGACATCTTCGAACCAGTAAGCAATACTTCCAATGGTGAAGCCTGGTCTTGCTGATAGATACCTTGAAGAACAGAAGCTAGTTTTTCTCTAGAATCATCGATTTTTGATGCAGTTTTTTCGATTGAACCCTGGGTATCTGTTAGTTGAAGCTTCAAATCTTTTATCACGAAGTTGCTTTGGTTTATCTGATAGGTCAAGTTAGTAACTTTTTTTTGCAAAGAAGAAATCTGATTCTTCAGAGTATTCTTTTCTTTCTCTGTTTTTGTCAAATCGCTTTGTATCTTGGCGCTTTCGTTAGCATAATATTCCTCGCACTTTTCCAGCAGTTTGCGACATTCGCCCGGCTCAATGCTCTGACACATAGCTTCGATCTTCTCTATCTGACAAATCTCTTGCAGATTTTCTTCAGCAGACACTAAGAATGGAACCGAAAACAAAACAAAAGCAACCAGTAAAATTGCTTTTGTTAGAACGAAAAATCTTATAATCATTTGTCTTTTTTGTTCTGCTTGTCTTGCTCTGATTTTTGGGTAACGGGCGCTGATTCTGCTTTTTCCTCTTCCTTCTTTTCTTTTTCAATCTTTTCCACCTCTTCTACTTTTTCTTCAATCGGCTTTTCTAGCTCTTCCTCAACCTTTTCCGGAGGCATAACTTTTGCCAAAATTTCATCGGCATCCCGCAAAATCTTTACGCCATCGGGCACCCTAAGATCTTTTATTTTAACTTCGTCTTCAAAGGTATTTAACTCGGCTACGCTTACTTTGATTTCGTGAGGTAGGTTTTGAGGCAAGGCCCTAACTTTAATTTCTTGCAGCTCTCTGAACAAAGTACCGCCTAATTCCTTTACGGCCTTGGCTTCTCCTTCAAAAACAATCGGTACGACTACTTCAATTTCCTCAGTAAGTCTAGGCTGATAAAAATCAACATGGATTGGTTCACTGGTAAGAGGATCGTACTTTATTTCGTGAACCAAGCTCAAGAATTTCTCCTTTCCGACTTCAAGCGAAAATAAAAAACTGGCGCCAGCCTCGGAAAAAACCTTTTTAAATTCCTTTAAGTTCACTTCTATTGATATATTTTTTATTTCAGGACCATATAAAACACCGGGCAAGGAACCTGCCCTCCTGATTGATTTCGTTTTCTTCCCTAATATTTTTCTGGTATCGCCTTTCAGTATAAGCATTTTATTTCTCTATGTGAATTATATTGATCGGACAACTGCTGGCTGCATCTTGAGAACAAGCAGCATCTTGAATTTCTAGTTCATAATTACCTATTGGGTTAATCTTGGATCCGATAAGCTTTGATTTGCCGTCATCCTCCATTTCCCAAGAATCAGGACAAACTCCGACACAGGCTCCGCACCCAATACATTTCTCACGTTCGTGGATAATTTTCATAAAAAATACTAATTAAATACCTTGACACGACTAATCGCGACATTGTATCTTATTCAACTAATTAAGTCAATTATTTAATAAGGAACTCGTTAGAATAGAACCATCTGTCGGCTTCAAATATCTCGCTACAATCAACGCAGACAGGAATAGCGAACCTATAAACCCCTTTTTTTAAATCGGGGAGAACAGATTCAAAGGCTCTCGCCTCTTTGGGCGCCAGGCATTTTTCAGCCAAGTTGGCTGCAAAGCATTGGCTATATTCGTCAGCTGTCCAACCCGCCTCCTTGTTTTCGATATAGTAAGGATAACAAGCAGAAAAACAGACGTCTTCTCCCAGTAAATTATCAATTTTTAACCTTAGAGAGTCCCCTGTCCTGTATTCAGTTTGCTGAGTAACTATCTTGACCCCCTTAGATTTAAAAGCAAGACTTAACCCAACCAGCAAAATAACGATTATCAGGAATAAAACTAAACAGAAAATGGTAATCGGAAGAGCGAAAAATCTCTTAATTTTTATTATTTCCTGCTCCATTTTACTGTACGATTATTATAGTTTATTTTTGCAATTTAGTAAACCTATTTTTTCTTCGACCTTTTTTTGCAAAGCTTTCTGTGTTTCGTTCAGTATTTTATACGGTTTTATTTCGTTAGGATTATCTTGGAATGCCTTAAGCAAGGATTGCTTCCAAACAAGTCGTAGCTCGCTATTAAAGTTAATCTTGGCTATACCAAGAGAGATGGCTTTCGCTATTTCGTTATCAACTACTTTTGATCCGCCATGCAAAACCAAAAAAACATCAGTAATTTTCCTTATTTCTTCTAACCGCTTGAAATCAAGGCCAGGTTTTGCTTGATAGATACCGTGGATATTTCCTATTGAGGCTGCTAAGCTATCTATGCCGGTTTTTTTAACAAACTCTGCTACGTTTCTAGGGTCGGTAAGGTTTTTTTCTTCAATAACTGCTGTTCCTTCGTGGAAAGCTGACTCCCCTGTAACATGCCCCAGTTCGCCCTCAACTAAAACACCCCTCCTGTGGCCGTATTCCACCACCCTTTTAGTCTCCTCTATGTTTTCTGTTAGCGGCAGCAAAGATCCGTCAAAATGAACAGCGCTGTAACCCAAGTCAATGGCGTTTTTCAACCAATCGAATTTCTTGCCGTGGTCAAGGTTTAGAAAAGCTTGAACGCCATATTTTCTGTTATAAATCTTCACCAAAGAAACTGCTTCTTCTAAGCCGAAAAACTGGCTTTCTCCTTCCGACGTTCCTAGAATTATTGGGCTTTTTGTTTCTTTTGCAGATTCAAAAATCCCCTTTAGCTGTTCAATGGTAGAAAAGTTAAACTGAGGCACTGCCCATTGTTCTTTTTGGGCTTTTTTAAGATATTTTTTAAGATTCATTGATTTTTTCTATTTTTACCTTTTCAAACGACTGACCCCTTGAAAGTAGTCCGTTTTTTGCCCCAAGCTGCGTCAAGCAAGCAGACGAATTGGCCATAGCCAGCCGAAAGGCATACTCAATATTGCCTTCGCTCTGGATGAAGCCAGACACAAAGCCAGAGGCAAAAGAATCCCCTGCCCCGGTTCTATCAACTACTTTTATTTTCGGCGCCTTAGCAGAATATATATATCTGCCGTCTGAAACAACAGCCCCTTTTTCTCCTTTTGTCATGATAACAATGCCTGGACAAAATCCGTCAATCTTCTTAAAGATTTCTTTTTCTTTTTGAAAAGGTATCTTTGTCAAAAAAGAAGCTTCCTCTTGATTCAAAATTAAAACGTCGATCTTTTGAAGAATGGGCTTTAGTTTTCCTAAAGGAAGCGAAAGCTGAGAAAGGCCAGGGTTGGCCGCAACCTTAGCTCCTTTATCTTTAGCAAAATCAACTATTCTGCCGAAAGACCTGCATAATTCTCCTGAAAGCGGAGCTAAATAAAACCATTTTGCTTCTAATTTATCCCAAGGGAATTCTCTAAGAATTTCCGAAGCCCCCCGGTAGACAAGGATTGTTCTATCCTCTCTTGATTTTAAAGCCGTAATAATAATAGAGTGATTTGTTTTTCTTTCTTTTGTTCTCGAAACAAACTGGGAATCAATGTTGGTCCGTTTCAATTCGTTAATCACCTCTTGCCCGGCTAAATCATCGCCGATGCTACCGCAATAAGCAACGCTTAGCCCTTGCCTTGCAAAGGTTACGGCTGTGTTTGTTCCTCCACCGCCCATAAAGCTGTTGAACTCGTCAACTTCAATCTTTGAACCCATTGGAAAACAAATCCCTTTGAGCGTGATAAAGTCCTTTCCTTTCAAAATCTTGAATCCTTTGGGTTTCAAAAATATATCAATTGTTGCCGAACCAAAGGTTATAACATCATACATATTTATTTTTGCTGATTAGGATTATTCAACTTTCTTTCTTTTTCCGCTACGATCAAATAAGTTTTCGCAACTACGTTGGGGTTTAAAGAAATTGACTCAATCCCCTCTCCAACCAAAAACTCAGCAAATTCCGGATAGTTTGAGGGTGCTTCGCCGCAAATACCGCTGTACTTCCCCCGTTCTCTGCAAAGCTTGATAGCGCGCCTTATCAGATTTTTTACTGCCTCATTTCTTTCATCTCCGATATATGAAATTTGTCCGTTGTCTCTGTCTAATCCTAACGTCAACTGAGTCAAATCGTTGCTGCCAATACTAAACCCATCAAATATATCTAAAAACTTCTCGCCTAAAATAACATTTGATGGTATCTCGCACATCACATAAATCTTTAACCCATCCTTGCCCTTTTCTAGGCCGGCTGTTTTCATTAGATCAATGACCTTTCGGCCCTCTTCTACGGTCCGGCAGAAAGGAATCATCACGTCAATATTCTTTAGTCCAAAAACATCCCTTGCTCTTTTAACTGATTCGCACTCCATCAAGAAAGCAGGCTGATAATATTCGGAAACATATCGGCAAGCACCCCTGAACCCCATCATTGGGTTAGGCTCTTCGCTTTCGTACAAGGCGCCTCCGACCAAGTTCCTATACTCATTGGTTTTAAAATCAGAGAAGCGAACAATTGTTGGTTTCGGATAAACGGCGGCGGCGATTTGAGCAATACCTTCGGCTAGTTCTTTTACAAAGAATTCCTTTTTATCTTTGTGTTCAACGGTAATTTCAGCGATTTTCCGCTTTAATTTCTTGTCTTTCAATTTATCGTAATTATACAAAGCCATTGGATGCACTCTAATTTTTTCAGCGATAATGAATTCTTCCCGTGCTAGACCAACGCCCTCATTAGGTAAAGAAGAGGACTTAAACGCAGTCTGCGGATCGCCGATATTCATTGAGATTTTAGTTTTGATTTTCGGGGTTTCTCCTAAATCAACCTTTCTTACGGAAAAATCAACCTTTCCCGCAAATACCCTTCCTTTCATGCCCTGGGTGCAATCAGCCGTTACCAGTCGGCCGTTTTTAAGCACGTTAGTGGCATTTTTCGTTCCGACGATCGCCGGCACTCCTAATTCCCGGCTGACAATTGCCGCATGGCAGGTTTTACCGCCCTCATCGGTGATAATAGCCGAGGCAATCCTCATTATTGGTACCCAATCAGGATCAGTCATTTTGGTTACCAAAACTTCGCCTTTTTTGAATTGAGAGATTTTAGAAACATCTTTAACCATGTGAACGTTCCCAACGCCAATCTTTTCGCCAACGGCCGTACCGACAACAATCGGCTTTTTACTTGTTTTCAGCTCATATTCTTCGTAAACCCTTCCCGAAGCTGCAGCATGCACAGTTTCAGGTCTAGATTGGACAATGAATAGTTCCTTGCTTTTTCCGTCCTTTGCCCATTCAATATCCTGAGGCATCCATTTCCCGTTCTTCTGAGTATAATGCTCTTCAATTAAAACTGCCCACCTGGCAAGTTTTAAAACCTCCTCATCGTTCAAAGAAAACTTCAATTGTTCTTTCGGACTAACTTTGGCGGTTTTTATGCCTCCGCCAGAAGAATAAATATACTTTTCAGTTTTACGACCAAGGTTCTTCACGATAATAGACTTGAACCCTTGTTTTAGGGTAGGCTTAAAGACATAGAATTCATCAGGAGTTATCCTTCCCTTAACAATCAACTCTCCGATTCCCCAAATAGAGTTTATCAATACAACATTGGGAAACCCGGTTTCTGTGTCAAGAGTAAACATTATGCCAGAAGAAGCTAAATCAGATCTCACCATTTTTATAACCCCTACTGAAAGAGCGAATTCTAGCTGACCGATTTTCTTTTCCTCGCGATAAGCGATTGCCCGGTCACTAAAGGTAGAAGCAACACATTTCTGGATTGAATTAAGAAGCTCTTCCCCGCCCCGTACGTTAAGATAGGTTTCAAACTGCCCGGCAAAAGAGGCGTTAGGCATATCTTCACAGACAGCTGATGTTCTGACTGCCACGTCTGGATTTTTCCCATATTTTTGGCCGAGCTCATTATAGGCCAATAAGATTTCTTCCTCTAAGTCCCTAGGGAACTTTCCTTTTGATACTGCTTCCCTCGATTTCTTACCAACTGCCTGGATGCTTTTTACGCTATCAGGGTTAAGTTCCCTAAAGTATCCAGCCAGCTTTTTGTCTAAGCCGTTTGCTTTCAAAAACTTCCAGTAAGCAGCGGCAGTAAAAGCAAAGCCATCGGGCAAATTCACGCCTTTAGGCACTAAGTTTTTATGCATCTCGCCTAAAGACCCGTTCTTGCCACCCACTAATGGCACATCGTCGATACCAACCTCGCTTAACCACAAAATATTCTTATAGTTTTTTTCAGTCATATAATCAAGGCCGGGAATCGCATTCCGGGCAAATAAAGGATATCTTAAAATAATCTTCACCTTTTGAAAGGTCGCGTATTAGGTACAGAATAAGGTCGTTTCCGCAGGTCTTACATTTTAGATCGTAGGTAAGCCCGAAGTCGGTTATCAGCTCTTTGGCATTCATCATGTTCTTCTG
Source organism: uncultured Candidatus Saccharibacteria bacterium (assembly GCA_964470615.1). Lineage (GTDB taxonomy): Bacteria > Patescibacteriota > Minisyncoccia > Minisyncoccales > GWA2-38-27 > CAYYDH01. The sequence continues at coordinate 11,200 of CAYYDH010000016.1, forward strand.
AATCGCGATGCGGTACGATTTCTGCTCTCCCAAGATAATCAAAACTCTTCTTACCACCTCAGCAGGAGTGGTGGCGGCAGCTGTGACAAAATCATTGGCTTCAAGGTCCATTGCCTTCATCCGTTCTTCTTTCTTCTCTAATTGGGAGAAAACAATAACAGGTGTTTTGTTAAATGGCTGTTTTTCCCTGATCTTTTTCAGCAAATCAAGCCCGTTTATCTCCGGCAACGAAATATCAACTATCGATACATCAGGCTGGCTTTCTTGGAAAATACCCCATGCTTCTTTTCCGTCTTTAGCTTTCAGCACCTCAAAGTTTTTCTCAATAAACAGCTGGAAGTATGTTTCGCGCAAAAACTCGTTACTTATCGCAATTAGGACTTTTTTCATAGGCTTTTGATTTTTTGGACGATAGCCACTTCTTCATTTGTTTTTATCGAAAGAACCCTGGTATTTTTCAGAATTGAAAGGTTGCGGCAAATCATATTGCGGATTTTTGAAGAACCAAAACCGATCGTGCCGGTGAAAACCAGTAAATCACAGCCGCCTAAAACGGCAAAATACGAACCAATGAATTTTTTAATTTGATAGGTAAAGATTTCCAAAGCCAGCTTGGCCCGCCTATCTCCTCGGCTAGCCTTCTTTAATACTCCCAGCATTTCTTTTTCTCCACAGATTCCCTTTAAACCAGAATCGTAATTCAACAACCTTTCTGTCTTTTCGATTGATAAGCTTTTTGCCAACGTCAAAATTATCTTAGGATCAATACTCCCACTCCTGGTCATCATGGTTAGTCCCTCCATTGGGCTGAAGCCCATTGAAGTATCAACAGCCCGACCGTTTTTCACGCAAGTTATACTGCTCCCGCCTCCTAAGTGGCAAGTTATTATTCTTAGCTTTTTAAACGGTTTTCTGATTATTTTTGCTGCTTCTTTGGCAACATATTCATGCGAAATGCCGTGAAATCCATAACGCCGAAATCCGTATTCGTCCCTTATTTTTTCGGGCAAGGGATACGTATAGACAGAGGGCGTGAGGTTTGAATAAAATTCTGTGTCAAAAACAGCGATTTGCTTCGCTTTCGGGACAATCTGCCGGGCTACTTTTATCCCCAAAAGATTGAAAGGATTATGCAAGGGTGCTAACTTGTTAAGCTTTTCTAGAGCTTTAAGCTTTTCTTCGTTTATTCTGGCCGGTTTCACGAACTCTCCTCCACCGTGGACAACTCGATGCCCGACAATATCAATCTCTTTTC
>CAYYDH010000017.1:0-12215 GCA_964470615.1 uncultured Candidatus Saccharibacteria bacterium
GAAAATCCTCATTCTTCACCGAAACACATGAGGGCTGGGGCTTAGCCGGCTCGGAGACGTCCGGCTCAACAACAATAGACGGAGTCTGGAAAGGCTGGGCTAGTGGAGCATAAACCGTTTCCCGGTAATAGGTTATGGTTTCGCGGTTAAGATAAGTTTTCAAGAAACTGGCCCCAAAGTATCCTTGGCCGGCAAAGACTTGAGGTAAAAATCCTAAGAGAGGAATTATTACAATCAAATACCTGATTCTTTTGTTTAAATTAAAACCTGAAAACAAAGACCAGCAGATAAGAAAAGTAAAAAGGGCGGCATAGCCGATATAAATGCGGAAGTTGATTAAAAAACCTAGCGCTATATAAAAAATCAAAAACCTACTTAAGGAAAACTTTTTAATCAATCTCAAGATGAACAATAGCGCGATAAAAGACAGCAGGACAACAAAGGCGTCTTTCAATAACAAGCTCCCGTAGAAAAGAAGGCTGGGATAAAAACTTGTTATCAAGCCAACCAAAAATCCGTCTTTTTCTGAACCGCCGATCTCAATGACTATTAAACAAGCGAAAACAGCCGAAAGGGCAATCAACCAGGCATTAAGTATCTGCCCGACCAGCATGTCAGAAACTGTAAAAGCATAAATATAGCCAATAATAACTGGGTAATAAAGACTAGTTTCCATCCCTTCTAAGGAAAAATCTCCCTGGCGGACTCTTCCCGCCATTTCTTTAGCATAAGCGTCGTATTCTGTATAATCTCCCTTTCCGCCTGAAAAAGGCTGGAAATTGGTATAATGCACAAACAAAACCGCTCCCAGGTGTATTAAAAGGGCAATTATGAAAAGTAAGGATATTATTCTGGTTTTAGGGCCTAATTTTTGGAGCATTAGAAAAGTAGCTCCGACTAATAAAATAACAAAGGCTGCCGCTGTTATAATTAGGTTCATCTTTTTAAATAATCTTTAATTCCTTTTTTAATATCATATTCGGAAATATAACCTAGAATTTTTTTTGTGTCCTTAAGGTCAGCCTCGGTCTCTTCTTGATAGTGTTTATAAGGATTGTCAAAATAGGACGGCTCTAAGCTGGTGTCCAGAACCTGATTCAGATTTTCAACTATATCGTTAAAGCTAGCTGCTCTGCCTGTCCCGACATTGAAAATGCCGCTTTTTTTCGCCTTCAGGGCCAAAAGATTCGCCTGAACGATATCTTTAACATAGACCTGATCTCTCTTTTGCTCCCCGTATTTAAAAATTCTCGGAGCTTTGCCTTCTTTCATTTGTAAATATAATTGCCAAATCATGCTGGCCATTTTCCCCTTATATTCTTCCCTCGGGCCATAAACATTAAAATAGCGGAGCCCGATAACAGAGAGGCGGGCAAAGTATTTGCGAGCGATATTGTCTGCAGCCAGCTTGGAAAGGCCGTAGATATTAGCCGGCTTCTCGTTTTCTCCGACTACCATGGGCGGCTTAGAATGGCCGTAAACTGCTGCCGAAGAGGCGTATATTAACTTAGCGTTGCAACTGACGGCAAATTCAACGACATTCTTGAACCCGTCAACATTAACAGCCATCATTTTGTTTTTATCTAAAACCGTTGTGTCGGTAATGGCGGCCTGGTGGAAAATAACATCTAATTTATCAAAGTGGCGGCGAAGGTCTATTTTGGCAATATCAGCAGAAAGGACATCTCCCTTGAAGCCCGACAGATTGCTGAAATTGCCAGAAGAAAAATTATCTATAATGAAATAATGATTCTCGGGATATTTTTCTTGGAGAGCCAGGGCTAAGTTAGATCCTATAAAACCTGCTCCGCCTGTGATTAGTATTTTCATCGTTTTAAAATAATTCTAACTGCCCCTAGGAGGTTCTTGGCGTAATAGTTCGGCTCCAGCTTCAGTGTTTTAGGAAGCTTTTCGCCGATCTTTATTGTCTTGGCATTTACTCCCCTGCCCAAGATTACATCTTTTTCGTCGTCGCCAACCAACCAACTCTGGTTCAAGCTAAGATTGAAGTCTTTTACTGCCTGCAAAATCATTCCGGGCTCTGGCTTCCGACAGGAACAGCGGTCGCTTGGCCTGTGAGGGCAATGATAGATTTTATCAATTCTGATATTATGCTTTTTCAGCTTTCGCACTAGCCATTGGTGAAGTTTTTTCAGGTCTTTTTCCTTAAAATAGCCCCTTCCGATTCCTGACTGATTGGTCAGGATAATAATCTTATAATCTGTTTTTGACAATTTTTCAAGAGCAGATATGGCCCCGGGCGCGAACTTAAACTGGCTGATTTTATGAAGGTATTGCGGCTGGTTGATGTTTAAGGTCCCATCACGGTCTAAAAACACTGCTTTCGCTTCCGGCTTTCTATAAACGGTCAATATCTTTTCTATCAAATTGCTGGCGGAAAGACCTTTCTGCCATTTTAGAATATGTATTTTGCCTTTGTTTTTTTCAACCACCCCTCTTTCAACGCAATTTTTACCCCAATCAGATCCATTGCAGTGGATATTCGGCTTAATTTTATTCAATATATTTTTACAATTGATTTCGTTGAAAATAGTGACGTAATCAACGCACTCCAAAGCGGCCAGAAGCGCCGCTCTTTTTTCTTGAGAGCTTATGGGACGGTTCGGCCCCTTATAAAGACGGACCGATTGGTCGCTGTTTAAAGGGACTATTAAAATATCCCCCTGTTTCTTGGCTTCTTTAAGGGATTCTAAGTGGCCGAAATGAAAAACATCAAAGCTCCCGTTATAGGTTACTATTTTTTTACCCTGCTTCTTAAGCTTCTTTATAATCTTAACTATTTCTTTTTGACTTTTAATTTTTGGGTCCATTTGCTTCTAGGTCTTTTTTTAATTCCTCCAAAGAAACCGTAGCGGTTCCTATTTTGCCGACCACAATGCCAGCGGCATGATTGGCTATTACAGCTGCCTGGTTAAGGTTGGCTCCCGAAGCCAGCGCTAAAGAAACAACGGCGGCTACGGTATCCCCCGCCCCAACAACGTCAAAAACTTCTTTCGCTTTGGTGGAAAGTTTTATAATTTTATTCTTTTCAAAAAGAATCATGCCTTCAGCTCCCCTTTTGATTAAAACGCTGCAATTTAATCTTTTTTGAATCATTCGACCCGCTTCTCTTATATTGCTTGTCCCGGCCATCGCTATCGCTTCCTTGGTGTTTGGGCTTAAAAGGGTAACGTTTTTAAAATAAAGGGCGCGCTCGGGCTTGGTATCGCCGACAATGGGCTTCCCATATCTTCGCGCTAATTTAATTATACTTTGGTTCAACTTTTTTGTTATAAAACCCTTGTTATAATCTGAAATAACTAGGCAGTCCCAGTTTTTAACGCGGGGGGCGATAAAATTAACGGCTTTTTTTTCTTGACGGCTGTAAAGGTCTTTTATTCTTTCTTTATCAACTCTTGCCAACTGCTGTCCTCTGGCGACCACGCGGATTTTCTGAATAGTGTCTCTCCCTTTTTCTATCAATAGGCCGTTGGTGTTGATTTTTCTTTTTTCCAGCTCAGAAATTAATTGTTTGCCGGCAAAATCAAACCCCACCGCCCCCACAAGGAAAACTTCTCCTCCTAAGGCGGCAATATTGCTGGCAGTATTAGCCGCTCCCCCGGGAATAAAGCTTTCTTTTGTGACTAGAACGACCGGAACCGGCGCCTCGGGAGAGATTCTCTCAACATCTCCCCACATAAAGTGGTCCAGCATCACATCTCCTATCACTCCTATTTTTTTCCCTTTGAAGTTTTCTATTATTTCAATTAATCTTTTCATTTTAAAAATAGGGCCTTTTCAACTAATTCGCAAATAATGTGGATAATGGTTATCTGAACTTCTTGAATGCGGGGCGTATTCCCTGAGGGTATCTCAATCTTTATATCTAACAGCTTTGATATCTTCTTGCTTCTTTCGCTTACCAAGCCAATAGTGGTGATTTTTCTTTTTTTCGCCGAAATTAAAGCGGCCGCGATATTCGCTGAATGTCCTCCTTTTCTAAAATCAACATTACCGGTGGTGATGGCGACAGCAACGTCTCCTTTCTCTCCGAGGGCTTCTATTTGTTTTGAAAAAACAAAATCGTATCCTGAATCGTTAGCTATTGAAGTCAAAACAGAGGTGTCGACGGTCAAAGAGACAGCCGACAGGGGTTTTCTTTCTATTTTAAACCTATTTACAATCTCTCCGGCAAAGTGCTGAGCATCGGCCGCCGACCCGCCGTTGCCGAAGATAAGAATTTTCTTTTTGCTCTTCAGGGCGCCGATTATCGCCTTAATCGCTTTTTCTATAGAAAAAAGCGTTTTTTTATCTCCCAACAATCCTTTTTTCACTTGGATTGACTCTTCAATTAAATCCCGAATGGCTTGCTTCATAATATTTTTTTAACTTCGTCAAAAACTCTTTCTGGCTTTATTCTTTTCAGGCAATCGCAGGCCCCTTTTCCTTCTTTATTTTTGGGATGCCGGTCATAGGGATAATCGCATTTTTCTTTTATAATGTGCACCTTTTTTCCTATCGGACCAGTTATATTGGGATCTGTCGGCCCGAATATTGAAATCAAATTAGTGCTGGTCGTTGAAGCAATATGCCCCAAGCCGCAGTCTGAAGCAATAAAAACCTGGCATTTGTCTATTAAGGCTGCTACTTGTCTTAAGGGATAAGCAACTATTATTATAACATTTTTTCTAAGTTCTTTTTTTATCTCGAAGCAAAGCTCTTCTTCGCCCGGTCCGCCGAAAAGAACGATAAAAACGTTTGGAAATTGGCTCAAGATCTTTTTTCCCAATTCAAGGAAATTCTCTCTGGGCCATCTTTTAAAATCCTGCTTCCCGCCCGAGCTTGGATGAAGGCCAACTAGGGTTTTGCCCTTTAGATTGTTTTTTGCCAGAAAGCTGTCAGCAAATTCTTTTTCTTCATCAAACTTTAAAAATGGCAACGGTAAAGAGTCAATTTTAAGGCCCAAAAGTTTAAGCAGGGCAATATTCGTTTCCCTAAGGTGCTTATTTTCGTCAAAAAGAGAAACATGGGTATAAAGCAATCTCCCTTTGCTTTTTCTGCTTTCTCCTATTCTTATTTTCGCTCCGATTATAAAACTAAGAATGCCTCCTTTCAAATAACCAACATCGGTCGGTAATATGCTTATATCGTATTTCTCCCTTCTTAGCTTATGAAAGAATCTTATCTTGCCAAGCAAATTGCTCTTGGACAAATTAAATCTAAAAACTCTGTTTATAATATCTCCTTCTTTAAAAATATCTCCTGCCTCTGGCGTGTAGGCTGGAAAAATATCTATCTTTGAGTCGGGCAAACTATCTTTCAGGATTTTAATGGCCGGCGTGAACATTACCAAATCGCCGATTCCGCCGGGATGAATGATTAAAATTTTCTGGCTCATAGAAAATCCCATTGTTTAATAATCTGCTTGATATCAAAATCCCCTGCTCTCTGCTTTGATTTTTGAGACAAGTTGCTTGATAATTGTTCATTGCTCAACAACTTGACCATTGCCTCACTCAGCTTTTTTTCACTATTTGATTTCCCGTAGGGGGGCGGCGTCAAAATACCGTAGTCAGCGCGCTCAATATCTTCTGCCTGCCAATTCATATCACTACCGGGAGCCAGAATCTCTCTTGGTCCTGACTGACAATCTACTGAGATTATGGGTAAGCCGCAAGCCATCGCCTCCAAAACCGCATAAGGCAACCCCTCCCAGATAGAAGACAGAATAAAAACTTTTGACTTTGACAAAAATTTAAACGGGTTTTCTTGCCAACCCAAGAAGTGGACACTGTTTTCAAGGTCTAAATCTTTTGCCAGTTGCCTTAGCTCCGGTTCCAGCTCCCCTTCTCCCAGGATCACCAGCCTTGCCTCTTTGGTTGTTTTCTTAACTTCCTTGAACGCCTTGATTAAAAACTGCTGATTCTTCTGTTTTGTCAGCCGGCCTGCGGTGATTATCACCGGGTTTCCAAAGATTACTTTGTATTCAGGCTCAAGAGGTTGACTCGCCAATCTTTCAATTTCTTTAACGTTTAAAGGATTATAGATTACTCTGATTTTATCTTTTTTAACTCCGAAGTTATCTGTCAAATCCTTAGCCGCGACCCTAGAAACGCAAACAATTTTATCCGCCTTGTTAAAAAAGAGCCTTATTAAGATGCGGTAGACCAAGCTGTAAGATATTGACATAACGCTGTCAACTCTCAGCAGGGCCTGTTTATTGGTAAAGACGCTTATCAAGTCTGCTGGAACCCCAAAGCTGATTACATGGTCTGGGTTTTCTTTTCTAACTATTTTTTTGAAACGCAGCCAGGCAATAAAAAAATAGTATATTTTAAGAAAGAAGGAATTGGAAATCGGAATATCCAAGCAAAGCAGCTTCCCTTTATAAGGATAGGAAACTTTGTTCTTAAATAAAACAATGGTTGTTCCAATATAATCTGGCAGATTTAACGACAATTCCGACACCACTCTTTCGCCCCCTCCTATGCTTAAGGTGGGTATTAAGAAAATAATCTTTTTATTCTTCATGATTTCTTTTTGATTCCAACAGCGCTTCTAAATCTTGATAGATTGACTTGTAATTATTCTTATCTTTGTCCGCACTGGCTGAAGCCATACTGCCCTCAATTGTATTCCTGAAATAAGAAACGATAAACCGATTATTATCTTCTTCCAGGTTGTTTATATCCGGCCGGTTAATCAAATCATTTTGTATTTTGCTTTTTAAATCTTCAAATCCTTCCAATTTTCTGCAGAGAGGATGATAAGAATAAAATACGTCTCCCAAGACGTAAACCGGCTTGCCGACAAAAGCCGCTTCCAGCCCAACCGTGCTGGTCAAGACGATAACGCCCGATGATTTTCTTATGATATCTTCCACGTTTTCAGAGGGAGAAACTAGAACGATATTTGGAATTTTTCTTAGTTCTTCGTAAAACTTTTTAGGCCTGGTCCCGATGGCTACAGGATGCTCTTTAACATAGAGCTTATAAGGAAAGGGAAGGCTGAAGGCAACGTTTTTTACTGTGTTTAATTGGTCACAGTAATATACGGCGCAAACGTCGGTTGAGGCTTCTGGCTGAAGGTGCAAAGGGAATAAAAAGAAATCTTTGTCTTGTTTATTAATTTTAGAAAAGATATTTTTTTGGGATAAAATTCTGAATTGCCTTCTCTCCATTTTCAAGGGAGCCAAAACAGTGTTTTTTATCGTGGACTCGCTTTCACAATCAAAGTTTTTAAAATATCTTCTTTTTCGGAAATATCTTAATAACGGCAGCCCTGATTTTTTTATTCTCTTGATATAATGCCTGATAAGACCGACCTGGCTGAAACGGACTCTGGCAAAGCCTACGTAAGAAGGCAGCTGTTTGTGGGATATAAAATCTTCGGCAAATCTTTTAGCAAATTCTTTTTCCTCTTTTGACATATTGCCATTGTTTATTTCTCTGAAGGTTCTTTCGTATTTTGAACAGGTAAAGCCCAAATCATAGATATCTATTCTATTGTCAATTCTAGAACTGCCGAAGCCGAAATAAGGCACGTTATTTTTTTTGCAAAAATGATAAGCAACCTGATGAAATAAGCCGGTAGGGGGCTCGTTAATTATTGCGTCGGGTTTTTCTTTCTCAAAAATGAATTTAAAAAATTGAACGGCCTGAAGCGTCGTTCCAATTGACTTATTATAATCAAGCTTTAAAGCGCTGTTTCTGTCAAAAAGAGGAAAGAAGTCTTTCCAGGACAACCCAAAAAACTCTTTTCTGCCTTTCCGGCAATTATCAACGCACCAATCAACCGCCGAAATAAATTTTGCCTTATTCGGAAAAAGACTCTTTTTTTCGTATTCGGAAATCTTACTGCCCCAAACAATAAGGCACTCGTCTCCCCTTTTTATTATTTCGTCGCTTAGTTTCCCAAAAAATTCCGACAAGAATGGGGCGTTATTTATTAGAAAAAGCCATTTCATAGATAAGATTTTTTAAAAACATTATTTCTTTTTTACCCACCCCTCTGAATAAAAATATCAAAATTCCGTAGATAAGGGCGCCTAAAACAATTGACAAGATAACGCCGAACAAACCCGAAGGGTCAAACCATCTTATAAACAAAACCATCAAAATTGAAGCGGCAATGCTTTTAGCCATAAAATTCCAGTCAATTTTGAATTGAAATTCTTTAAAGGCGAAGTACCAGATCAGAATGAAGGCACAGAAATAAGAAAGGAAGGTGGTAACGGCGGCGGCTATAATCCCGAACTTGGGGATAAGAATTATATTTAATCCAAGATTTAAGAAAGCAGCTATTATCCAGATTATTGCGATAATTTTTGTTTTTTTCACAAGAACTAAAATTTGATTGAAAAAACAAGCCAAACCATATACCAGCGTGCTGGCCGCTACAAAAGGAACGACGAAATAAGCGTTGTCGGCAATTTCCTCATTAGAAAAAATTATGAGCAGTCGATGAGATAAAACAGACAATCCAAAAACCGCCGGAACCATCATCAATAAAAAGTACTTTAAAGAATGGCTTAGATAGTTTTTTACTTCCTCAAGGTTGTTCTCATCAAAAAATTTAGGAAGGACTACCGTTAGTATAGAGGTAACGGGAATGATAAAAAATACCAAAAGCATTCCAATAGAATAAGCCGGGGCGTAGTAACCAACAAAAAGTACCCCCAGAAACAGCCCAATGATATATCGGTCAACCGAAGCAACCACCCAATAAGAAATGCTATAGGTCATGGTGGGCACGCCGAAACGAAAATAACTTTCTATTAACGAGAAATCAGGAATCTTTATTCCTATCTTTCTCACGAGGTAAACAAGCAAAATCAGAAAGATTGCTATCCGAATGAGCAAAAGTGAAAGAACTGCGCCGTATAATCCGCAGCCAAGCGCGATCACCCCAATTATCAATCCAGTCTCTCCAAACATTTTTGAAATAGAAAACCAGAAATACTTTCCTATCTCTCTTTTCGCCTGAATTATAATTGAAAAAATAGTGATTAAAGATTCAAAAATAATCAGCAAAGCAAGAAGCTTAACAAACATCGGAGCAAATCCTAAAAAGGCGGCGGCCGGCCCTGAAAATATTATTAGCAATAAGGCCATTGTTAGAATAATGCCGGAGACAAAAGTCAGAGAGGAATAAACTCCCTCCTGAATTTTTTCTCTATTTTTCTCACCGGCTATAAATCTCTCCAAGGCGGCGCCTAAACCGAGAAAACTGAGGGGAACCAATAGGTTCATTGTAATTTTCAATTGAGACCAAATGCCGTAATCTTCTGCACCTAGAATTTTAGTAATAACGGGCAAGAAAACCAAGCTCTGCAAAAGACCTGACGCGTGGAGCACGCCCATAATAAAAGTATGTTTGGCGAATTTTAGGTATGAATACATTTTAGATTTCTCGTTGTTTTTTTCGGTTAATTAGTCAAAAAATCCATAATTCAATCTTCTAGTGCCGCTGCTTGTAATTTGGATAAAGTTGCTTGCCAAAAGCCATTGAGCCCTCCACTTTCTGCCGTGCCTAATAATCAATAAAGCCCTGTAGAATAAAGTCAAAATGACGGGGGGGACCAAAAAAAGCGCTGAAAAAATAAAGGAAAATATTAAGGCGTCTATCAAAACCGAGTGCTGGAAAAATGACTTTAAGCAGCCGAGATAAGAAGAGTAGTTAAAGGTGTTAAAGGCTCTCATCACTGCCATATCTTCAACAAATCCTCTTCTTAATTTTTTATCAATCTTGCCGACCAAGGGAGCGCAGCTGTTTTTATAAGACAAAAGGAGCTTGTTGATTTTTTTTTGCACCCGGTAATGCAGCATAAACTTATCTTCAATAAAAAACTTATAACGCGGTAACTCTTGTAAAATCATCGGCTTATTAAAGGCGACGGCGTTTAAGCAAGGATATTTCAGGAATATTAAGCTACGCAAGAACGCGCATATAAAGGCGGCTCCGATTGCTTGTTCTACGATTTCTCTTTCTTCTTCAACTGTTTTTTTCAGGGCCTTGCCATTGAAAATCAATACCGACATAAAGCCCGCCACCGGAGAACGCATCCCAATAATATCTTTTTTCTCCATCTTAAATGCCGCTGGCTTGTTCTTGTTTAAGGTGCTCCCGCAAATCATTTTTTCCCCGGTTTGTTTATCAATAAAGTATGATTCTGTTCTTAAAACAACTAATCCCGTGTCTTCCTTGCTGATTTTTTTAATAAAGCTGATAATTTCTTTTAAGCCCCCCTCTACGACCGAGTCGTCGTCTCCTAAAGTCCAAATGAAATCTCCCCCGGACATTTTTATTACCTTAAGCGTGTTTCTATCGGAGCCCAGGTTTTCTTTGTTTTTATGATAGTTTATCAAGCCCGGATATTTTGCCTTGAGGCCCATGATAACTTCACAAGTGTTGTCCGTTGAGCAATTATCAGAAACGCACACCTCAACCTCTCCCTTTAATTCTCTTGCTTGGCGCAAGATGTTATTTAAGAGATTCTCTAAAGAATGAGACCTGTTCCAGGTTGGGATAGCGATACTTAATAAAATTTTATTGTCCATCTTTTTATTTAAAATTATCTTGGAAATCATTCCGTCTTCTAGTCCCTTCGGCCAGGATAAGGCGCGTATTGTTAACAAGAAGCCATTTTTCTTTCCAGCCCCTGCCCCTTTTCGCCATTAACAGGGTTTTATACATAAATCTTAGGAAGGAAGGTGGAATTAAAAAGAGAGCTGAAAATACAAAAGAAAACGCCAGGCCATCTGGAAAAGCTGATTGTCCAGCGAATAATTTCAAGCAACCGAAATAAGAAAAGTAATTGAAGGTGTTAAAGGCTCTCATTACTATCAGGTCCTCAACGAATCCTCGTCTTAGCTTATTGTTTCTTTCAACAATTGGACGCGCATAAATATCATTCATATATTTAGAGAATAGCAGCAGATTGTTTATCTTTTTTTGCGCCTGATAATGCAGCATAAACTTGTCTTCGATAAAAAATTTGTAGCAAGGCATCTCTTGCAAAACCATTGGCTTGTTAAGCACGGCTGCTTCAAGATAAGAATACTTCAGAAACATTAAACTGTATAAGAACACATGCATATGGCTGGCTCCGATTGCCTTGTCCAATATTGATTTTTCTTCTTCGGCTATTTTTTTAAGCAACTTGTTATTAAAAATTAAAGCCGATATAAATCCTGCGTCCGGAAAAGAAGAGGCGATAATATCCTTTTTGTCTATTTTGAATGTTTCCGGCCTGCTTTTGTCTAAACTGGTGCTGCAAACTATTTTTCCGCCGGTTTTTTTATCGATGAAGTATAGTTCTGTTCTAACAAGAATGAGGCCCATGTTTTCTTCGGAAGCCTTTTTGAGAAATTGGACGACTTCACTTAGGCCGTCCTTTACAATCAAATCGTCATCGCCAATAGGCCAAAGGAAATTTCCGCTAGACATTTCTATCAATTTAAGCAAATTTGCATCAAAGCCTAGGTTTTTTTCATTTTCATTGTATTTTATTAAGCCAGGGTATTTTTTTCCAAAACTCCTTACTACTTCCCGAGTATTATCGTTTGAGCCGTTGCTGGAAATACAGACCTCAACATCTTTGGTCAATTTTTCAGCTTGAGGCAAAATATTACCCAGAAGATGTTCCAAAAAACAGGCTTTATTGTAGGTTGGAATGGCAATGGTTAGTAGCATTTTATTAGTCTTTTTTAAGGAACCTCTTAAGGGTTTTTATTACATAGTCCAGCTTTTCTTTGGTGATTCCCGGGTATACCCCTATCCAAAAAAGATTGTTCATCGCTAAATCCGTATTTTTTAAAAGGCCGGAGGCGCGGCATTTTATATTCTCATAGGCCGGCTGCTTTGCAAGGTTCCCGCCGAAAAGCATCCTGGTGGCTATTTTATTTTCTTCCAAATAATTTATAATCTCGCTTCTGAAAAAAGGCGCGGTTTGTTTTACTAAAATTGGGAAACCGAACCAAGCCGGCTCGGAATTTTTTGTTGCCTGCGGCAGGATGAAATATTCTTCGTATTTTTCAAAGAACCTATAAAGCAAATCAAAATTTCTTTTTCTTGCTTTAATAAATTGGGGTAATTTCTTAAGCTGGGCTACTCCAATTGCCGCCTGCATATCAGTAACTTTTAAATTATAGCCGATGTGAGAATAAACATATTTGTGGTCATAGCCCAACGGCAGTTTCCCCATTTTCCAGGAA
>CAYYDH010000018.1:0-10942 GCA_964470615.1 uncultured Candidatus Saccharibacteria bacterium
ATTGCTTTCCAGCCCTTTGACTATTCCGGCTAAAAGCCACAAGGGGTCTCCGTGGCTAACAACCAAAATATTTCTATTCTCGTATTTCCCTTCAGTATCGTTCAAAAAACCCAACATCCGTTTTCTTACATCATTCCAGTTCTCACCGTTCGGAGGTCGCTTTACGAACTTTTCTTTTTTGTCTGAGAAATAGCTTTGATATCTTTCTTTGGGCCCACCGTGAAAATCTCCGATATTCAAATCTCTCAATCTTTTATCAAGATTAACCTCTAGCCCTAGTTCTTTAGAAACTATTCCAGCTGATTGCTGAGTTCGAAAAAAATCAGAAGAGAAAATTAAGTCTATCTTTTTATCCTTTAATATTTCTGCTGCTTCTCCAATCTGTTTTTTCCCTTCTCCAGTTATCTCGACAGGCGGATTCTCAGGAGAAGGATACAAAACACCTTTTTTGTCTTCATCCCTTTGATAGGGCGTCTGCCCATGCCTTAAAAGAAAGTATTTATTTTTAAGCTTCATATTATCTAAAATATCACTTTTCTTATCTTTTTTCAATAAAATAAGAAGCGTTCCATTGTTAGTGGAACGCTTTGGGAACTTCGGCGGCTTTTATCGCCGCCGCCTGGGAAGGAGAGCTGAGGCGCCCAGGCCGAGCAGGCAGATTGTTGCCGGTTCGGGCGTGAACTGAGCACCCATGGCCTGCGCCTCTCCGAGGGTGGAAGCGACGAACTCCCCCTCAAGACGGTATTCAACATACCAGATATTACGTAGAGAGTCGTCGGATGACCAAACTACGACGTCTTCGCCGTAGCTGATTTCGGACGAGTCTAGTTTTGCCGGCGAAAGCGTAAGACTCGCAGACATATTTGGCCGGCTGATACCGTCCTCGCCCGATGCGAAAAACTCCGAAATTCTATGGCTCAACGCAACGCCCACCCGATTGATGTGTAAGTCTTGCACCCAAGGGTCAAAACTCGGTTGCGGAACACCAAGAAATCCATGCGAATAGAAATTCGCCGTCCATCGCGAAGTATCCTGGGGGTCAACCCAGAACTCCCAACGACCGACCGAAAAACCGTTTGTGTTGTCCAACGATACACTAACCCAAGCGGAAACGTTACCGCCGCCAGAGGATGCGTAGGCGTCGAACGAACCGACCCCCGGGATCCACGTCCACCCGTCCAAAATGGGCGGCCCATCCCACAGCATCGAGGCCGAGGCCGTGGCGACAAACATTCCGGACATGATCGTCATGACAATGACAACCACCATCACTACTATCAGTCTCGACATCTTTGTCTCCTTCCCCCTCTGTTGCGCCCCCTCTGAAGCACACTATCCAAAACTTAACCTAAGAATGTGATAGCCCAGACCCTCCTTTCTTAATAGTTGGATTTCTTTTTAAAAGAACAAGGCCTATAATATATCATTTTTACTATTTTGTCAAGACAACAGAAGCAGGGCTCGCACATTTGATAATCTCACATCTTCTCGGGCGCGGAAATACCCATTAAGTCCAAAGTATTTTTCAGAACAATTTTAGTAGCTAAAATCAGGCTCAAACGTGCCTCGCTTAGTTTCTTATCTTCGTTTATAACACGGCAGTTTTCATAGAATCTGTGAAAAGCATCGGCTAAATCAAGAGCGTATTGCGGCAAGCGCTGTACCTGATGGTCCGCTGTTATATCTTTGACAACCTCTGAGGATTTAACCAGTTCCTTTACGAGGTCAAGTTCTGAGGAATGCTCCAGAAGCTTAAGATTTGAAGCTTTAGGCTTAAGACCTTTGGCGTTCTTAATGATGCTGCAGATTCTGGCATGGGCGTATTGGATATAGAAGACAGGGTTTTTTTCTGATTGCTCTTTTGCTAAATCCAAATCAAAGTTCAAATGAGTATTGGGACTACGAACCAAGAAAAAGAACCGAACAGCATCTAAGCCAACTTCGTCAATGAGTTCGTCTAAAGTGACATAGGCGCCGGTGCGCTTAGACATCCGTACCTCCTGCCCGCCTTTCGTCAATCTAACTAACTGCATCACGACTATCCGCAAGTTACCTTTGCTAAAGCCCATGGCCTCGGCCAAGGCCTTCATTCTGGCAACGTAGCCATAATGATCGGCTCCCACAAACATTATTAAAACATCGAACCCGCGCTTAATTTTGTTTTTTAAATATGCGACATCTGAAGCAAAATAGGTCTTTTCGCCATTCTCTTTTATAAGCACCCTATCTTTATCATCGCCAAACTTTGTTGTTCTAAACCACACTGCTCCTTCTTTTTCGTAAACCAGCCCCTTTTTCTTTAATTCGTTTATCGCTTTATCAACTTCTTTTTTAGAATACAGGGCTTTCTCTGAAAACCAAACATCAAAACCTACCCCCATTCTTTTCACCGTGGGTTTGATCATCTTGTCTAAAATAATTTTGGCTGCTTTTTCTCCAACTTCCTCAGGGTTCTTACCGCTTACTTTTAAGTCATCGATATAGTCGCCTTTATAAACGGCTTGGTCGTCTTTTAAAACCGAGTGCCCCAGCTTTATTACCTGTTCGCCCCGGTCGTTAAGATAGTACTCCCGTGTCACCCTATACCCTACCTTCGCCAAAACATTGGCTAAAACATCACCGCAAAACCCTCCCCGTCCATTGCCTAAAGTTAAGGGCCCGGTGGGGTTAGCGGAGATAAACTCAACGTTGACCCTTTGATTCTTGCCGATCTTTAAGCTGCCGAACTTTTTCTTTTGTTTCAAAATCACCCCTATCTGGTTTCGCAAATATTTCTTAGAAACAAAAAAATTAATAAAACCTCCGGCTGATTCAACCTTTTCAAAAAGGTTGTCATTCAAGCTTTTTGCCAGCTTATTAGCTATTTCTGTAAGAGATTGCCCAGTATCTTTTGCTAGAATTAAAGCAATATTAGTTGAATAGTCGCCATGTTTTTTTTCTTTCGGACAAGTAACAACAATTTCTGGGATTTCAATTTTGCCAAAACTTCCTTCTTTTTGAAGGTTTTGAACCGACTTCTTGATAAGTTCAGATATTTCTTCTCTCAACATTGTTTTTATCTTAACTTATTCACCGTAAAAATTAAAACAGCGTTTGTTCTTCACTGCTTCTGCTAGATCTTCAAATGTTAATCCTCCCATCAAGCATTTGTTCGCCGCCATGCTCAATTCTTCTTTTTTATGGGCATCGGAGTTATAAGCGTAGGAAAAATCAGGCAAGAGCTCGCAATCGTAAGGAGCGCCTGCTTTTTTATGACGAATACTGCACTCTACAGCATCAACTGACAACTCATTGATCCTGGAGATAGAAATACCGTTGCCGGCAGCAGGATGCGCAGGAATCGCCAAACCGTTTTGCTCGTGTATTCTCTCAATGGTTTCTTCCGGTGTTAAGCCCTGCGGGATTATCTCTTTAATTCCTATTGCCAGCATATGCCCCTCAGTAGTGGAAACCTCTTCTCCAATAATACATAGAATCTCTTTTTCCTTGGGGCAAAGAACCATTATATCTTGGCCGATAGTATTATGGTCAGTAATAGCAATAAAGCTAAAACCTAAGTCTTTGGCCTCATTTATCATTTCCTGGTAAGAGTTCCTGCCATCGCTGTATGTTGTGTGAGTATGCAGATTCCCGATATAAAAGTTATCTTTGGCAACTGGCGGTTTTAAGAATGTAAAGATCCCGGCAATCACTAAAACCACCAAAACAACGACTGCTGGAATTAGTATTTTTTTCTTCATTTCTCTATTTTACACCTTAAAAAACAATCGGGACAGACCTTGACAAGACACCTTAAACATGCTATCATTAGAAGCGTAGAAAGAGCTGGAAAATTAGCTCTTTTCACTTAAAAATATGATCACTGAAATCAAGTATTTGCTTTTACTATCTCCCCTTTACCAAAGCCGTCTTACAAAGCTATTCACTGTCTTTGCGGCGGTCAAGGCAATGAGGATTCTGTAAAACAAACCAGCCCCATCCAGGGCTGTTTTGTTTTACAGATCCTGAGATTGGGTTTTTCCTATTTTCTTGTTAATATGAAATTGATGAAGATATTCGCTGAAAACAGAAAGGCCCATTTTAATTATGCCATCTTGGAGAAGTTTGAAGCCGGGATAGTTTTGATTGGAACAGAGGTAAAATCAATAAAATTGGGCAGAATAGATCTAGCCGGCTCATATGTCGTTTTAAAAAACGGGGAATTGTTTTTGATTGGCGCTAAAATACCACCCTACCAGCCTAAAAACGCTCCAGCTGATTATAACCCGGAAAGACCGAGAAAACTGCTACTTAACAAGAAGGAAATCAACTATTTAATCGGAAAAGCGCAGGAAAGGGGTTCGGCTTTAATCCCCTTGAAAGTCTACGCCAACAATGCTAAGATAAAGTGCGAATTTGGAATAGGCAAGGGGAAGAAGAAATATGATAAAAGGGAAACAATTAAAAAACGGGAAGCGGAAAGAGAAATACGAAGCAGAATGAGCTTACGGGGATGAAAGTCTCGATGGAGAGATTTTTTAAAACAAGGCAAACCGAGCTCCTCAAATCTCGTAAAACTTTGAGGAAAGCAAAATAAGTGCCAACTTATTTTCACCTAAACCTGCTTTAGCTTTTGCTTAAGGCAGCATCGCTACCGGTGATTCTCAATAGCCGACTGGCGGTGTCATATTATTGAGATAGGCGGTTCCCGTAAATCCCGGAAACAGCCGAAAGGCAATGGATTTAGAGACGCGGAGCTTTTGTCCGGCTTCTATCCCGCGTTTCCCTTCAAAACCGGAATAAGCTTGTAGATTTGTTTTAAGATATTCTCCAGATGAGGGTTCAACCCCTCCATCTCCACTAATAAAATAATCAAACAATTTGTTGAAAAGAACATTAATCAATAACCAAATAAGGGCAAAAGAAGTAAGAGTAGTTGACGAAGCAGGCCAGCAATTAGGCGTTTTGGCTTTAGACGAAGCTGTAAAACTGGCCAGAGAAAAAGGATTGGACCTGGTACAAGTGACAGAAAAAGTGGAGCCGCCGGTTTGTAAGATAACCGATTTCGGAAAGTTTCTTTACCAGCAGCAGAAGAAAGAAAGAAAGACAAAGCACAAAAGCAGCGAGGTAAAAGGCATCAGGCTTACCTTCGGCATATCTGACCACGATTTGGAAGTAAGAGCCCATCTAGCAGAAAAGTTCTTAAAAGAAGGCGATGTTATAAGAATAGAGATGCGATTAAGGGGCAGAGAAAAAGCTCTGGCAAACTTCGCCAGAGAAAAGATGAAAAAGTTTGTTGTGATGCTTCAAAAACTGATTCCTATTAAAATAGAGAAAGACGTAAGAAAAGAGCCGAGAGGCTTATCAATGATAATTTCAAAACAATGAAAACCAAGAAATCATTTCTAAAACGCTTCAAAATAACCAGAACTGGGAAAATTCTCAGACGGGCCACCGGGCAAAACCATTTCCGGGCAAAGCAGACCGGTAAAACCATCCGCCAAGGAAGAAAGTGGGTTGTTTTAGCGCCCAACGAAGCAAAAGTAGTCAAAAGATTAATAGGCAAGATTTAAACTTATGGTAAGGGTAAAAAGAGGAAAAAGCGCCCACAAGAGGCGGAAAAAATTCTTAAAGCAGACCAAGGGTTTCCTTTGGGGAAGAAAGTCAAAATATCGCCAGGCTAAAGAAGCGATGCTTCATGCTTGGACGCACTCATACAGAGATCGAAAGAAAAAGAAAAGAGTTTTCAGACAGCTATGGGAGCTGCAGATAAACGCAGCCAGCCGCCAAAACGGCCTTCCCTACAATAAATTCATTCATGGATTAAAACTCAAAAATATAGACATAAATAGAAAGGCGCTGGCGCAGATCGCCCAAGAAAATCCAGATATATTCTCAAAGATAGTAGAAATAGTGAAATAAAAAGCTCGTCCCCTAGGGACGAGTTTTTTGTTTGCTATCTCGGAGGCAAAGAACAATCTAGGCAAAGGCGTTCCCGCGGGAGGCCAATGGCTCGGACCAAATCTTCAACGATGTTGTACTCCAGTCCGTCTACTTTAAGATGTTGGATTCGGTCCGCCATTAAAGGAAACCGTTGAGCTAAAAGTTCGCTTTGCTGGGTTGTCTTCCCCCATGGGCAATACGCAAGAATCGGGGGGTTAGAGGCTCGGATGTAAACCTTGACGCCGATTTCCCTTAATCTTGGAATCAGCTTCTGCTGAAGCTGGGTTCCTCGAACTACAGAGTCTTCACACACAACTATTCTCAGTTCCAACAGGTCCCCATCCCAAATCCCTAAACCCTCAAAAGCTTCTAGTAGTTCCCCTGCTGTCTCACCGCTCCTCACGATCTTAAGGTCAGCTTCTCGATCCCGCTTCTCCTGAGTAGACCGAGTAAAACTTCGGCCAGAATAAGGAAATCTCAGAAGAAGTTCGTCAAAGAAAGGAATTTTCTGTATTCTGCCCTGCATCAAAGCCCGGCAGAAGGCCTGGTGATAACCTATAGCATGAGACCGTCCGGAATCAGGCACAGAGACAACGACGTGGGGGATAAAACCTCTCGCGATGTCTCGTTCAGCTAAAGCAGCACCCAGTCTTTTCCTTACCTGGGAAGCTGAAACGCCTGCAACTCTGGCTTCTGGCCGTGAGGTATAAACCCAAAGGAAGCTGCAAATCTGCTCCCTACCGTTAGTAGCAACAACTCCTTTCTGACCCCATTTTCCGTTTTCGATATAAACTATTTCGCCTGGCTGGAGATCTGCTGTTATCCGGAATCCGATATTACTGAATCCACCAGACTCAGATGCGATTGCTACTGCTCCTTCTTTTTCGCCAATTACCAAGGGCCAACGTCCGCTGGGACAAACTGCCGCATAGATCCCGCCCCCAGTAAGCAAAAGAAGAGAGAATGCGCCTTTAATCTCTTTGGTGGCAATCCTTATGCCGTCAATGATATCGTGACCTCTGGCAATAAGCTTAGCGACTACTTCTATGTCTTCACCTGTGGAAAAGACATCTCCTTGATCCTTCAGACGTTGGGAAATATCAGCCGAGTTCAGAACGTTTCCTGAGAAACAAACCGCCCAATCGCCGAACTTAGACATTGCAGAAAGCGGTTCCGGAGCCAAGCCGCAGTATCCGATTCCTGCCTGGCCGTCAAACTCGCTTTTGTTCGGCCAAAAAGATGACCTAAACAGACCCCGCCGGCTCTGAACGTTCATTTGGCCGTTGTTTAAGACTGCCAGCCCGGCATATTTTTCACCACGGTTCTGCTGATAAAAAATGCCCCTGAAAAGATCCTCTGAAAAAACATCCCTGCACCTAATTGGGTCAACGCTTAAGCCAAAAAGCCCAGCCATTCCTTCCTCCCTTCTTGCCCCTCTGGTTGTCAAGGAACTACTTTCCGCTTTTGTATTATCACACCTTCCTTTTTTAGTAAATATATTTTATTCTTCGTGCCCCTGTTATAGCCGCCGATTCTACCGTCGCTCCTGATAACCCGATGGCAAGGAACCCCGGCCTTTGAGCCGGGGCACTTATTCAAAACATTTCCTACTGCCCGCCAGGCCTTAGGCCTTCCAGCTAACCTTGCAACTTCCTTATAGCTTAGAACGCTTCCTGGCGAAATCTTTTTAACAACTTTATAGATTCTTTTTTGAAACAACGTACTCGTTAGCTTCTTTGAGAATGTTTTTGGCATTTTTATAAGTTAATTTCCTCAGGGCCTCTTCGTAAGGAAGCCAGATAAAACCAGTATGCTCTTCTGAAATCTTAACTTCTTTGCTCTGGGTTTGAGCTAAGTAAAAAACCACGAACTTCATAACCCAAGGCGCTTTTTTTCTCGCTTCGCCTTTTAGTCCGTAGCTTTTCCTAAAGAAGTATTTGATATAATACTTAAAACCGTGGATTATCTTTAAATCCTTTATTCCTGTCTCTTCAGCTGTTTCTCTTTTTGCTGTCCGCCACTCTGTTTCTCCTTTCTCTAAATGGCCCTTAGGAAAATCCCAGTGCCCGGACTGGTAATGCAAAAGAAGGTAATATGTTTGATTCTTTTCTCGCCGGAAAACTATGACCCCGGCTGATTTTTCTCTTGGCATAGCGTTATTGAGTTCTTTATTATATCAGGTTTCTGGAAAACAAAACAGCCCTGTACTTTGTGAGCCAGGCTGTTCGGATTACATGTGTCTATTCAAACCTACAGACGCTTTCATCCCAACTTAGCTCTTTATAGTCTGTCTCGGGGCAACCAGTATAAGACGAAAATGGTACCTTTTTAACTAGGATTTTATCGCCAGATAATGTCATTTTTAGCTGGTCGGAATAATCGCCGGCTGCATTCGCTTTGGGTAAAATTATAGATAAAAGACTGTTTCTCTCCCCGGCGAGTGAATCTTCATCAATTATTTGCACGTCTTCAAAATTACCATTGTTTATTCTAAATAATCTTGCGCCGGCGCTACAACAGGTTCCATTCGGACACCCGCTAGAAACGAATAAAATATATTTAACTCCCTTACAATCATAAAAACCAAATTTCCCGATATCGCCACCGAATTGGGATTTATCTTTGTAAAAATCATAATGGTCTCCTCCGCGACCAGTATCAAGAACCTCGCTTCCAAATAGCGAACTTGGAGTCAGAAGATTTCCGTTTTTATCGAATAAACCCAAATAAGCATGGTATAACCCTCCTGCATGTCCAATACCATCAAGTCGAGTAACAAGTAACAGGCTTTTTTCTTGTTTGTTTATAAAATAATCTTCAACTAAGTCTTCTAAATGAAGATTAATACCAGAATACATAATATTATTCGGCAACTCGGCGACCCCATCTTTAAAAAAAAGGCTAGGAAACAATTTATGCAACAATTCGTCGTAATTTAGATTTTTGCTAGTTTCTGATCCCGGCATCCACCAATACTGATACCCCAAAACTCCGCCTCCGACAATAACGACAGCGGCTAATATGATTACAACGCCGATAAGAGATGAAATTCTTTTGTGCATATTGTTTGGTTAATTATTATTGTTCTTTGCAATAACTAGAATTATTACTATCACTATTACGAATATGCTTTTTTATTCATATTATTTTATTTTTAAAAAGCTTTGAATGTTTTTACAATTTCATAGACCTCGGTAATTTGTTGTATATCTAAATTGTCAGCGAAACCGATATAGCGTGGCGGCGTTGCAAAAACAAATTTATCATTTTGCCCGATTTTAGCTGGTCCTATTGGCGCAGCACTTACCGCGACCTTTTCTTCGCTTATGAGCTCCCACATATCGTGAGTTATAACCATTATTGGAATACCCTGGAATCCTTTTTCTTCCGCCAACCTAGAATTCTTAAAAATAATCTGTGCGCCATTGTAATAAGTATCCGTATCTATTAATCGACCTGCCCATAGGCTATTTTCAACTGAATAATCTTTCCACGAGTCTGGAAAAGATATTTCAAACCCATAATCTTCGTTTCGGTATATTCCCCAATTAGTGGTATCATTTGAAAATTTAAGCGTGGAAAGAATCTGATCAATCACGGCAGGGATATTTTTCTTAAAATCTTGGCATTTTTTTACGCCTTCTGCTGTAAAAAGAGCACCGCAATCGTTAATAAGCTGAAGGACGAAAGAAAGTGTATAGCACTTGTCATTTTTGATGGTTGTATAAAAATATGTATTATAGGCGCTGCCAGCTGCAGTATCACCATACCAATTTTTGCAAAAAGAGACACCGTTAACCATTGTTTTTTCTCCTCTTGGTATAACAGGTAAAAGATCGAAGGGAAAATGCTCAAAGTTATCCCTGGTAAAATTCAAATCTGGGCACTGATCGGCTATAGTGATATTCGGACAACTGCTAGCTTTAATAATTGGTCGATAAAATCCGAGCTCTTCTGGATAGCTAAACTCAACCCCTAGAGTTTCGCTGCTATATTTTTTCCAATCTGTAGTCGTACTACTAAGTATTGGATAAAATTTCACGGTTTCCATTATTTTCTCTAAATCTTTTTCAACTGTTTGATCATTTTCTCCTAAGCCGACGGTGCTACCGAAAAATCCCCTAACGTTTCCTTTGGTTCTTGTCGAAACATCTAAGGCATAAGTTGTTAGCACCTGTGTTTCCTTTTCAGGCTCTCCGGTATTACCATAAAGAATAATCTTTTTAATTTTTATTTTATAACCATTTAACCCATCATCGTTCACAAACTTATCCGTAGAAATAACATCGGTGCAGTATTGACTTACTCCTACCCCGTCTGCAAAACAATTCATTCTTATCACCTCTGCGGCATATTCATCAAAACTGAAGCCAGAGGTATCATATGACGTTCCCTTGCTTAAATCGCCCTCCAAATTGAACCCTATCAAATAAACATCCCCCGCTTGAGTAGCTTTTTTCAACAGTAGGTTGCCTGTAGGCTTACCGGTATAAGTAGTTATCATTTTGATTAAATAAGTGGCAGGATATTTGAATTCGTAATAATTAAAAGCCTCTCCGCTAACAAATTTATATGTTTTCCAACCGGCGACTTCATCTTCTGGCTTACAACTTAAAGATGCTCTGCCTGTACCAGATTCTGTGATCCTATACGAACCGTTCTCTTTTGCGACATTAACAAATAATGTTTTATTTTTTACCCAATTACCCTCAACCTTTCCGTTTCCAGCAAGCCAATGGCAATCATTATTTAACTCTCCAAATGGTTCAACGGAAAAGTTAATAGTAGCGCCGAAGCAACCATCTTCAACCATATCAATATAAATATTGTTAATAGTATAGTTTTTTATCCGCTTATCGAGGGAAATATCATCTTTTTTGTAACTATCTAAATATTCCCTGAAAAGACTTTCGGCTACGCCTTTAACCTGATTTTTGTCTTTTGAAAATTGCCAATATTGATACGCCAAAACTCCGCCTCCGACAATAACGACAGCGGCTAATATGATTACAACGCCGAT
>CAYYDH010000019.1:0-10804 GCA_964470615.1 uncultured Candidatus Saccharibacteria bacterium
AGGCTCAGGGGTCGGCTCTGGGGTAGGGCTAGGTTGAGGAATGCCACTCCTTATAGCAAAGCTTGAATTAGAAGAATCAATAATATCTAAACTTCCTGCCTGCTCTATTTTGATTTTGAACGGATCTGATTCAGTCTCGCTCCCACTGAGACTCACTGTCCATGTCCAAGCATTTTCTCCTGAGCAAACTCCACCGTAACCGGTCACAATTTGTCTTTCTGACGGATGCGAAGGGTTTTCATCAACCAAGTAAATATTAAAGAAGCATGACGAGGCAGAGGCAGTATTTATCCACTGGCGCATTGTAATAGGAGAAAGGTTATCTGCTGTCCATTGGATATAATACCAGTTCCCTATCCCCAATGTTTCAGCACCATCAGGCCAAGTAACAGCTATGCTGCCTTCCGGCTCTGGTCCTTCGGTAGGCCCAGGTCCCCCGCTAGGTTCTTCGCAGGCATAAACATCTGAATCTGGAATACCGCTAAGCTCAATAAAAGCACCGTTAGAATCAAGACATAAAACCCTGCCGCTAGTTAAAGGATAATAAACGACATAAAGACTGTTATCGGTTCCTCGGAATTGATAATTTGATAAGCCGCCGTCCTGAGAATGAGACGGCGCCTGAAAAGTGGAGGGTATAAGATAGCTGGAATAATCTCCGCCGCTAGAACTGGCAAACAGCTCTGCTCCCTTACGAATCTGGTCTATCTCAGCTTTTATCTTAGTATCCAAAGCCTTATTCCTCGCACCACTCTGCAAACCGACAAGAACAATGCTGCTTAACAAGCCGATTAAAGCAACGATGACTAGAAGCTCGACTAAGGTTAACCCTCTTTCTTTTTTATTTCTCATAAAAGATTATGCATCTCATTATTGTTTTCTTAAATAAGCAGCGGCTTTCTCCGGCTCAATGGTTGATATTTCCATTCTGGTGCCAATTTCAAAACCGGCCCAGGTTGAAGTTTTAGGAAGAATTGTCCAGTGCCAATGGTAATAATCGTATTCTCCCCCATCGCAAGGAGAAGTATGCAAATAAAAGTTGTAGTCAGGACCGTTGAGCCCTTTGTAGATTTTCTTCATTACCTCCAGAAACGCTTCGGCCAGATTTTCTTTTTCCTTCTCGGTTATCTTCTCGAAATAAGAAGAGTGTTTCTTCGGCGTGACAATAACCTCAAAAGCGGTTTTGGAAGCAAAGGGGCAAACAGCTAAAAAGTCCTCGTTCTCAAAAACAATCCTTTCCTTTGACTCCTTTTCCCAATTGTTCATCTCGCAGTAGACGCACTTTTTATAAGTCGCAAAGTAGCTTTGAGCGTTGCGAAGCGCATTCCTTAAATCAGTATCAATAAGGGGCGTAGAAATAATCTGAGAATGAGGATGGGCGATTGAAGCGCCAGCCTTGGGACCATGGTTGTGAAAGATAGAAACATAATTCACAAACCTTTCTTTCATCATTGCCAAATACCTTTCCTGGTAAGCAGTAAACAGTTCTTTCACCTGCTGAAGGTTGAAATTAGCTATTTCTTTTTTATGGTCGCAAGTAACAACCAGCTCATGAAAGCCAACTGCATCCATAGCTTTGTATATCGGTCCTTCAAACCTTTCGTTTGTTTGGTTAGATTTAAGAAAAGCCGGGTACTTGTTAGGAATGACAATCGTGGTCCAACTCTTTGGAATTTTATCTTCAAAGGGAACCTTTTCTCCTTTATCAAAAATTAAAACAGGTTTTTCCTGTGTCTCTATATTGCAAAAAGGACAATCTTTTTTAGAATCCTTCTTGCCTGCTGATTTTTCATCTTTAAAAGTTTCCGGCCGCTTAGCCCGACCAGTAGCAATAACTACCCAGTCATTGCTAACAATATCCATTCTCAGCTCTGAAGGAAATTTTATCTTGTCTGGTAAATCTTTCATACTTTGTATTTTCCCATAACAGAGTTTATCCTTATCTTCACCAAATCTAGGCCCATCTTTATCGTAGAACGAAGCTTTACCTTGCTGTCCGGGTTATTCGCCCAGATAATCGGCACCTCTTTTATCTTGTATCCCATTTTCTTCCCAACCAACAAAATTTCCGGATCAAAAGCCCAACGGTCTATCCGGCATTTCGGCAAGATATCTTGAGTAGCCTTGCTGGTCAGCATCTTAAAACCGCATTGGCTGTCCCAAATGCCCCAGAGCCCGGTAATAATCTGAACCATCAAATTAAAAACCTCGCCCATTATCCTTCTGTGCCAGGGCTGAGGATTGGTAATTACAGCCCCCCTTGCATCTCGGGAACCGATAACAATATCGTATCCTTGTTTAAAATAAGGGAGAAGCTTCTCTGCTTGCTCAATGGTAGTGGCATTGTCAGCGTCGGTGAACAAACGATATTGGCCTTGGGCCGCCAACATTGCCTGACGGACGACAAAACCCTTGCCATGGTTTTCTTTGTTATTAATCAGCTTGAGGTTAGGAATCTGGCCTAAAAGATCTTCCACTATTTCAGCTGTTCTGTCTTTAGCGCCGTCGCTTATTACAATAATCTCGTATTCGTATTTTTGACCCCTCAAATACTTGTCTGCTTCAGCTAAAGTTTTAGCAATAACTTTTTCTTCGTTGTAGGCCGGAATAATAATCGATAAATACATGTTTTTAAAATTAAAAAATCTATTTCTTTATTATACCAAAATATATAAAAAACGGAATGAATTTTTTCTAAACATTAATCTCTGTCAATATCTTAGGTCCAACCCGAGTGACGGCAATAGTATGTTCAAAATGGGCAGCCAAAGATCGATCTTTGGTTTCGTAAGAGTTGTCCTGCGCTTTTTTAATATGCCAATCCCCGACAGTAATCATCGGCTCTATGCAAAATACCATTCCTTCTCGGATGGTCTCGCCTCCTTCCCCCCGAGTAAGAAAATTCAGAATCTGTGGATCTTCGTGAAGCTTTTTTCCTATACCATGGCCGCATAACTCCCGCACCACGCCAAAGCCTTCTGACTCAACTTGTTTTTGAACAGCCTTGCCAATTTCATAAAACCTTTTCCCCGGCTTAATTTTTCCAATCCCTTTTTCCAAGGATTTTCTCGCCACCTTTATCAACCGGCTTGCCTCAAAAGAAACCTTGCCCACTGGAACCGAAATTGCCATATCTGTGTGATAACCCTTGTAAAGAATCCCCAGGTCCAAAGAGATTATATCCCCTTCTTTTAACTTAATAACCCCTGGAACGCCGTGAACTATCACCTCGTTTACTGACGTGCACAAAGTTGCTGGAAAGCCCATGTAGTTTTCAAAAGAAGGTTTAGCTCCAGATTTCAAAACAAGGTCGCGAGCGACCTTGTTCAAATACTCTGTGGTTATCCCCGGCCTGACTTCTTTTGCCACCTGGCTCATTATTTGGGCCAGTATCTTCCCGCCCTCGGCCATAACCTTTATTTCTTTTTCTGACTTGATGCTTATCATTCCCCTTTTATATTCTTCAAAATATCATTAAATACGTCTGCCACTGACTGTTCCCCGTTTATCTCCACCACTTTAATTCCTTCCCGGTTGAAAACTTCAATCATCGGATAAGTCCTTTCAGTGTACTCTTTTATCCTTATCTTTATCGTTTCCGGATCATCCAAGCTTCCTCTCTTAACCAGCTTGGAGCCGTCTAAGGGGCATATCGTCAACCCTTCGGTCTCTTTATTATACAAAACAGGGTGGCGCATCAATTCGCAGATCTTTCGATGCGAGTTCCGGAAAATTGTCTGCTCCGGACTAATATTGATAAGAAACACTCTTACGTTCGAGGCCCCATAAAGATCTTTTAAAAGAGGAACCTCGTGCTCAGCTTCGTATACAGTACGAGGATTGCCGCTGAGAATAATGCTTTCTCCTCCCTCAAACAGCTTTTGCATTTTTTCTTTCATTAAATAAGCTACAAAAGAAGGGCTGCATAAAAATCCTTTCTCCCAAAGCTCTTTTTCTTTTAAAATATCTATCTTTTCTCCGTCAGCTTCTGCAAACCTCTGCTCGGAATCATCTGAAACTCCCTTAAACTTTTCTTCCAGAACTTTGCTGGCCTCAAGATGAAAAAGGCCCAACTTATCGGCCAAAAGTTCAGCTTGAGTCCCCTTTCCGGCTCCCGGAGGACCAAAAAGAATAATAGTTTGCTTATCCATTTAGTTATTATACAACACTTAACGTCTAAAATGTATCGTATTCCCTCATTTGCAGCTGAGAGTTTATCTGCCGCATGGTTTCCAATACAACTGAAACCACGATCAGTAGAGAGGTGCCGCCGACAAGAAAACGAAAAGCAGTGACATTGGTAAAACCGACTATCAAAGACGGCAAGACGGCAATCAGTCCCAAAAAGATGGCGCCGATAATCAAGACTCTGTTTAAGATATATCCTATGAAATGGGCTGTTGATTCACCGGGCCTTATACCAGGTACAAAGCCGCCCATTTTCTGCAGATTAGTGGAAACTGACTTAGGATCAAAGGTAACAGCAGTATAGAAGTAGGTGAAAATAACCACCAGGGCAAAGTAAATAAAGCTGTATCCCCAGGGATTCAGATTAGGATCAAAGAAATTGGCGACTGAGCCGGCGAAACTGCCGACCCATCCTGTAGCGCCCTTCAGGAATTGAGCAACCATCCCAGGAGCAAGCAAAATGGAAAGGGCAAAAATAATGGGGATAACGCCAGCTGGATTTACATTAAGAGGCAAATAGGTTGAAGCTCCGCCAAACATCTTATTCCCCCTTACTCTTTTAGCATAAGAAACCGGAATATTCCTTCTGGCTTCATTAATCAACACTACTCCAGGCACTATCACCAATAAAGCCACGCCGAAGAAAATCAAATAGGACGGGATTTCCGATGGATCCCATTTGGCAATTATCTGGCCGACGTTATTTGGAAGATCAGCGACAATGCCGGCGAAAATCAACAAAGAAACGCCATTGCCGATTCCTTTCTCAGAAATAAGCTCACCGATCCACATCAAAATAAAAGTGCCGGCGCTGATAGTAAGAATTGAAGCAAGCATGGTCAGGGGCGAAAGAGCCGGAATCACCTGCTGGCGCTGAAACAAGGTCAACATGGCGTACCCCTGGAGCATTGCCAAGGGAATAGTTAAAATCCTGCCGTACTGGTTGAATTTCTGACGGCCTTGCTCACCTTCTTCTTTGTACATCTTTTCCAACTGTGGAAAAATCATAGTTAAAAGCTGCAAGATAATAGTGGCTGTGATATAGGGGCCTAAACCCAGCATGGCAATAGAAAATTTGTCAAAAGCGCCTCCGGTAAAAACATTGGCCAAGCCGAAAATCTGAAAGTTCTGGGTAAACTCCCTTAATCTCTCGGCATTGAACCCCGGCATTGGGATGTTCGCCATCAACCTAAATAGAGCAAGAGCTCCCAAGACAAAAAGGATTCTCCCGCGGAGGTCTTTTATCCTGAAAATTTGTAAAAGCTTTTGATACCACATAAAAATTACTTTACTGTTCCTGAGGCTTTTTCAATCTTTTCTTTTGCCTGTTTTGAAACTGAACAATTTTCGATTACAAGACTCTTGGTAATATCGCCCTTTCCTAAGACCTTAACCTTGGGCGTCTTTCCTTTAATTCTACGGACTAATTTCTTTTCCAGCAAGACTGCTGGTTTGATAACGTCCCCGGCATTGAAATTCTTTTCTAAGGCTCCAACATTAACAACTGCCGTATCTTTCGGAGCGATCTGAGCTCGGTAGCCCCTCAGCTTCGGGTATCTTTTTATCAGCTCCCTGATTACTGGGGCTAGCTTCCTACCGGCTCTGGAATTTTGGCCCTTGGTTCCCCGGCCAGAAAAATTGCCCCGTTTACCGCCGCGGCCCACTCTTTTTATCTTCTTATTTTTATGAGTTGGTTTTAATTGATGCAGTTCCATAGTATTAAGCAGAAACTTTCTGTTCTTCTTTTTTTAAAGGCTCTTTTAACTGGGAAAGCGCCTTCAGGGTTGCTTTAGCATTATTAAACTTGTTTCCTGTTTTTCCAAGGACTTTTGAGGAAATGTTTTTAACCCCAGCCAAGCTACAAATAACCCTGACTGTTCCCCCCGCCACCAGCCCTCGACCCTTTTTCTGGGGTTTTAGCAATATAACAGCAGCGCTGAACTTTGCTTCAACTTGATGAGGAATAGTTTCATTAACAATAGGTACCTTGATTAAGTTATTTTTTGCCGCTCTGATTGCCTTTTCCACGGATTTGGCCACATCAAGACCCTTTCCTACTCCCAGTCCGACTCTTCCTTTTTGGTCGCCTGCTATCATTACTGCCCTAAACCTAAAACGCCGGCCACCAGCTGTCATTCTGGAAACACGAGAAAGCTCCAATAGCTTAGATTCAAACTCGTCTTTTTTTTCTGTTCTCGGTCCCCGCCTATTTTGTCTATCTCTTGAAAATGCCATAAAAAATAATTAAAATTCTAAACCTCCTTCTCTTGCGCCATCGGCCACTGCTTTGACAACGCCGTGATATTTATATCCGCCCCGGTCAAAAACTACTTTTTTCAATTTCTTGGCAATTGCTTTTTCAGCAATTAACTTTCCCACCTGATGGCCCTTTGCCACCTTGGTAGAAAGATTCCCGCTAGCTTTAGCTTTCTTTATCTCCAAATCAGAAGCTTTAGCCAATGTTTCGCCCTTTTCATCGTTTATAACCTGAGCATAGGTGTGAGAAGAAGACCTAAAAACGCAAAGCCTAGGTTTTATTGCTGTACCATGAATCTTTGCTCTTACTCTGTTATGCCTTCTTTTTCTTTTTATTTGTTTGTCCAACATAATGTTATGCTCCTCCGGCTGTTGCCACTTTTTTACCTGCTTTTCTTCTGACAACCTCTCCCACATACCTGATACCTGTTCCCTTATACGGCTCTGGCGGACAAATTTTCCTGATTTTAGCAGCTAGTTGGCCAACCAACTCTTTATTAAATCCTGAAACGGAAACGATATTTTTCTCAACTGTAAGCTTTATTCCTTCGGGTTGCTTTACCTTCACCGGGTGAGAAAAGCCAAGCTTTAAAACCAAGCTGTCTTCTTCAATGTTTGCTTTAAAACCTATCCCTTCAATCTGTAGCTTCTTTTCGTATCCGTCGGTTACTCCTTTTACCATGTTAAAAACTAAGGCTCTGGTCAAACCCCAGAAAGCGTTTGTTTCTTTTGTTTCCCTTTGAGGAGACAATATAATCTCGCCCTCTTTTATCTCAACCTTAATTTCAGGGCGGATTTCCCTTGAAATTTCTCCTTTGGGGCCCTTCACGACAATCTTTTGCCCGTCTATCTTCACTTCTACCCCCGCTGGTATTAAAATTGGTTTTTTGCCTATTCTGGACATATTTTTACCAAACTTCGCAGATTATTTCACCGCCTACTTTTTGCTTCTTTGCTTCTTTGTTAGTTAATAATCCTTTGGATGTTGAAATTATTGAAATGCCGTATCCTTCTCTGACTCTTTTAATATCTTTGCAAGAAAAATATAGTTTTTGGCCGGGCTTAGAAATCCTTCTGACACCGGTTATGGCTGGTGTCATTAGCTTACCTGCCTCGCTTTTGCTGTATTTCAAGGCAATTTCCATTACTTTTTTAGGAATCTTTCCCTTTTTCTCTACTTTCTTGATGAATCCTTCGGTTTCCAAAATCTTGGCAATTTCGTGCTTTAATTCAGAAAAAGGAACTTCCACTGTTTGGTGATAAACAGCTTGCGCGTTTTTTATTCTATTAATCATGTCTGTGATAGGATCTGTCATAATAGTTCAAGGTTTTACCAGCTACTCTTTTTGACGCCGGGTACCAGACCGGCACTAACCATTTCGCGGAAACAAATTCGGCATAAGCCAAACTCTCTAATATACCCTCTTTTCCGGCCGCAACGAAAACAGCGTCGTACAATTCTAGTACTGAACTTTGGCTTTCTTTTTGATTTTGCTATCTGCGCTTTTGTCGCCATATTATTTTATTGGAAACCCTAACAGCTTGAATAATTCTAATCCTTTTTCTTTATCGTTGGCGTCGGTGGTTATAGAAACTTCAAAACCAAAAATTGACTTGGTTTTTTCCGGAGAAACTTCTGGGAAAATTATGTGCTCTTTTAAGCCGATAGTCAAGTTTCCGCTCTTATCTACCGAAGAAGATTTAAGCCCTCGGAAGTCTCTTGATCTGGGAAGAGCAACGTCAATCAACCTTTCTAAAAAATCATACATCTTCTTGCCCCTCAAGGTGGCTCGAGCTCCGATTGCCATCCCTTCTCTTGTTTTGAAGGTGGAAATTGACTTCTTGGCTTTGGCTAGAACCG
This sequence comes from uncultured Candidatus Saccharibacteria bacterium, assembly GCA_964470615.1. GTDB lineage: Bacteria > Patescibacteriota > Minisyncoccia > Minisyncoccales > GWA2-38-27 > CAYYDH01. The sequence goes on from CAYYDH010000019.1 coordinate 8,306, forward strand.
GTCTCTGGCCAGCAATCAAGGCCAAGTCTTCTATAATTGAGGCGCATATTTTATCCCGTTCACCGCCAGTCTTATCTACAACCATCCGGCCAAAACCAGTGTTTATTGACACTTTCTTTACCCTCGGTACGGCCATAACGCTTTTGAAGCCGAACTTTTCCATCATCTTAGGGATAACTTCTTTGTTGTATTTTTCTTTTAACCTCATAAAGTTTGTATCTCTTGTTTACACTTTTTACAAATCCGATATTTCTTTCCTGCCTCAACCTTGTAGCCGACTCTAACCGCTTTGCTGCATTTCGGACATATTAGTTTGGCGTTGGAAATATGAAGCGGAGCAGGCTTTTGGACAACCTGGCCCTTCTCGCCCGATCTTTTCGGCCGGACATGCTTCTTCCTGACGTTTATTCCTTCAACTACAATCTTCTCTTCTTTCGGAAGAGCCCTAACTACCTTTCCTCTTTTCCCCTTATCTTTGCCGGAAGTTATTAATACTATGTCGTCTCTTCTTATCTTCATACAAGTTCTTCAGCTAAGCTGGCGATTTTCTCAAATCTCAGCTCCTTTATTTCTCTTGGAACCGGACCGAATATCCTCCCACCCTTTGGGTCTTTGCCTGTTTCTAAAATCACTACGGCGTTATCGTCAAATCTGATATACGATCCATCAAAACGCCTAAACTCTTTTCTCTGGCGGATAATAACGGCCCTCACTATTTGATGCTTTTTTACCATTCTTCTCGGTTCAGCTTCCTTGACTACGCCAACAATAATATCGCCGATATAGGCATATCTTTTTCTGGTGCTTCCTAAAACCCTAATACACTGGAGGATTCTAGCTCCAGTATTATCGGCAACCCTTAACATTGTTCTTGGCTGAATCATAATCTTTAATTAAGCTTTACTTACAACTTTCCATCTTTTATCTTTTGATATCGGGCGGCATTCTTCAATAACAACCTTGTCGCCCGTCTTAAATTCCCCCTTTTCATCGTGGGCCTTATATTTCTTATGAACCTTGTATCTCCTTCTGTATTTGGGGTGTTCTTTTATTCTTTCCACTTCAACCACAACAGTCTTTTGCATTCTATCGGAAATAATTATTCCTGTTATTTTTCTTTTAGGCATGGTTATTTTGAATTTAAAATAGTTAAAACTTTAGCAATATCTTTTTTTAAAGCCCTCACTGTCCGGATATTCTTTATCTTTCCTGCTACCAAATCAAAGTGAAGCTGACGCAGTTTTTCTCGATCCCCTCTAAGCAAGCTATGCAGTTCTGCTTTTGGCTTTTGTTTTAATTCGCTTATTTTCATATTAGCGTTTAACAAATCTTGTTTTAATAGGAAGCTTGTCAGCGGCCTTCCTTAAAGCCTCTCTGGCTTCAGCTTCTGATATTCCCTCTATCTCAAAAATAATCCGGCCGGGCTTGATGGGAAAAACGTAATGATCCACTCCTCCTTTACCGCCACCCATCGGCGTCTCTGTGCCCTTGCTGGTTACCGGCTTATCGGGAAAAATCCTAATCCAGAGCTTTCCTCCTTTCCTCAAATACCTAAGGATTGTTCTTCTGGAAGCCTCTATTTGGCGCGAAGTTATCCATTTTGTTCCCAGCGACTTCAAGCCGAAACTGCCAAAATCCAAATTCGTCCCCCTGGTTTCTATCCCATTGGAAGTTCCCTTGTGCCATTTCCGGTGTTTAACTTTTTTCGGTAGCAAAATAGCCATGTTTTTATCCAAACTTCTCGCCCTTATATATCCAGACCTTTATTCCGATCACTCCGTAAGTGCAATGAGCCTCAACTTTAGCATAATCAATAATCGCCCTCAAAGTCTGCAAAGGCAAACGGCCATGCTTCATCCACTCTCTTCTAGCAATTTCATTTCCGTTAAGGCGGCCTGAAACTTGCAGTTTAACTCCCTGAACATCCTTATTGGCAGAAACCTTTCTCAGCGCCTGCTTCAGAACAACCCTGAAAGGAACTCTTTTTTCAATTTGCTGGGCAATCCATTGGCCGCTTAAGTTAGCTGAAGTCCACGGGTTCTTTACTTCTCTTATCTCAATTCTTATCTCTTTTTTAACCTTGTCTTCCTTTTTCAAAGAAATTTTCCCTGGCCTGCTTTTCTTTAAATCAGCAGTGTTCCTGTTTCTTTCCTTGCTGCTTTCTGCTTGCCAAGCCGGTGTTTTTTTGTTTGAAACAATCTCGTTCAAATCTTTTTTCAAAAGTTCAATTCCTTCTCCGCCCCGACCGATAATCAAGCCCGGCCTGGCGCTGGAAACAATAATGCTTACTTTTCCGGGGAATCTTTCAATCTCTATTTTTTCTATTCCCGTTCGGTTGAACTTTTTATTTAAAAACTCTCTAATTTTAAAATCTTCCTCCAGCAATTGCTTAGGGTTATGATAAAATCCGCGCGAATCCCAGTCGTTTATTTCTCTTATTCTAAATAGTTTTGGGTGAACTTTATGCGCCATATATTTTAGACTGCTTTTCTCCTAAAT
>CAYYDH010000020.1:0-10603 GCA_964470615.1 uncultured Candidatus Saccharibacteria bacterium
GAGAATGGAGAGGGGTGTGCTCAAAGAATCACGGGAGAGAGCTATAGAGAAGATTGCAGATAAGATTGACCGGGAGGTTGATCTAGACTATCCAGATAGGGAAGTTTTTATTGAAATAAGAAAGGGAGTCACGTTTCTGTATTTTGAGAAGATAAGGGGTGCTAATGGTTTGCCAGTCGGTTCCAGCGGAAAGGTTTTAACCTTGATGTCTGGCGGCATTGATTCGCCAGCGGCCGCTTATCTTGTAGCCAAAAGGGGAGCAGAGAATATTTGGCTTCATTTCCATAGTTTTCCTTTGGTTTCTAACAAAAGCATTGAGAAAACAAAAGAATTAGCGAACGTTTTTCTTAAGTACCAGCCGCATCTTAGCGTTTATTACGCTCCTTTTTCTAAGATCCAGATGGAAATTAAGGCAAAGATACCGGAGAAATACAGAATTCTTCTTTATCGCCGGCTGATGCTGAAGATAGCTGAAGAAATCGCAAAAGAAAATGGTTGTGCCGCGCTGGTGACAGGGGAAAGCTTGGGCCAAGTAAGTTCGCAAACGCTTCCTAATATGGAAATTACTGAAGAGGCAGTGAAAATCCCAGTCTTGAGGCCGTTAGTGGCCCACGATAAGGAAGAAATAATCAGTTTAGCCAAGAAAATAAGCACCTACGAGATATCAATTAAGCCGCAGGAGGATTGCTGTACGCTTTTTACACCTAAACACCCAACCGCTGCAGGCGAAATGGCAAAAATCAAGGAGCTAGAGAAGAAAATAGCTTCTAAAAAACTCATAGCCGCGGTTGTGAAGGAGATAAAGACAGAACGATATTAGTTTGTGAGGGGTTGACACGCATGTTTGCCTAAAATAAGATAGAGGAGTATACTAGAGAATAGTATTTTAAATACTTATTTAAAGGTCGATCTCTTAAACTCAATAAGTTTCCATCTTTATATATCATGACTACAGCATATTGCGTAAAGTGCAAAGCCAAGAAAGAAATGAACAGCGAAAAACCAGTTACCTTCAAGGCGAAGGGCGGAAAGACAAGAAACGCCCTTTCAGGTATCTGTCCGACCTGCGGAACCAAGATGTTCAGAATTCTTGGTGCAGACAAGAAATAGAAGTGTTTTAGAAAACTAACAGCCCAGAACTCCTTGCAGGCGTTTGGGCTGTTTTGTTTTTTAGGCGGAGCTGGATTGGATACAAGCCAAAGAGTCGCCTTTCCAGCGATTTTTTGTTAAGATAAATGAAAAAGCATCGCTAAGGGACAAAACCCTAAGAAGTGCTTTTTCGTAATAATTCTACTATCATTATAGTAAAATACGTCGCTACCTGTTAATAGTTTCCCCCCTTGCCTTATGGATTAAGTAGGATAAGATTATACTAACATGAAGAAAAAAGCGCTTTTTTACTCTGGAATTGCTTTAGGCCTAATTTTAATTGTTGGTGGAATCCTTTGGCTGAAAGACAGAAACGAAAATTCAGGAAACCCCATTTCTAAAAATACATTTGCCAAAGCCGAAAGTTACGAGATTATAGATACTCCAGATGGCAAATTTGTTGAGAATAATAAAGAAGGGTTCAAAATAAGCGTTCCTTCGGGGTGGGTAGTTAGAAAATACGAAGAAGAATTGGACCTGCTAAGCCCCGAAGTAGACGAAAACAACATCCTTGAAAGTGTTAGACGGGGCGCTTGCGGGCTATCTATTGAAATATATGAGAGCGAAAAGGTAAACTCCGAGATAACAACCTTTGCAGAGGACTTGAGGGCCGAAATGGATTTTGTAGAAGAAAATGCTGAAGAATATAGAGAAAATGAGCATCCGAGAATCGAGGTAATAACAGTTGATAACAAAAAGGCGATAAAAAGAACTTATATGAATAATGGGCAGATTGGGATCATTGAAGTTGCAATTCCGGCTGGAGAAACGGTTTATAGCCTTTCCAGCGGGCTTATCGGAGCGCAAAAATGCGTTGAGCAATTCGATGAATTATTAGCAACAGTTTTAATAGATAAATAGCTCTTTTCTACAGCTCTTTTCTCGAAACTTAAATAGTTCTTTCAAAACCTAAAAGAAAACTTAATAAGGATTGTTTTAGATAATTCTATTTGAAAATAAATAGGTTTATGAAGAAAGCCTTTTTTTATATTCTTGTACTAATTGCCATGGGCGGATTTTTGTTTTGGCCAAAAATCGGAAAAGTTGAAATTAATCCAGAAGAGGCAATCGGTAATACTGATAGAATTGAGCTTAAAGAAAAAGAAGGAAAGCTTATATTTCTTTCGCTTGTTCAGGAGATTTCCGATAAGTGGCAAGACGTCATAGTTTATGACACAGGGATGAATTCAGAAAAAGAAGCAGCTTTATTAACCGTTAAAAAAGCGATCCAAAGAGAACTTTTTAGTTATTTATTTATTCAAGCGCCCAAAGAGGCTGGTTTAGAAATAATCAAAATTGGGGTTAAAATTTTACAAATCATAGTTGCGGGCGACTCCTCTGCGATTTTAGAAAGGCTTTTAGGCGAGTTCGAAAAAACGACGGTTGAAAAAGCAAATAAATATATTATGAATTGGTTGCTGGGCAATGAGCTCAAGGTGGCAGTTGGGAATTTAAAGCCCTTTTATAATGTGAAGCTTCAAGACATAATTGCTTACAAATCTACTAGTCCCTCAAGCGCTAACGTAGCCATTAATATTTATTCTTCCGGGGTTTTTGTTCCTCCTTCGCCGAAATGGGGGTATTCTTGGGAGGGAGGGGTAGAAGAACTGCAGCCTTTTATCTTAAAAATAACTGGGGAGGTAAGGAAGCTTAACAGCGGGATATACGAATGGATAAAAAGACCGGAAATTGATATTGTTTTTGATGAGCCAGTGCCAGAGTTTGATTTTAAGAAACCGAGCTTTCTTGATGAACTGAGAAACCGCTTAAGCGAAGCGGCTACTGCGATAGAAAATGCGGCCGGTAAAATAAGTAATTTTGTGGGAGAAGCCGGACAGTCTGCCAGAAGTAGATCAACAAATACTTTAGATGGGATAAGGTCGATATTATCAAATTTGAATATCTTTAGGGCGGCCGTTGCTCCTGATTTGCCTTCTTCTAGGGGTGATTCTGAAATTGATTTTTCTAATATTAATCTAGATAGCTTAAGGGTAGAAGATTTGTCTGAGGTTGCGAAAGAACTATCTCAAAAGAGCGAAGAATTAAATGAAGAAATCGAGGACGTTCAATCTAACCAGGATCGTCAGATGACCCTGGAAGAAATGCAAGAGATTTTAGACGATATTTCAGAAAAGATAGATGTATTGGCCGACGAAGTCGATGGTTTAGTATCATCTCACCCGGGATTAGTTTATAGCAATAACGAGTCTGAGCAAGAAGAAGATAAAGAAATAGCTGATGAACAAGAAGAAAGCGACGAAGAGGAGGAAGGAACATTAGCCGTAGCAGAAAGCTACTGGAGCGGAGGGACTACTTCTGTTGTTAACTATTGCCAAAAAATAGAAGGCAGCCAACCATTAAGGGGTATGATTTTAATAAACGAAGTTGCCTGGATGGGGACAGCAGTTTCTGCCAGCGACGAATGGGTGGAATTGAAAAATATCACCGATGGAACCGTTAGCCTATCGGGTTGGCAACTTTTGGATAAGGAAGGGCAAATCAAGGTAGTTTTCAGAGAAGGAGGCACGATTTCAGCAGGCAGTTTTTACCTTTTAGAGCGCACAGATAATGCCTCGGTGCCTAGCATTGAAGCTGATCTTGTTTACAGCGGTGCGCTTAATGATACTAACGAAGTTCTTTATCTTTTTGATGAAAACTGTCAGCTGCAAGACGAAGTTTTAGCAGATTCAGAATGGCCGGCCGGGGATAAAACAGAAAAGAAGAGCATGGAAAGGGGAATCGATCTGCTTTGGCATAGTTATAGCGGGTCTGGGCTGAATGGAATTATGGGAACGCCGAAAGCAGAAAACAGCCAACCTTCAGATGATTCTTCTAGTTTTTCTGGCGGAGACGAATATCCGCCAACAGTAATATTTAATTTAGCTCTAACCCAGGCAAGTCTTGATTTTTCCATTCCCTTTGAAATCACTGATTCTGTAAGTACAACAGAAGGAGCAATAAGCTTTGTGACTCCTTCTGGCATAGACGGCTTTATTTTTCGCTGGAAAGAAGAGGAAAGTGATTGGCAAGAAGAAACGTACCAGGAAGTTGATGGCGCGCCCCTAACTTTTTCTAACCAGAAAGAGTTTTACGGCCAAGACGGGAAAAGTTATTATTTCCAGATAAGCGCCAAAGACGTCAGCGGTAATGAGGGTGATTGGTCGCCAGAGCCCCCAGCTTATACTTTAGTAGATATTCCCAAAAAGGTCCTTATTAATGAGATCCAGGCCGATAGCAGAGCAGGAAGCGGCGGCGCAGACGATGATTGGGTAGAACTTTATAACCCAAATGACTTTGATATAGATTTGAGTCAATGGTCGATTCAGAGGACGCCAAAGAGCGGCACGGTTTACAAAAAGAACTTTGAGATTGACCATATAATTCCAGCTAACGGCTACTTTCTTATTGTTCGGAATAGCGCCCGGTCAAGATTATTAGATTTGGCCGATATGACTTGCTCAGCTCTTCAATTAGCAGACGACAGTACTGTTTACTTAGTTAGGAATCAAGACAATATTGCCGATGGGAGCGATCTTGACATAATAGATATGGTTGGTTTTGGAGAGCCCTTTTCTTCTGAAGGAAGCCCGGCGTCCAATCCAGCCGGAGGGGAAAGCATTGAAAGAAAAGAAATAGGCCTGGATACAAACGACAATTCGCAGGATTTTGTAATAAAAGAAACTGTTACTCCGACAAATTCAAGGGGCCAGATGCTTCAAGGTCCTTCGGGCCAAGAAATCTGGTCAATTTACCAACACGACTCACAACATACTGGGAAAAGCTCTTTTGCTGGTCCAGAGCATATCAGTAATGTTTTACTATACGATTTAGGCTTGGCTGGGTCTTCTTTCACGTCTGTTCTGCAGCCAGTCATCGGTATTGACAGAACTATTTACTTCGGGGTTAACGAGCCATCACCAAAAGTTTATGCCTTTGATTTTGAAGGAACAGAAAAATGGGAGAAGGAATTGGGCGGGAGAATTATTGCTTTGACAATCGGTTCTGATAACACAATTTATATTTCAACCTCTGATAAGGGAATCTATGCTTTGGATTCTGACGGAGAAGAAAAGTGGATATATTATCACGAAGGCATGAATAGTGCTTCGGCCGTGGTTGTGAACGAAGACGGGGTAATTTTTTTCACCGACTACTCAAATCTTTACAGCGTTGATGCTGGAGGAGATGAAAAATGGGTTATAGGTGGTGCTCCGCGCGGCGGTTCGGCAGTCGGTGGTCCGGTTCTTGGTCCAGACGGAACCATCTATGTTGCCTGGAAGGGTTTTCAGACGTTGACCGATGAAGAAAGGGGCCGACTATCGGCTTATAACCCAGATGGGATAATAAAATGGCAAGCACTTCTCCAGTTCAGAGCCGGTACGCCAGTTTTTGACTCAGCTAACAGTATTATTTACGTAGCCGTTGGGACATCGGGGTATTCCGGAACCTCGCGGCAAATTTACGCTTTCAACCTGGACGGTACGGAAAGATGGAAAAGCGAAAGAGAATATGGAAGCCTTTTCTTATCATTGGGGCAAAACAACACGATTATTATTGCTGACAATTGGCAAGTTAGGATTGGCGAGTCTTGGGGATCAGATGTTTGGCAGCCGACATCACAAATCAAAGCGTTTGATCCCGACGGCAATCTGGTTTGGTTGTTAGGCCCCGAGTCAAGTTTAAGCATTGATACCCAGCCGATAACTGACAAAGACGGGAACATTTATTTCGGCCGAACCGTTTACGAAGAAAATCACAGCGGGGGAGGATGGTGGTTTAGGCCGGCAGACTATAGGCTGTATAGTGTTGACAGCAATGGAATTTTTAGGTGGTTGTTTGACATGCCAGGTTCATTTTTGTCTTATCCGACAATAGGGGACAGCAATAATATTATTACTGGAGTGGTTGAGGAAAGCGATGAGCAAGTAAAAATATACTCTTTCGGGCAATAGCGCGCTGAACACAATGCCCTGTTTATCCAGGCGGTTTTTTGACAAACGAAAAGCCATTATATAATGTAAGGTAATAGCCCTTTTCAAACTTAAGAGGGGTAGAAGGAGGAGCCAGATGGGGATACTGTTCACAATAGTTTGTGTCTTGGGTTTCGGGTCGCTTATAATCACCTTGCTCATAGTCGGTTTTTGGGAAATCAAGATCAAGAAAGAGAAAAAGCTTTTTGACAAATTCCTTGCGGAAACTCAAGGTGTTAGTCAGCCGGTGAAAGCGAGTGTCGAATATGATGACGATACATTCGTCGGCGGAACAGTTTTTTGCAACGATGACAGGTCTTTCACCTTTGAGCAGGAGTCTGCTTTTACGTGGGCCCTCAAGCGGTTCGGACTTAAAGCAGAATACGTTTGGTGAAAACCAAGGAGGTTTGCCATGACGAACATCGGATGGGCGGCGCTGTTTGCTGCTTTGACCCTGCTTATTGTTTTTCTGATCTATGGCAAGGCAACTGGAAGGCGAGAGTACAAGCGCTTTATGGCGCGCGTAGATTGTCCTTCGATTCATCTCGTAGCAATAGGCGCTCGTCAGGATGAAACCTGGCATGAAGGAACCTTTTTGCGAGGTGTAGTCTTCTTTAACGACGGAACTTCTTTTCACTTCACGAACCCAACTGCTTTTCGTCGGGTCGCGAAAGAGTTTCGTTTGGCAGTTGATCATTCTCGCCGCATACAGGCTAAGGCCTGAAGGAGGAGAACATGTCTAGGCAAAACGAGGAAAGCATTCGGGCAGAAGCTAAAGAAGCTTTAGCTGCTGCCTGGAGAACCTTCAAGCCGTTTTTATCCAAGGCGGAAAGCGAAGACAAGAGGCTTTTTCTCAGGATTGGCCATTTGTACGAGAACGTCAGTTCGGCTTCCATTAAAGAGCTGAACGAAGTCTTGGTTCAGGCCCGTAATAAGCTGGGCAGCTATGGCATCCAGATTGTTGGTCAGCAGATTATCGACTTGCTTGATAAGGCTATTGAAAGCACTGGTACAATCGTTTTTGTCCAAGATGCGTTAGGAGAAAAACGACAAGAAGCAACTCCCTAAAAAGGGAGTTTTCTTTTTGACCAATTCCTTTGTTTCTGATAGAATAGATGGATTATGGAAAGGGACTTTTTGGTTGAACTGACAACTAAGATCTACCGTCTGACTTTGCTTTTTCCTAAGAAAGATCCATTACGGTATAAGATAAGGGAGGCAGCAATTGAGGTTTTGAGAAATTGGACTTTGCAGGAAAGTTTCTGCGACAAAAATGGGAAAATGGCTAGCGAGGCTTTCTTTGGGATAGAACAGAATCTGAATGTTTTAGATAGCTATTTTGAGGTTGCCAAATGGCAGAATTGGGTTAGCTTTTTTGAGGTTTTAGAAATCCAGAAAGAATATAAGGGGATAAGAGAGATGATAACAGAGGAAAAAGAAAAAACAGAAGTTCAGGAGAAAATAGATAATCTAATTGCAGAAACCATTGGAGAGGGAACATTAGAGCTAGCGTTGGATAAAAAAAAGGTTCTTGAAAATGAACCAGAAGTAGAAGAAGGGGGGTTAGATGAAAGAAAGAAAAAGATAATAGAATTTTTAAGTAAAAAAGAGAGAGCGCAGGTTTGGGAGTTAAATAAGGTTCTACCTGATGTTACTAAGCGAACCCTGAGGCGAGATTTCCATTATCTGTTTGAAATGGGCTTGATAGATAGAATCGGCGAGAAAAATAATACTTTTTATCAGTTAAAGAAAAAAGAGGCAGTTAACACAGCATTAGCTCCAGACCTTAACTAGTGTTGTTACATAGGACATTAGTAGGACACATTGATATTCATATTTGTCCTATCTAATTGTCTAATTTGTCCTATCTTAAAATGAGTGATTCAAAAAAAGAATTTGGGAAAATTTACGATCAATATATTGAGAAAATATATCGTTTTATATTCCTTAAAGTAAATACCAAAGAAATAGCTGAAGACTTAACCTCAGAGGTATTTTTGCGCTGCTGGAAAGCCTATCAGGCTTCTTCTAATGAGATTCAGAATATCCAAGCCTTTTTATATCAGATCGCCCGTAATCTAATCATTGATCATTACCGAGCCAAGGGTAGGACGCAATTTGTTTCTGTTGATGAAACTCCAATTATTGATTCAAGCTTTAGCATAGAAGAAAAGTCGTTCATTGACTCTGATCTTAATAATGTTAAGTTTGCTCTATCTAAGATAAATGATGATTATAAAGAGGTGATTATTTGGCACTATGTTGATGATTTGCCTATAGTCGATATAGCCAAAATTACGAACAAATCAGAAGGAGCAGTTCGGGTTATGCTCCATCGAGCTCTTGAATCCCTTAAAAAAGAGGTAAAAGAAGCTTAAAATAGGTGTAACAAATAAAGGATTCATGCGTCATAATAATATTAAACCCGATACGCATCCGATACATGACCGATAAGCAACTTATATCTAAAATAAAATCCCTCCAAGAGATTAGACCCAATCAGGAATGGGTTTCTTCGCTTAAGAAAGAAATAATGGGCGCAGAGAAGGAAAGACATCTTTCTGCTGGATTTGTGAATGATATAAGATTAGGGATAAGTTTTATCTTCCAATATAAGCAAGCTTTTGCCACTGTTGCATGCCTAGGACTTTTGATGCTAGTTTTTGGCCTATCTCAGAATGCCCTACCTGGCGATGTCCTATATCCAGTTAAGAAAGTTGCTGAAAAGGGCCAATCCTTCTTATTGTCTGAAAAAGGCCAGTCAAAACTGGTTTTTGAGGTAGCGAATAAAAGACTAGACGAGTTAACCAGGGCAGCTGAAAACAATTCAGTGAGGAATCTGGCACCGGCCATTAATGAATATAGAGCTAGTGTTAGCCAAGTAGTTAAAAGTCTTAACAATGGAATAGTGAACAAAGACAGTAGGGCAATAAAGGAAATAGCCATAGAAGTGAGGAAATTAGCTGAAAAAGAGCAGATAATTGAATCATTGGGCATTGAAATAGGCGGAAGCCAAGAATTAGATAATGCTTTGGCTCAATTGGTTGATCAGGAAATAAAGGATTTAGAGACCAGAACCTTGGCACCAGACCAAGAACAAGCATTGATTGATATTAAGGCAGATTTTGAAGCTAAGGATTATTCGCAGGCTTTAGAGAGAATCCTGCTTTTGAACCCTTAATCCCAGCACTTTTCAACAGTTGACAGAATGCCATGATTTGGTATAAAGATAAAATAATAAAAAAGGTCGTCCAGCCCTTGGTTTTTTGAGTATTTGATGTCGACAGTCAAAATATTTTTACTCAAAAGATCGAGGAATTAAAAAAGCGTATAAACAATTATACGAGGACGAATACAAAGGTCGAACGACCAAAATTAAAAGAGGTCGAAAGAAAATAATAACCAAGTTAATTAACTAACGGCCGACAAGCAAGTTGGTTAATTAACTAAAAGAATTACAAAAATGAAAAAACTATTATCAATTGCAACAGCGTTGACCGTTGTCGCATTGGTAGCAGGCCCTGGCACAGCTAGCGCCCTGACAGCCGAAGAGCTACAAGCTCAAATCAATTCGCTTTTAGCGACATTGCAGAGCTTGCAAGCCCAATTGGTTACTTTGCAGGGAGGGTCAACTGGTACAACAGCTTGTACGATTACATCTTTTACCAGAAACTTGACCGTGGGTTCTTCAGGTGCTGATGTTCAATGCTTACAGAAAGTATTTAACGCAGCCGCTGATACTCAGGTAGCTTCAGCCGGAGTCGGTTCACCAGGCAACGAAACAACTTACTTTGGTCCATTGACCAAAGCTGCTGCTGTAAAATTCCAAGAAAAGTACACCTCTGAAATCTTGACCCCAGTCGGGTTGAGTTCAGGCACTGGTTTTGTTGGTCCTTCAACAAGGGCTAAACTTAACACGATGCTTGGAGGAGGAGGCGTAGTCCCAACACCGCCACCTCCGACAGGAGCTGGCTTAACCGTAGCTTTAGCTGTGAACACTCCAGCCGCTGGAGCGCTTGTTAACGGTCAGGCTTTGGCCCCATTAGCAAAGTTTACTTTTACTAACGGCGATTCGTCAGAGGTAAAAGTCACTGGACTAAAATTAAAGAGAGTTGGTATTTCTGCTGATTCTTCTTTAACCAATGTCTATTTGTTTGATGGTGCTTTGAGGTTGACTGACGGCGCAGCTGTTTCATCTACTATTGTTAACTTTAACCTTTCATCGGGAATATTCACTATTCCTGCTGGCGGTTCAAAGACAATCAGCGTTTTAGCTGATATCAGTGGTTCAGCCGGTGAAACAGTAAGTCTATCCATTCTTTCAGCTGCTAACGTTACAGCCAATGCCAGTACGATAAAAGGAACATTCCCAATGAATGGGAACTTAATGACTTTAGCTACTGGTAGTTTGGCCGGAGCTGAATTCAATGCAACCACAACTCCAGCAGAAGCTAGCGTTGATCCACAAAACGACTACACTGTTT
>CAYYDH010000021.1:0-10462 GCA_964470615.1 uncultured Candidatus Saccharibacteria bacterium
AAGCCGAAGCATCTGAGCAACGTCGTAAAGGGTCAGCCCAGATTTCTTGTTTACAAAAATCTGGACATTCCCGATTGACCACTTCTGGATAATGATATCAGCCTTGACGCCGTGAGAAGAGCGAGCGAACTTGTTCATCAGTTCGTTGTCTGAACAGATAACGACCATCGTCATGGCTTGGCCACGAGGCCCGGTCACGCGATCCACTCTGGCTTTCTCGTGAAACTCCCTTGCAGTGTCCACGAGAAATCGCCGCTGCTCTTGGTACTTGGCCTCTAGGGCCTGCATAGCCCAGGTCATAACCCCAATAGGATCATCGGGGCACTTCTCGTGCATCGTTTTCACCAGCGCAGCGAGGTCAAAAGGATTACTCGAACCCCTGGTGTCGCTGGTAAGAACAAAGCGCAGTGTCGGCTCCAAGATCGGGTCATCGTTAATACCCAAAGCCTTGGCCACGAGGGTAGCGGCGCATTCGCCGCTTTTACCTGCTTGCGTTGGCGAAGGATGTTCGTCGAAAGGACCCCAGCCAGTGCCAATTGCCAGGATGCCTTCGCTCTGGCAAACGTCAGCTAATGCCTCAGGCGTCTCTCCGCCAGTTTTCCAGAAAACGATTCCCGCCTGACTGATGCCAGGGAACTTTTCTTCGCCAAAAAGGTTGAGCAAAAAAACGGCGGTGATCTCGTCTAAGTGCGGCCTTTCGTGAATGGCGATGTGGGTATAGGTCTTTTTCTCTATCTGTTCTCTCATTGCCAATCCTCCGGTATCCGGGGAGCTGAAACGCTCCAGTTTGATTAAAGGTGCTGCTTGCTGATGAGCCATTCTCATCAGAACTGTTGATTATACCAGATAGGAACAAAATGTCAATGTCGGGGCACTGGGACTTGAATTCGAGACGAGTCTTCCGTTGTGGTATAATTAAGCTAGATTATCTCTCACACTCTTATCCAGTATCAATCCAGAAAGTAGAAGAATGGCTGGGAGTGAGCATATGACAAAACTAAAAATTGTTTTTTGTAGAAACTGCAATAAGTCTATCTGCAGGCCTAGCAATCGTATCAACGAAAACATTAAACTCGGGCATAATTTTTATTGCTCGAGAAAATGCGAATACCAGCATAAAAGAAAAAGGAGGAAATTAATCTGCGAAAATTGTGGCAAATTATTTTTCAGACGATTTAGTAATATTTCTCCCCATAATTACTGTTCTTCCTCGTGCGCTGCAATAATAAATAATAGGAATCGGCCCGAAAGAGGAGCCAAAACGATAAGATGTAAAAACTGTGGGGAAAAATTCAAGAAATGGGTTGTTGGCAATAAAAAATATTGCTCACGAAAATGTATGGGAGAAACTAGGCGAAGGTCTCCAGAAGAGCTAATAGAAATAATTAGAAAAACTGCTAAAAAAATAAAAAGAGTCCCAACTAGAAGAGAATTAAGAGGAATCAATGATTCTTGCACAAGAATTTTTGGCTCTTGGAACAAAGCAATCTTGACGGCAGGTTTTACTCCAAACAGATCTCATGATGACAGGATGTATAAACGCGTAAATGCTAAGGCGATAGACGGACATCTTTGTGATTCTATTTCTGAGGTTTTAGTTGATAATTGGCTTTACAAAAATAAGATTTCTCATGAAAAAAACGTCCCTTACCCGGATACTAACCATAGAGCAGATTGGGAAATAACCTCTACAGATAAAAAAATTTTCGCAGAATATTTCGGATTGGTAAACGATAGCCCGAGATATGACCTTTCTATAAAACAAAAAGAATTGCTATGCAAAAATAAGGGGGTTTCCTTGATAGCAATTTATCCTAAAGATTTATATCCCAAAATTTATTTAGAGAACAATCTGAAAAACAAATTTAGAGACTACTTACCAATTTAAATTCGGAGTGCTGGGAGTTGAACCCAGGCCGCAGACTCCCGAAGTCTGTATACTACCGTTATACTACACTCCGTTATTCTCGAAACTCTTACGTTACCCAGTATTTATTTTTTGTCATTTCGTCGCGCTTCGTTTCAATCTCGTTCCTTTCCTCCTTTGATTCTTTGGCAATTTTATCCAGTTCTTTGTCGCTTAGCCCGCCGAGTTTCTCTGCTTGCTTTTCTAAGACTTCTTTTTTATTCCTCTTGGGATCTGCCAAAACCTCGCCCAGCAAAATATCAAGAATCTGGCCTACCTTTGGACCCGGCTTTATCCCCAAAATCTTCATAACGTCATTGCCGCTAATCTTCAGCATCTTAGCTGAAATAGGATCTTGGGAAACCTTTTCGATTACATACTTTAAATGCCTCAATTTATATGGCTCGGCCTTAGGAACGCCAGAGCCGATTCTGTCAGCCATTCTGACCTGTAAAAGCTCCTCCATATTTTCTGGCCCGGCGTTGCGCACTAACCGCCTGACCGAGCTTTCAGAAACCTCCCCGGCATTATAGTAAAAAAGATGGTAGCGGACAAGATTTGTTATCTTTTCAATCTCTTTTTTAGGAAACTTCAAACGGTTTAATATTTCATTCGTCATCTTGGCGCCAATTATCTCGTGGCCGTAAAAAGTAGCGTCGGGACCCTCTCCTCGCTTTGACCTAGGCTTGCCAATATCATGGAGCAAGGAAGCAACACGAACAAATTTATTGAACTTCTTCTTGGCGGCGTATTTTAAAGAAAACAAAGAGTGTTGATAGCAATCATAGATGTGATGCTTATTCTGGCTGTTCCCAAATCCCTCTTCTAGTTCAGGAAGAATATACTTTAAAAGCCCAGCTTTTCTTAATAAATCAAACCCTTCGGCCGCATTGTCAGACATAATAATCTTCATTGATTCGTCTCTTATCCTTTCTTGAGAGATCATTTTTAAAAGAAGCGAGCTTTCTCCAATAGATTTTAATGTTTCTGGCTCTATTGTGAAACCAAGCACCGAGGCAAATCTTATCCCTCGCATCATTCTCAAAGCATCTTCAGAAAAACGGTCCTTAGGAACGCCTACGGCTCGGATAATCTTATTTTCCAAATCCTTTTGTCCATTGAAGGGATCAACAATCTTGGTCTTGCGTCCGCTTACATCGGCTGCCATAGCATTAATGGTAAAATCCCTCCTGGCCAAATCTTCTTCCAGGCTTTTGGCGGGTCGGATCTCATCAGGATGTCTTTTATCAGTATATTTCGCTTCGGCGCGATACGTGGTGATTTCAATAATTTCTTTCTTCCATACTACGCCCACAGTCCAAAACTCATTCTCATAAAAGGTCTTCCGGCCGGATTTTTCCATTATTTTCTGAATCTCTTCTGGCTTAGCGTTGGTTGCTATGTCCCAATCTTCTGGCTCCTTACCACGCAGCAAATCTCTCACGCAGCCTCCAACCGCATAGGCCTCAAAACCCTGCTTTTTCAACTCAGAAACAATAGATTTTATTTCTTTTGGAACCGTCATATCTATTTTCTCATCTTATCTTATAAATTGATTTTCTTCAATTTTTATGGCTAAATTAACTAACGCCCCCGTAGCTCAATGGATAGAGTGTTAGGCTTCGAACCTAAAGATCTCCGTTCGAGTCGGAGCGGGGGCACCAAACACAAAAGCCCCCCTAACGGGCTTTTGCTCATCTCTATTGACATATTTAATACAAAGATTTATAATATATCCACAATTGCCCTTTACAATATAGGAGAAAACGCATGCCAGAACACGCTTTAGACGAGCTAAAAGAGCTCGCGAAGCCTGCTCTGCGCCATGCGGAGCTCATTAACCTTGCCCGGGTCGAAACCCCAAGCAAGGCAGATGAAATGGCTTCAATTCGCTGGCCTCGGCGGCAAGCGAAAGCAACACGGTTCCTGGCAATGTTGCGCAGGGACTATGGCAATGGGGCTTTCGAAGCCCTGGTTCTTCCAGCAGAGCACGCTCGGCCTGATGGCACAGAGCACGCTCAGGGAGGTTCTGTTATGGTTGCTCTCGATTCATTGTACCCCGTAGGAATCCGGAATGTGGCTTTTAAGCCACGCGCCCGGGACACCAAAGATCTTACCGTCTGGTTTTTTACCAGCGGTGAGACCAAGGAAGTGTCGTTCGACGAAGAAGTGACTCGCCTTAAGCTCAATCCTGAACAGCAAGGACTTCTCGTCCGCCGCATCGTAGATGCTATGTTGGCGCAGTGGGCGAACCCTAAGGTTCAACCTCATTGTAGCCACAGCGGCAGCTGGACATCGGCCCTGCTCGCCGTTCGTGAATATATCGCCGAGGATAGGGAATATTACAAGAAAGTACTCTCTGCTACGGTGATTTATCACGGCGGTTGCAGCAAAGACCCTGTCTCTCTGGCTATGGCCGTCGTCCCCGAGGCTCTTTCGGGGATCGAGCAAAGCGACGAAGATAGAAACCGTCTAAGCGGCCTCTTGCCGGCCAAAGCACTACAACTAGTACTAGACCACCTGGTTGAAAGCGACCTCACAGAAGAAGAAATACGAACAATGTGGCGCAAGATGCTCATGGCACGCTACAAAGAAAACTTTGTGACCAGCTGCATCGTCGAATGGTGGTACGGGCTCAAGCTCAACGGCAAACACTTCTATGGCGACGTAGCAGAAAAGACAAGCCAACTGTGTCTCATCCGCGACCTCAGCGACTTACTGTTCAACAACAACTGTGACACTCTGCAACCCGGAAGAATGCATCTAACGATCGTCTACGAATCCTGGCTCGAACTTTTGGATCGGGTGGCCCTGGCCTGCAGCCACGAATGGTGCCATTCGAAGGAGACGCTTGGAATCGTCGAAAACATCCTCGTTCGGGGACTGGCTCGCGGCCAAGCCGCCAAAGTCTCGACGATTCTGGCACGACTTGGACGCAACTTCGGCTTCTGCAGCTTCGAATCCACGCTAGTGGAAAGAAAAAGATTCGAAGATTCCTTGCATCGCTTGATGCGAGGAGCTATCGAGCAGGCCGTCGAAGATCGAAACCTCGGAGTTGCTTGCGCTCTTACCGAATATCTCGGCGATACCACTCAGGCAGATGAGCTCCGAGAAAAAGCAAGACATCTCAAGCAGCGTATTGCCCTGGATTTTACTTTCTACACCAGAGCAGACCGCTAGCAATCTTTCTTCTCCAATCTATGGGGCTACTTGCATAAGTAAGTAGCCCCTTTTTTGTTGGAACAAAAAAACAGAACCAAACACAAAAGCCCTGTTTGGCAGGGCCTTTGTTTATAATCTTATTTCCCGCACTTAGCGCAATTGAACGCAGCAGGATACACTTCTAATCTTTCTTTATCTATCTCTTTGCCACATCTCTCGCATATTCCGTACTTGCCTTTTTTTATCCTTTCTAAGGCTACGCCTATATCCTTTAATCGCAGCTCCAGACTATGCTCGATAGGAAGACGAGTAACATATTCTTCTACTTCATCGGCTTCTTCTTCTAGAATCTGGCTGCCAAACGATCCGCTATTTGACGCTGGAAACTTTGAATCCCAATCGCCTTTTAGCTTTTCGTCTTTATCGGCAAACTTTGCTAACTCGCCTTCTATCGTCTCTTTTTCTTTCTGCAACTTCTTTTTCATCTGCTCTAAAAAATCTTTATCCATAAGTTATTATTGGGTTTTCTCTCCGTAGAGATCGTTTAACTTTATTCTTGTTTTAGCGTCTACTATGCCTGTGCCTCTGCTTAGCCCCTGCGGCGCCAGAATATCCGAAGCGTACTTTTCCTGGAAACGGGTAACGGCGGCTCTGGTTAGGGGGCCAAACCAGCCCGAAATTATTCCCTCAGGATATACAACTCTATCTTCTTTTAGCCAAGACTGAAGCAATTTTACCTGATCGCCGTGATCGCCATAGCGCAAATCGCTGGTAATCTCTGGCTTTATTGGAAGGACTCCTGAGCGGCCGTAAAGCTCATTTAGCTTTATTCTAGTGTATAAATCGACTATGCCTGTGCCTCTGCTTAGCCCCTGCGGCGCCAGAATATCCGAAGCGTACTTTTCCTGGAAACGGGTAACAGCGGCTCTGGTCAAGGAAGCGAACTTTCCGGTCTTTAACCCTTGAGGGTAAACCGAAGCGTCTTGGCTAAGCCAGGTCTGAAGCAGCTTGACATCATACCCTGAATCACCGAACTTGAGGTCATTGGCCAATTCAATCGGCGCAGTAGCAATCTGAAGCTTTTCTATTATCCTGTTCATGCTTTTCCAAGAAGTCGTAAAGACGAAATACTCGTCAGAGATTAGATAGGTGATTCCGAAATCGTTCTTGGCTATTGTCTGATATCTGAAGTTATAACCAGAATAGCCAGGCGTCTCATTGGCGTTTCTGAAATAAAAGGTGGCTGGAGCTACATCTCCTGCCATTAAGGTTAATAGGGACTTAAAGTCTTCCTTTAATGCCGGCTCTTCTGTTCTCATCAAAGAACTGAATCCTTCTTGCGTTTCAATCTTAGTTACGAAACCAATTCTATTCCCTTCCATTTGGGAAAAACTGAAAAGGGTGAAATTATCTTCATTTATTTTTTGGTAAATCTCGGGCGGGACCCTAATCAGCATGCCGTCGATAAACTCTTTAAGATTGAGGGATTTGTTTTCCTTTGAATCTTTGATTATTATTCTTTTGAATTGGTCTGCGTCTTCTGATTCCTGAACAATCTGCTGGATTAATGACCTGAGTTCTTCTGGGCTAGAAATTATTATGGTCCGCTCTTTTTCTGCCACGAACAAAGAGGGAATTACTATCGGCACTATTGGCTTTTGGATACAAGTTTTATCCGGTCCGCAAAGCTTATCAGCGGGGCAATCACTGTCAGAATCGCACTGGGTTGTCGGTCTTTCAGTGCAAACCCCGTTAGTTGCACACGAATACCCTTCTGGGCAGTCTTCATTGCCTTGGCATCCTAATTCAGCTTCCGGCGGAAACAAATAAAAATACCAAAAGGTAGCAAGTGCTGCCAGCACGACTAGAATAAAACAAGCCATTAAAAGCCTGGCCCAAAGTTTTTCCCTGGGTGACGGCTTTGGCGGCAATGGATAAAAAGCTTTGGTTGGTTGCTGCGGAGCAGTTTTTGGTGGGATAACTGACGGCCCCTTCGAAGGCGACGGGAAAAATTCTTTCTTTGTCTTTAGTCTAGACAAAAGGTTGTTTCTGACTTGTTCGGCCTTAGACCTTACTAAAGCTTCTGCTCCAGGGTCTGGAGAAACCACTTTCTTCACTGAAACGGATTGGCCAACTAAGGGTTTTATTGGAGGAGGGGTAATGGTTCCTTGTCCGCCTCTCTGCTCTGTTGACTGCTGCAATGCCTCAATTCTTTTTCTCGCCTCTTCGATCTTCTTCATGTCATCGTCCGGAGGTGGCGGTACGGCTTGTTTTTGAGAAGGTATTGGACTGGCAACAGGAGAAAACTTCTGCAAAGGAGCATTTTGCTGTTTTGTTATTTCTTCTAAAATCTGAGTGGGGGTTTTGCCTGATTTCATCGCCTCCTCAAGGCTTTTTCCCTTTTGAGGATTTTGTTTCATAATCTCCTGCAGGATTTGAAGATCGTTTAGCCCCCTTTCTTTTGCTCTTTTGATAGATTCTCCAATTGTCATATTTATAATTTAAAGTTTAAATCTGATATATTGGCTTCTTCTTTTTTGGGTTTTGGCTTGGGTTTTTCTTCTTTAACCAGCCCTAACCCTATATCAATTTCTCTTATCCTGTTTTTGATATTGTTCTCCTCTCCCAAAACGCTCTGGCTCCTTGTTTCTGCCCCTTGCATTTGGTTCTCTGTTTGACGCTTTTGCTCTTCTGTTCTCCACCTTTCGCTTTCAATTTTTCTCCTTCGTTCTTCTACCTGCCATCTTTCTTTCTCCAGATTTCTTCTTTCCCTTAAGTCCTTGGTAGATTTTTCCTCCTGCTCCACCAACCTCTTGTCTTCTTCTATCTGGCTTTCTTTCTCTATGGTCTCATCTAAAACGCCGTTGACCTTATCTAATTCTAGCAAAAAACCGGCCTTTTGGCTTTCTAAAAGACGTTTTACCTCATTGAGTTTTTGGAGTTTTTCCTGAAGGTCAATTTTCTCTATCTCCAATTGGATATTCTCTTCTTGCCTTAAAATCTCTTCTATCTTATGCTTTGTTTCTAGTTCTCTTGCCTCAATTCTCTCCATCTGTTCATCAATCTTTTTCATCTGTTCATCCGCTTGGTTGATTCTTTCATCAAAAGGCCATCTCTTCTTTTCTAAATCTCTCCTTTTCTCCTCTAACTGCCATCTTTCTTTTTCAACCCTCTTTTTTTCTTGAGGGGTAGCAGCAGCAACCTCTTTCCCTTCTATTATATCCTGTTCTTCTTCTACTTTTTGCTCGCGTGATGAAATCGCTTGAAAAGCTTCTCCGGTCTCATTTATTTCTCTTGATATGGCTTTCTTCTTTTGCTCCAGCGGCTTCTTCTCATTAATCAACCTCCCAATTTCTGCTGATAACCTACTCCTATCATTTCCCAGCTTCTCTTTCTGCTGATGCAAAACATTCTTTTTGTACTGCGGGTCTTGCATTCTTTTCTGGTCAGCTAACTGCTTAGTTTTTTTCCTCTCTTCGGCAATCCTCAGTATTTTTTCCCGCCGCTCTTCTTCTTCTCTTTTTCTCCTTTCTTGTTCTTCTTTCTTTCTTTGTTCGTCTACTGCTTTTTTCTCTTCTTGCTTCCTTAATTCCTCTTGTTTTTTTAGCTCTTCCTGTTCTTTTGATTCTGCTCTTCGTTTTTCGTCTTGTTTTTTTTGCTCCTGCTCTTTCCTCGCTTGTTCTTTTTGCCTTAACGCATCTTCTTCGATTTTTCTTTGTTTTTCAACCTCTTCTTGCTTCTTGCTTTCCTCCCGTTCTACTGCCTGCTTGCTTATTTCCTCTTCTATTTCTTGCGCTTCAACTGGTTTTTCTGGTTCTTTTCTCTCCAGGGCAACTCGCTCTCTTTCGGCTAGAAACTTCTCTTTTTCCTCTTGTCTCAGTTCTTCTTCTTCGTCTCTCTTCTGTCTTATTATCTCGGCCTCAGCCGCTTCCCTCATTCTTCCTTCGGCCCCTTTTTTATCTTTTTCGTCTTGCGATTTTCTCAATCTTTCTATCTCTTCTTTTCTTTTCTTTTCCTCCTCTTCAACCTTCCCTCTCGCCTCTTCTCGAATCCTTTCGCGGTCAGCCTGCGCCCGCCTTCTTTCTTCTTCTTCGCTAAGTTTCTCAAATATCTCTTTTTGCTCCTGCTGAGACTTTATCAATTCTTCTCCAAGCTTAAGTTGGGCTTCAGTATCGTCTTCTATTTTTTCGCCCCGCTGAAGCTTAGCGAGGTCTTTTTTCATCGTCTTAACGGCCTGCTTTTTTAGTATCTCCGTTTTTGGGTCCATAAAAAAGTGTTTTTACGGATTTATATCTAATGAGGTTTTTTTTCTATTAAAGACAAATTAATCCTCCCTTGCTCGTCAATGGCGATGACTTTCACTACCACCGTATCGCCGATATTCACCACGTCTTCAACTTTTTCCACCCTTCTGTTGCTCAGTTTAGAAATATGAATCATACCGTCTTGGCCGGGCAAAATATCTACGAAAGCTCCGAAGGCTAATATTCTGCTTACCTTGCCCTCAAAAACTTCGCCAGCCTTAACCTCGCGCGTGATATTCTTAATCCAGTCGAAAGCTTTTTGAGCTGCCTCTTCTTTTTCAGCAGTAATGAATACCTCGCCTGTCTGTTCGATGTCTATTGCTGCGCCTGTCGCGTTAATGATTTCGTTGATTATCTTACCGCCTGGTCCGATCACTTCTCTAATTTTATCAGGATCAATTTGCATCGTCAAAATCCGAGGAGCAAAAGAAGAAAGCTCGGGTCGCGGTTCAGACAAAACTTTTTCAATTTTATCAAGAATTTCAAAGCGCGCTTTTTTAGCTCTTTCTAAAGCATCCGCCATTATTTTCCTGTTTATTCCCTGTACCTTCACATCCATCTGAATAGCTGTAATGCCGTTCCTGGTGCCAGCCACCTTGAAATCCATGTCGCCGTGATGATCTTCCGGGCCCTGGATATCAGTCATCAACTTATATTCTTTGGTTTCTTGATCGAGAATCAAACCAATAGAAATACCTGTAGCTGGTCTTTTTATCGGAACGCCAGCATCCATTAAAGCCAAGGAAGAACTGGATACTGAGGCCATGGAAGTTGAGCCGTTTGAAGAAAGAATCTCTGACACCACTCTTATTGTATAAGGAAACTCTTCAACCTTGGGAATCAAAGGAAGCAGGGCTTTTTCTGCTAGCATGCCATGCCCGATTTCTCTTCTGCCAGGACCTCTCAAGGGCTTAACCTCCCCTGAAGAATAGGGTGGAAAGTTGTAATGGTGCATAAATCGCTTCTTCCCGGTTATCTCCATGCCCTCCAATATCTGCTGATCGCCGGGCGCCCCTAGGGTTAAGATAGAAAGGGACTTTGTCTGGCCGCGGCAAAAAAGTCCAGACCCGTGAGTTCTCGGCAGTACTGC
>CAYYDH010000022.1:0-10344 GCA_964470615.1 uncultured Candidatus Saccharibacteria bacterium
GTTTTACCCTTATTGAGTTATTGGTGGTTATTGCCATTATTGGTATTTTAGCTGGTATCGTATTAGTTTCCTTGTCTTCTGCCAGAAACAGGGCGAAGGATGCTAGAGCTCAGGCAGATATGGCTCAGATAAGAACTGCTGCTGAACTTGTGTACAGCTCAACACTTTCTTACGCCACCGTCGCTTGTACCTTGACTGATCCTAATATATCTGCTCTCTGCACCGACATAACTGCTCAAACGACATATGTACCGACAATTGTAGCCGGTGCTAACGCTTATTGTGCTAAGACTCGGCTGATAAACGGTTATTGGTGCGTGGATTCTACAGGAGTATCAGCTCCTTATGCCGCTGATCCAGACTGTGTCGCTGGTGATTATACCTGTGCGACTGATTAAATGGTAAAAGTATAATTACAATGATGAGGCCCGCTTTTGCGGGCTTTGTCATTATAGAGAAAGAAAAGACGGACAATAATAACTAGGTTATTGGTAGGTTGTTTTTTTATGCTTATTTTATATAATAAATTAATATTCACGAATAACTAAATTATCCTATGGTAGGAAGAAAATATATTTTTGGTACCGACAAAGGATTTACTCTAATTGAAATATTAGTGGTGATTTCGATTATTTCTTTGTTGACCGCACTTATTTTAATACCCTTAACCGAAACCAGAATTAAAGCAAAAGACGGGAGAATAGTATTGTCTATGGCGCAGATTCGACCAGTAGCTGCGCTTTATTTTTCAGATCACAATAATACGTATGCAGGTCTTGAAAGTAATCCAAACATTACGATTCTTTTGAATGATGTAGGGGCAAATGGAGGCGAAAAACCTTCTGATGGCAGCGTAGGGGCAGATATTTTTATCGACGGCGTAGAAAACAACAAATATTGCATTGAAGTGAAAATGAATAATGCAACTTTTTGGTGCGTTGACTATACTGGGGTATCTAAGAAATATAATGAGGATCCAGGCTGTGGCGCAGCGTATTTTAGCTGTGATTAACTTGTTATAATGCTCATTGCTTTATACATCTTTGTTTTGGGATTGTTTGCAGGCAGCGCCCTGAACTGCGTTATTTACCGCTTGAATATAGAAGGGGAAAGTTTTTGGTCGGGTCGATCGCATTGCCCTAGCTGCAAGCATGTTTTGGCCTGGCACGAGTTGGTGCCGGTTTTTAGTTTTTTGTTTTTAAAGGGCGAATGCCGTTATTGCAAAAAAGCAATATCTTGGCAGTATCCCGTGGTTGAAATATCAACCGCGCTGATGTTTTTTCTGGTTTTTAATTTCTTTGCCCCGGGCGGTTTAAATGAAGGTTGTAATTTTTACCTTAGTATTATTACTCTTCTATATTTGTTTGTTATTACCTCTCTTTTAATAATCATCTTTGTCTATGATTTAAAACACTATTTAATCCCCGATAAAATACTCTTGCCGGCTATTGTAATTGCTCTTTTATGCAACCTGTTCTTAAATCCTGGATTCAGTATTTTAAACTTTTTGCTGGCTGGTTTTGGGGCAATGGCGTTTTTTCTGTTCATTTTTCTTGTTTCCCGTGGCAAATGGATGGGCTTTGGCGATGTAAAATTAGCCCTCTTTATGGGATTTTTCCTCGGATATCCTAATATTTTAGTGGCGCTATTTTTAGCTTTTTCAATTGGTGCTATAATAGGAATAGGAATGATTTTAACGAGGAGAAAGACCCTAAAAAGCGAATTACCTTTCGGCCCCTTTTTGATACTAGGTACTTTTATCGCTTTGTTTTGGGGAGAAAAGCTAATCAACTGGTATCTAAGCTTATTCCTACTAGTTTAAAATGAAGAAAATCATTAGAGAAAAAGGGTTTACGCTAGTAGAGTTAATGGTTGTTGTTGCCATAATCGGTATTTTGTCGGCTATGGTTTCTTTGAATTATCGTTCCGGGCAAAGAGAATTAGCTCTCCAGAGAGCAGCGAATAAATTAGCGCAGGATATAAGGGTAATGCAGGAGAGAGCGATGGCGGTTGAAAGGGTTGCTGGTTGTTTTAAGGCTACTGGTGAGCCAAAGCATAATACCGGCGCCAATGCTTATAAATACGGGTTTGGTATTCATATAGAAAAAAACAGCGACGTTTATACTTTGTTTGCCGACTGCCTTGGAGATGGCGCGTATAATCATAGTACCGACGAAGATTTTGATCTTGATTCACCAGATCTTAACGTTGTTGAAGTTGGTGGGTTGATTGGCTCGCATAATCCAAGTAAAATAGATATAGTTTTCACACCTCCTGACCCAACAGTTTCGCTGTGGGCAACTGGCACGCCCTCAGCATACGAAGATTCAACGACCATAATTTTGCGGCTGAAAGATGATAACACTAAAACAAAAACTATTAGCGTAAATAAAGTTGGCTTAGTCGAAATTCAATAAAATGGCAAGGTTTAATTTAAAAGAAGAAAAAGGATTTACTATATTAGAGTTGATTATAGCTGTTTTTGTTTTGACCGTTGGTATTATCGGCGCCTATGTTGCTGTTCAGTCCCCGCTTCATTACGCCAATGTTTATAAAGATCAATTGGTTGCTTCCTATCTTGCTCAAGAGGGGGTTGAGCTTGTCAGGAACATTAGAGACACAAATTGGCTGCAGGGGTTTGAGGCTGATGATTGGAAGGCCGGGCTGGTAGCATCTGCTGGTTTTGACGGTTGCGACTCTGATTATTTCTGCGAAGTTGATTATAATGATACAGCGTTATTGTCTTCCTTAGTGGCTGCCTCTTCGGGGTATAAACTAAGGCTGGACGACAACAACTTCTATAACTATGATGCTGGCGACGATCTAACTAACTTCAGAAGAAAGATAACCATCACTCCTGAAGTATATGAAGGCGAAGAAAGGCTAAGAGTTACAGTTTCTGTTTTCTTGGGAGATTCCGGCAGCCCCTTAGTTACTGCAGAAGAAGTCTTATACAACTGGTATAAAAACTAGCATATGGAAACACTTAAAGAAAAACCATTCTCAAGACATCAAAAAGGTTTTAGTCTGATTGAGCTTTTGGTAGCAATCACGATTTTCATTATTGTTATTGGTGCGATTACCAGCATGTTTGTTTCTGCTATTAAAATCCAGCGGTATGTTTTAGCTTCGCAATATTTATTAGACCAATCAAGCTATGCTATGGAGTATACGAGCAAGGTGCTGAGGATGGCGAAAAAGGATCTGACAGGTGTAAGTGGTTGTATCCCGCAATTCACCAATTATGCCTGGGACACAGTCCCGGGGGAGACATCAGATGGTCTGTTGTTTGAAAAAGAGTTAGCGACTGCACCACCCTCTTTGATATGCAAGGGGTTTTTCCTAGAAGACAGCCAATTGAAGGATTACGAGCCAGGCAGGGGTGTTTTGCCTTTGACTTCGGCGAATAGGTTGGAAGTGCTTGATTTTGGTGTTGCTGGTTTCGGCTGGGGACAGCCGCCAGCTGATACTCTTCAGGCACGCGTGACAATGACCCTTGGGATAAGGGCCTTAGGCAATGAACCTCAGCCCAAAATAAGGCTGCAAACAACTATTTCTCAACGCGACCTTGATTTAAAAGAGGTAGAGCCGTAAAATAATAAATTAACTAACTGTCGTCTTTTATGACGGCCATAAAAAACATGATTTTCATTTATATTGTTCTTGGCGTTCTTCTTCTGTTAGTTTTCTGGGTAATTTTTGCCTACAACCGCTTGATTACCCTCAGAAACCGTACTCAAGAAGCCTGGTCAGATATTGATGTCCAGCTAAAAAGAAGGTATGACTTAATACCCAATTTAGTGGAAACGGTTAAGGGGTACGCAGCTCATGAGAAAGAAACATTTGAAAAAGTTACAGAAGCTAGGGCTCGAGCAATGGGCGCTCAAAACCTGGAAGAGAAGAATGACGCAGAAAACGCCTTATCTGCTACTCTTAAAAGCCTTTTTGCCATTTCCGAAAACTATCCGCAGTTAAGGGCAGCTGAAAACTTCCTGGAGCTTCAGCGCGAATTGACTGATACCGAAGACAAGATCCAGGCAGCCAGAAGGTTCTACAACGGCAACGTCAGAGATCTAAACACAAAAATCCAAATATTTCCGGCCAGCTTGGTGGCTTCAGTTTTCGGCTTCAAAAGCATGGACTTCTTCGGCCTTGATGAAGCAGCTGAACGAGAGCCAGTGAAAGTTAATTTCTAGTCATGACGCTATACTCCCAGGCGGATTCTAATATCAGGAAGACCTGGTTTTATTTAACTGGTTTCTTGGTTTTTGTCATACTGGTAGGTTGGTTGTTTTCATATATCTTTGACAGCTATCTTGTGCTTCTGGCAGCCGTTTTTTACAGCTTCTTCATGAGTTTTCTAAGCTACTGGTATTCGGATAAGATTGTTTTGGCGATAAGCCGGGCGCGGCTGGTCAAAAAGGAAGACAATCCAGAACTTTACCGCGTTGTTGAAAATCTCTGCATTACTGCCGGCCTTCCCTTGCCTAAAATTTATGTGATAGACGAAGCCCAGCCCAATGCTTTCGCTACCGGCCGCGATCCTCAACACGCCGTAGTAGCTGTAACTAAGGGACTGTTGGAAAAACTGGAAAAAGTTGAATTAGAAGGGGTGATCGCCCACGAGTTGTCGCACATAGGCAATCGCGATGCCTTGCTTCAAACCGTTATCGTTGTTTTAGTGGGCACAGTAGCATCTTTGTCAAGTATCTTTTTCAGAATCAGCTTTCGGAGTCGTTCGGGAGGAAATAAGAAAGGGGGAGGCATTTTAGTTTTAATAGGCATATTGTTTGCTCTTTTGGCGCCACTTGCTGCTAATTTGCTGAAGCTAGCCGTTTCTAGAAAAAGAGAGTTTTTAGCCGATGCTTCTGGCGCTCTTTTAACAAGGTACCCGGAAGGATTGGCGCGAGCGTTGGAAAAGATTTCTCAAGACCAAAGTCCTTTGCCTGGCGCTGGTCCTGCTACCGCCCATTTATATATTGCCAGTCCTATAAAAGGAGAAAACAGGAACTCTTGGATTTCCAGGATTTTTCTTACCCACCCGCCAGTTGAGGAAAGAATAAAGGTTTTGCGGGCGATGGGCTAACTTATTAAAACTATGAAAAAGACAAAAAAGCACTTGATAGTCGGACAAGAAAAGGTAATGGCCGATATTGTTGTTCACAAGAACTGTCCGATTTGTAAAATCCCTCTTTCTAATGCTGTTATCTATAACACGGAGGTAGATTATTGTCCGAAGTGCTATGGACTTTGGTTTGAAGAAGGTGAGCTGCAATTTGCGAAAAACGCTAAGGACGAAAATTTAAAATGGCTGGATATTGATCTTTGGAAGGATGAGAGCAAGTTTAAAGTCTCCTACGGAATCCGGCTTTGCCCTTACTGCAGGATGCCGCTTTACGAGGTTTACTACGGAAATTCAAAGGTGATTGTTGATGTTTGCAACCTTTGTCACGGAGTTTGGCTGGATCGGGCGGAATTTAGGAAGATAATCGATTGGTTGAAAGAAAAGGCAGATTATGAAACCATGAATAATTATTTCCAGAACATATTTCGTCAGACAGCTGAAGTTTTTTCCGGGCCCAAGTCTATCCGAGAGGAAATTACCGACGTCATAATGGTTCTGAATATCTTGGGGTATAAAGTGGCTAGTCAGAGCCCTAACCTTGCCAATATCGCTCGAATAGTTAAAATAGCATTGCCGAAATAATCTGCAGCATATTGGAAGGGTCGCATAGTGGTCTAGTGCGTCCGCTTGGAAAGCGGATATACCGAAAGGTATCGTGGGTTCAAATCCCACCCCTTCCGCTATTCTTATCAGAGCGATTCTTTGGTAGGATAGAAGATTGCTTGTAAAAAACAAATGAAAGTTTTAGTCATCAGCTCCGAATCCCCAGAAATTAGCGTTGGAGGGATAGAGAGACATATTAAGAATTTTATAAACTATTGCCGTCACAGAAACAAAGACGTCATTTTTTTGTTGCCTACGAACAAAGAAGAAAGCTCAGAAAGAATGGGCAACGTTTTGGTTCTGAAAAGAAGCTTTCTTTATTTCAATTACAAAAGGGTTTTTAACAGAAAAGAAATAGCGGCTGACGAAATGAAAGAAAAATCAATGAAGTTTTTCCATTTCCTTTTGGATCTATTTGATAAAGAAGAAATAGACATTGTGAGCGCTCAGAACTCCTATAACGGTCTTCCCCCGGCTTACAGTTTGATTCTGAATATGGCTTGCTTTTCAAGAAACATTCCATTGGTTCTGAGAGCCCATTCTTTTGCCAAAACAGAGCTTCAGAAATCCCTGGCCAAGGATTTATTCTGGGAGAGAATTATCTGTGTCAGTCGAAGCGTGGCAGGCGACTTTTTCAGTAAAGGAGCAGATATAAACAAACTGAACACACACTATTTAGGGGTGAATATCAGAGAATTCAAGCCAGGAGCGAATAAGCATTGGCTGACAGATAAGTTAAAAATACCAGAGAATTCAAAGATTATACTGCATGCTTCCCGTATTATCAACGGGAAAAGGGATGTTTTGAAAGAAAAAGGGATTCTTGTTCTTCTGGAAGCGTTTTCTCATCTAGCATTAAAAAACCAAGGATTAACATTGCTAATAGCAATAGCAGAGCCTCCGAGAAGATTAAAAGAAGAGTTTCGCCAGGCATTGGATAAGTTGAGGGGTTACATACAGCTGAACAACCTAGAGGGGAGAGTTATCTGTCGAGAGTTTAAGCTTGAGGAGATGCCTTTTGTCTATAACGGAGCAGATATTTTTGTTCTGGCTTCAGAAAATGAAACCTTCGGCCAAGTGTACATTGAAGCTATGGCTTGCGGAACGCCGGTTATAGGGACAAACGTGGGCGGAATACCGGAAATTATTGCAGACAGCTATAACGGGGTTTTAATCCAGCCTAACAATCCAAGCCTGTTGGCGCAAAAGATAGAGGAAATACTTTACAACGAAAGCGTTAGGAAGGAGTTTATCAAAAACGGCTTGAAAACAGCCAGGAGAAAGTTTTCAGCAGAAAGGCAGTTTGGCCTTTTGTTCAACTACTTTAAGAAAATAGCTGATTCTAAAAGGCGAGATTGATTGAAGGGCCGATAATTGCCGGTTCGGACTGGCCTCGGTTTTTTTTTGCTCTTTCAAATGATTTGTGTTAAGATTATCGTGTCATTACAGGCGATTCTCTTCGTTTATCATGCTATCTTCTCCAATTGATGAGATAAAGAGCCGGCTTGACGTAGTGGAAGTGATAAAGAGCTACATCAAACTTCAGAAGGCCGGAGTGAATTATCGGGCGGTTTGTCCTTTTCATTCTGAGAAAAAACCGTCTTTTTTTGTTTCACCAGCTCGTCAGATTTGGCATTGTTTTGGATGCCAAAAAGGCGGGGACATCTTTGGCTTCGTTAAAGAGATTGAAGGAGTAGAGTTTGGTGATGCTTTACGTATCTTAGCCCAGAAGGCCGGCGTTGAGTTAAAAAAACAGGATCCTAAAATTCAGACAGAAAGGCGCCATCTTTACGAAATCTCCGAAATGGCTTGCCGTTTTTTTGAAAAACAGTTGGAATCAAAAACCGGGCAAGAAGCCAAGAAGTATCTTTTAAACAGGGGTATTAGCGAAGAAAGCGTCAAAGAATGGCGTTTGGGTTATTCACCGGATTTATGGCGCGGCCTATCGGATTTTTTAGTAAGCACAGGATACCAGCGCGAAGAAATAGAAAGGGCGGGTCTGGCTATCAAGTCAGAAAAAGGCGGGAACTACTACGATAGGTTTCGTGGCAGGATAATGTTTCCTATCCTTGATTTGAGTTCGCAGGTTGTCGGGTTCGGGGGCAGGGTTTTTAAAAGCGCGAAAAGGCCCGATGGCACAGAGGAAGCAAAATATATCAATACTCCTTCAACTAGTCTTTATGATAAGAGCCGCGTCCTATACGGGCTGAATAAAGCTGGAATTGAGATACGGAAGAAAGACGCTTTTGTGTTGGTAGAAGGCTATACAGACGTGATTATGGCCTACCAGGCGGGTTTTAATAACGTAGTGGCGGTTTCAGGTACTGCTTTAACCAATTTCCAGTTGTCGGTGCTAAAACGCTACTCAGAAAACCTTTTGTCTTGCTTTGATATGGACATTGCCGGCGACTCAGCCACTAAAAGGGGGATAGACCTAGCCCAGGCTGCCGGGTTTAATATCAGGGTGGTGAGAATGCCCGATGGCCAAGATCCGGCCGATGTTATCAAAAATGATTTTAAACAATGGGAGGAGCTTTTAGGCAAAGCTCAGACTATTCACGACTTCTATTTCGAGACAACCTTTTCCCGCTTTGATAAAAATACAATAGACGGGAAAAGAAGAATCTCCAAATTTCTGCTGCCGATTATCAAAAGGGTTCCTAATAAAATAGAGCAAAGCGTTTGGGTGAAAAGCCTAGCAGATGGGCTGGGCGCAAAAGAAGAGGATGTTTTAGAAGAGCTGAAAAAGACGAAGATTGACCAAGCAGGTGGCAGCAATGAAGACTTTTCAGAACAGCCGAGCGGTGTTCCCCAAAAGACGAGAAAAGAGATGCTAGAAGAAAGGTTAGCTATTTTGGGGCTGAAATGCCCACAGCATATATCTTCAATAGCAGAAGAAGATTTTAAGGTTTTTTCTCCGGAAATTTGCAGGTGTTTGAGCGTTTTTAAAGAGAAAAACGGCGATTTAAAGGCCATTTCAGCTGTTGAAACCACCAATTTTGTAAATCAGCTTTTCTTGATGGCCGAAGTTGAAGAGTTGAATGACGCCGAGGAAATTGAGAAAGAGTTTCAGGGATGCTTGAGAGAGCTTAAGGTTTTAGCGGTAAAAAGCGACCTTGATAGGATAGCAAGGGAGATCAAAAAAGCTGAGCAAGAGAAGAACTTAGATAAGGTTAGCGAGTTGATGCAAAACTTTAATTGTTCCTCCAAGTTGCTTTGCGATCTGGAGAATAAGAAGAAATCATCAGCAGTTAACTTAACAACCTAATTATTAATATGCCGAAAGCAAAAAAGAGAAAAATCTCAAAGAAGAAAAAGGTTTTTAAAAAGAAGAAAGATTTGGGAAAGAAGATAACAAGAAAGAAAACCAGAATAAGGAGGGCGCGGCGGAAAGTAAGAACTACGGGGTCAAAAAAGACAATCTTTATCCCTGAAAAAGTAGATGCTTTAATACAAAAAGGAAAACAAAGGAGGTTTGTCACCTTTTCTGAAATATTATACTCTTTCCCGGATGCAGAGAAGGATATCACCGGCTTAGAGGTTCTTTTTGGGAAGCTTGAGGAGAATGGCCTGGAGATAAAAGATTCCCAGTCATTTTTAGATGTTGATCAGGAAAAGAAGGTAGCTGGTAACGAACCGGACCTGAAAATAGATCCAATCCAGCTTTACTTGAAAGAAATAGGCCGTACTGCTTTTTTAACCGCTGAAGAGGAAAAGGAACTGGCACGCAAGATTGAGAAAGGAGAAGAAGAGGCTAAGAAAAGATTAGCTCGCGCTAATTTACGTTTGGTTGTTTCCATAGCCAAAAGGTATGTTGGCAAATCACCTAATTTGACTTTGTTGGATCTAATCCAGGAAGGGAACTTAGGGCTTTTCCGGGCTGTTGAGAAGTTTGATTGGAGGAAGGGGTATAAGTTTTCGACTTATGCCACTTGGTGGATAAGGCAATCTGTAACCAGAGCCATTGCTGATCAGGCTAGAACTATCAGGATTCCAGTTCACATGGTAGAGACTATTTCAAAATATACGCAGATAAGACGACGCCTTTTGCAGGATTTGGGTCGTGAGCCGTTGCCTGAAGAAATAGCAGCTGAAATGGGGATAGAGGTTTCTAAAGTTCATCATATCAGAAAGATTTCCCAAGAAACTGTTTCCTTGGAAACACCGGTTGGCCAAGATGAAGAAGACAGTGTTTTGGCTGAGTTTATAGAAGACGACAAATCAATCTCGCCTTCTGTGCATGCAGGCAGAACTTTATTGAAAGAAAGATTCAAAGAGATTCTAATTGATTTAAGCGCCAGGGAGCAGAAGATACTGGCAATGCGTTTTGGTTTAGACGATGGAGTAACGCATACTCTAGAAGAAGTGGGCCAGGAATTCGGTGTTACTCGTGAAAGAATCCGTCAAATAGAGGCCAAGTCATTAGAAAAGATAAGGGAGCACGATAAGTTAAAAAAGCTGAAGGGCTATTAAGGACTTGGAAAAATTGTAAGAATAAGTATAATAGTTAACATCGTCGTTTCAACGACGGCAAATTCCGGAGTAGCTCAATGGTAGAGCAGATCCCTGTTAAGGATAAGGTTGTAGGTTCGAGTCCTACCTCCGGAGCAGTATAG
>CAYYDH010000023.1:0-8376 GCA_964470615.1 uncultured Candidatus Saccharibacteria bacterium
TATTGATAATCGGCATCAGAAAGGTACGGCCGTCTTATTCCCTTTTTGGTTTTTTAACTCTATTTATGATTACCTCCACTTCCTTTCTATTGAGCAGTCCGCGATATATTCTTACTATTTTCCCGATTTTTGTCATCTTGGCGTTTTTGTTCGAGAAGAAGAACGAAGTTTTTAATGCTATGGTGCTTGCCGCTTTTGTTGTTTTTTATACGTTATTCTTATCGGTTTTTGCCCAAGGATATTGGGCATTTTAATATATATTATGAATTGGATATTTTACCTTCTTATCTTCCTGATAACCGGCGTTTTAAGCTGGCGAAGAATTCTGCCAGGCAGGCCGAGAATTGAAAACCTATTGCTCGGTGCGCTTTGGGGACTGCTTTTAAGTTCTTTTTTGCCGTTTTTGCTATCCTTGGTTTTTAGTTTCGCTAGCGCTGTTTTCATTTCCCAGCTTGTTGCTATTTTCTTTTTTTCCTTACTTTTTGTAGTTGACAGGCGTTTTTGGCTTTCTGGGGTGGATAAACTGAAAGAACAAGTTCTAAGCTGGAGTTTGAACAAAAAGATTTTTGTAATTTTCTTTCTTGTCTTAGCGATTCCTTGCTTAATACTGGTTTCCAAAACTCTTTTTTTAAATAATGGCTGGTATTCAACCGGTTTTGTGACCGCTTATGGCGATGTTCCTTTCCATTTGATGTATGTATCTTCTTTCGCTTTCGGAGATAACTTTCCGTCCCAAAACCCTGACTACGCCGGGGTTCTAAGCGACTACCCATTCCTGCCATATTTTTTAAGCGCGGCTTTAGTCAGTCTGGGGGCAAGCCTGATTACCGGTTTTATGGCGCCGATTTTTCTGTTAAGTCTGTTAATTTTAGCTTTGCTTATATATGTTCCCTGGCGTGTTACAAACAATCCTTGGGTAGCTGTTTTGGTTCCTTTTATTTTTCTCCTTTCGGGTGGAATCGGTTTCTATTGTTTTTTCCAATCTCATGGCTTAGATATTCTGTCGTCCCAGGCTAATTTCCTCGGTTCTTATTTAGATAACGCCAGCAGTATTCCGCAATTCAATATTAACATGATGAATGTTGTTATTTCTTCTCTTTTGCCGCAAAGGGGAGTTTTATACGGGCTACCCGTCTTTCTTGGCGCTCTTCTCCTTTGGTTCAAACCAAAAAGAAGATTAATTATCGCCAGCGCTGTCTTAATCGGTCTTTTGCCCTTATTCCACGCCCATACATTCATTGCCCTAATGATTGTTTCTCCTTTTTTCTTGTTATATCTTCTCCTGGGAGGAAAATGGAAAAACTTTGATTGGCGCTCTTGGCTTTTGTTCTATGTTATTATTTTTATTGCAGTTGCTCCGCTCCTTTTATTTTTCCGTCCCGACACCAGTAATTCTTTTATCCGTCTTACCTTTGGCTGGATGACAAAAGGGGATAACTTTATCTTGTATTGGCTCAAAAACCTAGGTGTTTTTTTACCGTTGTTGTTATTTTCTTTATTCTCAAAGACAGTACCGAGATACCTTAAGCTTTGGTACCTGCCGTTTATTTCTCTTTTTGTCATACCAAACATCATTCTTTTTTCTCCCTGGGAATTCGACAACCACAAATTTTTTCATTTGTGGTACTTGGTGTCTTCTTTTTTGGTCGCCTATGCTATTGTTTTCTTGTTTAAGAATAGAGATATCTTGCTTAGGGTCTTAGCTGGTTCGTTGCTAATATTAATAATACTTTCCGGAGGAATTGATGTTTTGAGAGCCTGGCATTTTTCAAAGGAAGGATATCGTTTGTTCGGTCCAGAGGCTCAAAAGGTAGCAGAGTTTGTAAAGCAAAATACTCTTCCTCAATCGGTTTTTCTTTCCTCAACTAGCCCTCACTCTCCGCTTATTCTTTCCGGTCGAAAGCGCATTATGGGATTCGCTGGTTGGCTTTGGGCTCATGGAATTAACTACCAAGAAAGATTAAGCGACTCTAGCTTAATCTATGGAGGGAACGAAAAAACATTTAGCTTGCTAGAGAGATGGAAAGTTGATTATATCTTAATTGGCGAACAAGAAAAAAATGAATTTTCTGTCAATCAAGAGTTTTTTGAAAAAAACCTTAAAAGAATCTACAATAAAGATGGCTATCAAGTCTTTATGAAAAAATAATATGTTTGGTTTAAAAACTATTAAGGGTTTATTCAGAACATGGGACAATGAAATATTATTATTGGTCACCCTTCTTGTCTTAGGTCTTCTGACCCACTTC
Organism: uncultured Candidatus Saccharibacteria bacterium; assembly: GCA_964470615.1. Classification (GTDB taxonomy): domain Bacteria; phylum Patescibacteriota; class Minisyncoccia; order Minisyncoccales; family GWA2-38-27; genus CAYYDH01. The sequence goes on from CAYYDH010000023.1 coordinate 2,250, forward strand.
TTTTTTATTTGGTACCCCGCAGAAGTAGTTTTTGACGAAGTACACTATGGAAAATTTGTTAATGGTTATTTGCGAGGAGAAGCCTTTTTCAGCGGTCACCCCCCTCTGGGAGTCCAGCTTCTTACGTTAGGAGCCTGGTTGGGTCGGTACCGTCCTCTTTTCGCTTTTGAGGTTATCGGTGAGGCGCTAACTAATTATTCTTTTGTAGCCATAAGGTTTGTGGCTAACTTGGCTGGCGCTTTGATTCCTTTGGCAGTTTACTTTTTTATCAGGTCTTTAAAATTGTCTCCCAAGGTAGCGTTTTTAACGGGGTTATTTTTAGTCTTTGATAACGCTCTTTTGGTCCAGTCGCACTATATCTTAATTGACGCCTTTTTGATTCTCTTCGGCTTTTTAGGCTTGGCTTTTTTTATGACCGCACGAAATCATCGATATAGGTGGCCTTATTTTATTATCGCCGGTATTTTTTTAGGACTAGGCTGCGCAGTTAAATGGACGGCATTGAGCTTTGTTCTATTCTGCGGGATAGTTGTTTCTTGCGACTTGTTAAGACTGCTTCTGAGGAAGTCCCTTAGGGCTTCCGGGAAAGTTATAGCAAAGTCTCTGGTTGGTTTGATTATCTTGCCCCTTATAATCTACTTCGGAGTTTTTTGTGTCCACGTTAAACTATTGCCTAATCCCGGTCCAGGTGATGCCTATATGAGCGAACAATATAGAACCGGAGAGAAAAATATTGTCGCGAGATTTATTGAATTCAACAAGGTCAATTATTATTCAAACGTTAAGGGAATAACCAGCGGGCACCCTTATGCCTCTCAGTTTTACACTTGGCCCCTTATGTTAAGATCTGTTTTTTATTGGGTTAACGGCGATGCCAAGATATATCTTCTTGGAAACCCGATTATCTGGTGGTCTTCAACGATTGCCATTTTTACTGCAATAATTCTTTTTTTTAGACGGCTGCGGAAAGATAGAATAATTCGGTTGCTTTTGCTCGGCTATGCTGTAAACATTCTGCCTTTTTTAGGCATCGAGCGGGTGGTCTTTTTATACCACTATCTCCCAGCTCTTATTTTTGCTGTAGCAATAATGGTTTATTTGATCAATGCGAGTTCAAAAAAAGCACTTTTTGTGCTTTTGGCTTTAAGCATTATCACTTTCTTTTATTTCGCGCCCCTAAGCTATGGTTTTAGGTTAAGTCCTAATAGCTTCGAACAAAGAATGTGGCTCAATGCCTGGAGATAGGGATTTTATCTTCCTAAAACCCTATAGATCTTCGTATCACCAAGCTGGAAAACAAGCGGGTAGTTTGCATAAAAGAAGTCTTCGCTCGCTTCAAAGTTATTTCTCTCTTGGTCGCCTATTAAAACATAAACAATCTTATACTTCTCAAAAAGGTCTTTGCTCTGTTCGTTTCCTTGGTACATTATCTGGATGTCGGCTTCACGAGTCGTCCAATCCAAACCATGAGTCCATATCCACATAAAATCTCCTAATAAAACTGGCCGGCCGGCCAACGAACTCATTGGATTGACGCTCGTTGGCGCCGTTAGAACTATATCAGTCGAAAAAGTCTTTTCAACAACCCACTTGGCAACCGTTAAGCTGTCTTTATCAAAGATTGAGTATAGAGAAGGAGCAGCAAATGAAGAGTGCGACAAAACAATAATGAAACCGCTAAGAGTTAGGAAAATAGTTATTAAAAGAATAGGAACGATCTTCAACCAGAGCTTCAGCTGGTCAAAGAAAAAACCAATCACTAGGGCAGCAGATAATAGGAAATAACCGTAAATTTTATAATTATCAAAGTCCCACCTCTGAAACTGGATGGTATTAAGCACTATCCAGAAGGCTAGGGCGCTGAAAATTAATGATAATGGGAAAATACCTCCTTGTTTATAGATTTTCTTAGCCAAGATGAGATAGACGATGGCTATAACGAAAACCGGTATCAACAGGCCAGAATTTTGCCAGATAAAGCTTAACCATTCAGGAAAATGGCTAGTCCTCTCCGGGTTAAAGTTAATTCCGGCGAAAGAATCCATCATCCAGCCTAATCGGAACCTGATATTATTTTCTTTTTTCACAGAGAATAAAAAGAAAAGAGATGGAAGGGAAATAATAACAGAGAGAGTAATTGATTTTAAAAGACCCAAGAACAAGTCCCTTTTTTTAAATAATAAAGCGGCTAGAAAAAAGCTGGAAATGATTATAAGAACAGCCAGAAAAGAATAGGCTTGGATTAAAGGAAGAAATCCAACAATTATTCCCAAAAGATAAAAAACCTTCTTATCAGTTTTTTGAGATAATGAATACAGAATTAACAAACAAGCCAGGACTACGGCCAAGCCAAAAATAAAGGCACGCTGGTGCATAAAACACATTGTTAGAAAGGTTGACCACAGGGTGTTTTGCTCAGGATGCGTTGCTGAAAAATACAACCCAATAGGATAGGGGAGATGCAAAAGATAGTTTAACAAATTATTAAGGCCCTTTTTTGCAAAAACATTTTTGTCAGCAAGAACTTTAAAAAATCCAATGTTCGTGCCAAGAAAAAAAATCAAAAAGGCGCTGATCCTTGCCATCTTTCCCCTTATAATCTTTGAAATAATTGAATAAAGAAGAAATATAGACGCGGAGCCCAGTATGATTGGTGGCAACTGAAAAGACAGGATATAGTTTTTGCTGAGAAAGAAAAAAGCAGCACTTAAGAAATTAATAATGAAATGATACGCAAGACTAGCGCCAGAATAGATCGGGTTTTCCAGCCCGAAGGGGTGGTTATAGATAAAATAGCTGACTTGATTCATGTGGAAGGGGATATCGCCGAACCCTTCGCTAGCCACCAAGAAGCTACTGTTCTCGTAAATTAATGTTTTGGTGAATAAGTCAAGAAAAACCAAAATTATTAAAATTACAAAAATTATACCAAACCAGTCGATCTTTTTGAAAGAAGAAAGGGTTATTCTTTTCAGCTTTGGAAGCGCTAGCCATAGGTAGGCTGCAGAAATCATTCCTCCTGTGCCTAAAAAAACAGAAACAGCTGTTTCCATGTCCTTGAAGATTAAAGCTAAGAATAAAACAGAGTAGCTCATAATAACTAATCCCAGAATGATGGATACTGCCAAGAGATCGGCAAAAGCAATGTTGTCTTTAAGGAAAAAATTGCAGATAATATAACCGAGGACAAGGCAGATAGCTAAACAGATAAGGGTTAAAAGCATGGCAATGAAATTATTTGTTTATTATAGAGAATTTTATATACTTTGGAAATAATTGAAAATTATAGCAAAGTTTGATAAAATACCTTCTAATGAAAATACCAGTGAGAGTACAAAGATTTCTGGATAAAACTAAGGCCGAATACGAGCTGATAGAGCACCGGACCGTTTATACTGCCTACGACAAAGCAGCTACCCTAAAAGTACAAGAAAAAGTCGTTGGAAAAACCTTAGCTTTGAAGATTGATTCGAGTTATTGTCTGGTTTTAATACCGGCAAACAAAAACCTGGATAAAAATAAATTCAGAAAGGTTGCTAAAACTAAGAAGGTTGATTTTGTAAAAGAAGCCTGGATGAAAAAAAAACTGAAAGGAATGAAGGTTGGGGCTGTTCCACCCCTTGGAGCTCTTTTCAAAATGAATGCGTTTGTTGACGCCGGCCTACTCAGAAACCCAAAGATTATCATCGGTTCCGGAGTCTATACAGTATCGATAAAAATTACCCCGGGAGTTTTAAAAAAGATAATGCCGGACTTAGTTGTTGGAAACTTTTCCGCAGCTAAAAAATAAAAAGGGCGATTAGTTCAGTGGCAGAACGCTGTCCTGATAAGACAGAGGTCGAAGGTTCGATTCCTTCATCGCCCACCAAATATGCTGAAATTAAAACCACTTCGCCAAACATCTGGTTTCTGCGGCCCGGCAGCGCTGAAAATAGTATTGGATTATTATGGTTTTAAGATATCTGAAGCTAGGTTGGCTAAGATTATAATGGCAAAAAGAAAAACAGGAACCAAGCCAAAGCAAATGACAGAAGGGCTGAAGTTTTTAGGATATCATGGTTTTTGGAAAGAAAATGGTAAAATAAAGGACTTAGAGTATTTCATTAAACTAGGCCTGCCGATAATCGTTAATTGGTTTTCTTGTCTGGAAGGACATTATTCAGTCGTGGTCGGCCTTGAAAAAGGAAACATAGTTTTGATGGATCCGGAAATTGCCAAAGCAAGAAAGGTTCCGGTCAAAGTCTTTGAAAAAATATGGTGGGATTTTGAGCGACCGTATGCCAAGAAGTGGCATTTTAAATGGTTTCTTGTCCCTACGTTAAAGAAAAAAGCATTTAAAATTGAAGGAAACTACTTTTAGGTTATAAGGGGCCCTTAGTTCAGTGGTAGAACGCCTCATTTGCAATGAGGAGATCGCCGGTTCGAGTCCGGCAGGGTCCACCATCATGAAAAAATCTCTGGTAATAATTCTCGTGGCTTCGGCCGTAATTGTCACTGGCGCAGTTTTGTTCTTCTGGAATAATATCTATAACCAGATATCTCTGAAACTGCCTCAAATCAAAAGCGGCATTAATGATTTCATCGCTCTAGAATTTACCGATGCCGGGAAGCAGATTCTTACGCCGCCGCCTCTACGAGCCAGCGAAGAAGACGCCAACGCGCTTTTGACAATGGCTGGAGTAATAGAATGGACAAACAGCCAGCGCGAACAAAATGGTTTGTTGCCCCTTCAAGAAAATCCGCGCCTGAATACCAGCGCTGCTATCAAAGCTGAAGATATGATACAGGAACAATACTTTGCTCATGAATCGCCATCTGGAGTCAAGATAGCTGATTTAGCTAAAGATGTCGGTTATGATTTTATCTTAATAGGCGAGAACTTGGCGCTGGGAAACTTTAAGAACGACCAGGTTTTAGTGCAGGCCTGGATGGACAGCCCCGGACATCGCGCGAACATGTTGAACCCTAAATATCAGGAAATTGGAGTAGCGGTGGCTAGGGGAGTGTTCGAAGGAAAAGATACTTGGTTCGCGGTTCAGCACTTCGGCGAGCCGCTTTCTGCCTGCCCGGAACCAAGCTCTGCCCTTAAACTACTGATTCAAAGCAATCAAAACCAGCTTCTGACGCTTCAGAATGAGCTCGATTCGCTTAAAAACGAAATTGGAAACACACGGCCGAGACAATCAGATTACAACCAAAAAATAAGCGAATATAATGTTTTGGTTTCTCGATACAACAGTCTTTTCGAAAAAACTAAGGATTTAATAGAGCAATATAATAATCAGGTTAAAGATTTTAATGCTTGCGCTAAACCATAAGGGCAAATTAGGTTTTCCACAGGTAGGGTTGCCGTACACTTTGGCTAATGTTATAATACCTTAAACTAAAAGGTCGAGGTTTAATAAACACAAAGTAATCAAATTAATTAAATATAATGATTAATACTTGGTGGGAAGTAACTATAGAGGCCCTTGAAAATCTTTGGATGGGGTTTCTAGGTTTCATTCCCAAATTTATCGGAGCAGCCATTGTTCTCCTGGTCGGCTGGTTGATTGCCGTCGGCATAGGAAAACTAGTAGCTGAAGTTTTGAAGAGAATTCAGTTCAATAGGCTTTTTGAAAAAGGTGCTTGGAAAACAGCCCTGGAAAGAGCTGATATAAAAGTTGACGCAGCTGGCTTTGTCGGCGCGTTGTTCAAGTGGATATTGGTAATCGTCTTCCTGTCAGCGGCAGTCGAGATTCTTGGCCTTACTCAGTTTGCTGCATTCGTCAACAGCGTCCTGATTTATTTGCCGAACGTTGTAGTTGCAGCTTTGATTTTGGTCGTAGCGTCAATAATAGCTGACATAGCCGAGAAAGTCATCAGAGCCGGCGTAGAGGGAATGAGAGTGGGTTACGGCGAACTAGCTGGAGTAATCGTAAGATGGTCAATTTGGGTCTTTGCCATTCTGGCCATTTTGTACCAGCTGAATGTAGCGGCAGCGTTAATCCAAACATTGCTTAGCGGCATAATTGGGTTAATTGTTCTGGCCGGAGGTATTGCTTTTGGTCTCGGCGGCAAAGAAACAGCAGCTGATATTCTCGACGGATTAAGGAGAAGAATTAGGAAGTAGAATCTAGAAAGAAAA
>CAYYDH010000024.1:0-8334 GCA_964470615.1 uncultured Candidatus Saccharibacteria bacterium
TACCTGGAAATTACTGCCCACTCTGTGCTTTTCATGCTTCTCTTTAGTCGCTCCGTCCAAGGAAATAATCAGTCTGTCCAGTCCGGCGTCAACTATTTCTTTGTATCTTGAGAAGAGCAACGTCCCATTGCTGGATATTTCGCTAGAAATTCCTTTTTCTTTTAAGTGCCTGACCATTTTCGGCAATTCTGGGTTCAGGCAGGCTTCCCCGGAGAAATGAAGGGCGACAGCAGATATTGTTTTTGGAAGCTTGCTGATTATTTCCTTAAATCTTAAAAAAGAAAGGTTGCTTTTCCCCCTTTTTGTTTTCCATTGAGTACAGAACGGACATTGTAAATTGCAAAAACTTGACGCTTCTATTATTATTGACCTCACCGGCAGCATCTTCCATAATATTTCTTCTGGAATTTTTGAATAAATCAATCTGAAAAGCCGGTTCTGAGTCAGAAAATAATCAAGGTGGCCAGCTTTCAGAACGGACAATATCTTAGATGTTGTCATAAGCTATTTTGAAAATACTTGCTCGGCCGCCCCTGAATACTGATCGGCAATTTTTTTGATGTCAAATTTCTCTTCAGCTCTCTGCCGGGCTTTTCGCGAATAATAATCTAAATTATTATAGATTTTTAAAACGGCTTGGAGATACTTGTTATAATCAAGAGGTGGGATCTTATCAAAATTGTAATACTCCTTGAACCCGAAGTTATAACCTTCGTCTACAACTATCCCTCCTCCGCCCACCATTTCGGCCGTTCCGGTGCCGGAGCACACTACTGGTGTTCCGCAAGCCAGACTCTCAACCACCACGTTGGGGCAGGCGTCGTGCCAGCTAGGATGAAGAAAAATGTGGGCATTGCTGTAAGATGAAGGCAGCTGGTCAAAATGAACTTCGCCCAAGAACTCCACATGTTCTCTCAGATTGTTTCTTTCCATTATCGCTTCTAAATGTTCCATTACTTGCGGCCCAACTTTTCCGGCAACCATTAATTTAGCGTCAGGGATTACCTTTATAATCTCCCTTAGCAGGATCAAAGAATCCTGCAGTCTTTTGAGAGGCCTAAAATCGCCCGAAGACAACAATCTAAGCCCGCCTTCTTTGGCGCCTGTCTTGGGAAAGAATTGGTTCAAGTCCGCTCCGTTGAAGATAATTTTATTCTTTTCCTCTCCGTAGTGCCGGCAGAAATACTTGTAAGAGTTTCTGGAAAAATGAGACATGTAAACAACGCAGTCGGCGCGCTTAATCCCGCGAATCTGTTTTTTATTCATTAAATAAAATAAAAACCTGGTCAGAAAAGGAGTAATAATTTTGTTATAGGCCTTTTCCGTTATTAAGGCAGAAAAAACATCGTTGAGGGCCGCCAGGAAAGAAATTCTTACTCTGTATCGCAGAAAACCCGAGAATGCTTTAGCGGTAAACTTCTCGAAATTTATGGTATCTAGCCGAAGAATAAGCTTTTTCTTTGTTCTCACGAAGCCAGAGGAAATTATCACGTCCGGATTCAGGTTATCTATCAAGCCTCTTTTCTCCAACTCCCTTTCCAATCTGGTTAAAAATATCCCCGGGCCTCCGGAGCCGTATTTTAAAACTTTTATCTTCATTTTAATCTCTTTTTGAGAATTTTTCCGGGTCATCAACTCCCTGGCTCTTCAGCAATCCGTTGTTGATTTCTTCAACAATCTTGTGAAGCTTTAAATTAACGCCGTTTTCATCCGCAAACCTTATTAAAGCCTTAATGTCTTTAGGCAGGCACTTCCCGCCGTATCCTCGGTAATCCTTATGGAAAATTTCTAGATGAGTCCTCCCGATTCTTTTGTCGGCGGCAGCCGCTTCCATTATACTTTCGTAATCAAGGCTTAATTTCTGGCACAAATCGTACATTTGATTCGCAAAAACCACCTTTGTGGAAAACCAGGTGTTGCCGAAATATTTAACCATTTCCGCTTCAGCAGACGGTATTATTCTGCTGAAAGAAGCCAGCGGCAAAATCTGCAGGATATCTCCGGCCACAGGGTAGCTTTCTTTTGTGTATCCTATGATTTGCCGGTCAGGGTACTCCATATCTTGATCTGCTGTCAGCTCGGTTAGAAATTCCGGGTTAAACAAAAACTTATGCTGAGGGTATTTTTTTTGAAGCTTCTCCGTAGTGCCGGGCAGAACCGTTGATTTTATCACTATGGTTTTTTCTCCTGAAATGTTTTGGCAGGCGTCTTCAATATAAGACAAGTCAAAGCCCTTTTCGCTGTCAAACGGAGTCGGAACGCAAACAAAAATAACATCGGACCTGTTAACATCTTCAATAGAGCCCTCTTTTCTTCCTTTGTCATAAGAAAGTACTTCGTATCCTTTTTTCTCAAAATACTTTTTTAATGCTCCGCCGACCATCCCCAGTCCCATTACGCCCATTTTTTTAAATTTATCGTTTTTCATAAGCTTTATTTACCTTTTATTAATAACTTTAAAAATAAATCTTTTTAAACCGACTAATTCCAGTAGTTTAATTATGGTTTTTTTAATCCTTTCTGCCATGAATACCATAAAAGAACAATAGCGGTATTTTTTTATAATACTCAGCATGCGTCTATAGTTTTCGCTCAAATTACCAGCCAAAAATTCCTCATCTTTCACAAAAATAGCAACAAGGCATTGCGTTTTTCTAACCGAGCAATGGTATATAGGTTTTAATCCGCTAATAGACATAAAATATTGCAACGTTAGCGGAGTAAAATAATAAGTGTGGGCATTCTGTATTTGCGTCATGCCAAAGTTTTCAATATTAGGAACAGATATATAAATGATCCCATTAGGATTTAAGTGTTTTTTTATCTTTTTTAAATCATCAACGGGGTTATTAAAGTGTTCGACGACGTGATTCAATATTATAAGATCAAAAGAACCATTGATGTCATCTATGCCGCCCTGGAACAGATCTAAGCCGTTTTTCTTTCCCAAGGAAACCAAACTGGGACTATAATCATAACCCGTGGTAGTAACGCCTTCTTTTTTAAATGGCATTAAATTCCAACCGCCGCCAGCCCCGATTTCCAGCACTGAATTAATCTCTTCTAACTTCTTAACCTTACAAATGGTTTCAAAAATAGCCTTGCCACTAGACGGACCGCACGAGTTATATTTTTTTAAGGAATCATTTGGTCTATAAATATTTCTGTATATATCCGAACTATAAAATAATTTGTATTGTTCTTCTGTCATCCGGGGGTTACTTTGGACTAAGCCGCACTTGGCACACATTACTGTTTGTTGCGACAAAGAATATTTGTCCACGCTAGCAAGTAAAAAAAATTCATTATTTGAGCAAAGGCAAGGAACTTGTTCAAATTTTATCCTACCCTGAGAAATATCTTTATTGAACTCATCTATATGCTTTTTTTGTTCGGGACTTAAAGATAAATAGGCCTCTCTAGGATTATGCATCTCTTTTAAGGGCAGCCAATTGCCTAGTATTTTTAAGTTTTCTATTTTCCTGCTCATCTTTAATAACCCGTGGGGACGCCCCAGAATTCGCAGCGAGCGCACAGAGGGATTTTGTTTCTCTGCCCATTTACATGGTATTCCAGCCATTTTTTTCTTTTGGGGCCGCTCCAAATATCAATCAAGGGAATTTTATTCGCATCGCCGATTACTCCCAGCCCCAGCGGGTCAAAACGAACGCAGATGGAAACTTTGCCTAATCTGTTTATTGCCATATGGTTCAAAAAGTCCAGACAAATCCCGATCTCCGGAACCGTCGGATTCTTCTGATACTTGAAGCTTCCCAAAGGATGATGCAGCACTCTTTTTGCTGTTATCCCAGGGAGCTTATCCCATTTTTCTGAATTGACATTTCCTAGGCACCGGTAGATTAAATTGGGTTTTCTATTGCCCCTTATCTTCAGAAATTGCTTAACCTGTTTATATTGCTCTCCGCCATCGGGATCGTTTTCAATGACAGAAATGGTCAAAGTTTCTAAATTCCCGATTATCTCTTTAGCCTTGGCGACAATCAATTTTCCGTTAGTATCTAGACATCTTATCTGGCGATGAAACAATTTCGCCGCTTCGCCAAGCCTTGGGTATAAAAGCGGCTCCCCGTTGTTGTGCAACTGGACAACTATTCCCTCGGGCAACTGCCGGGCTATTTTTTTAACTAACCCAAAATCCATGTCGCCGTAATTCAGAGATATTTCAGGATATTCTTTGTCAATCTTTCTTCTCCCGCACATCCAGCAGCTCTTGTTGCATCTGCTGGTTAGCTCAACGTTAACCGTAGTCAATCCGTTAAATGAAACTGGGGCAGGCCTCATGCTTTTATTTAACTCTTCTTAATTTTTCCAGAATCGGTTTTTCTGATTCGTAAACTGTTTTTACGCCGTTCCCCAACCATAAAGGCATCAACCTGATATCTCTGACCAACCTGCTGAGGCCGTTCATTTCCAAACTGGCTGGCTGATCGCTTCCCCACATTGCCCTATCTAAAGTAATATGCCTCTCCACCAGGCAAGCGCCGAGACCTACGGCTGCTAAAGACGAATAAACGCCCACTTCGTGCCCGCTGTAGCCTATTGGGCAGTTAAAGATTTCTTTGAGCTGAGGGATAACCTTCAGGTTTAATTCGCTGTCTGCTGAAGGATAGGTTGAGGTACAATGAAGAAGAATTAAATCATTTTCGCCAAGAATTTCTACTGCATGCTTAATTTGAGCAACAGTGCTCATCCCGGTAGATAAAATAATCGGCTTCCCCTTTGTTTTTACGTATTTAAGCAGTTCGTCATCGGTAAGACAGGCCGAAGCTATTTTATAGCAGGGCACTTTAAACTTTTCTAAAAAATCAACGCTCTTTATATCCCAAGGCGAAGCGAACCAGATTATCTTTTTCTCTTTGCAGTAATCATCTATTTCTTGGTATTCTTTTTCCCCGAACTCAAGCCCCTTTTTCAGGTCGCCGTTGGTGGGACCGAAAGGGTTCTCTCTCAACTTGGCCAGTTCCTCTGGGGTATAAACCAGTTCAATGGTTCTTTTCTGAAACTTAACCGCGTCGCAACCAGCCGAAACTGCCATATCTATCAGCTTTTTGGCATTATTGACATCGCCGTTATGGTTAATACCTATTTCCGCAGTTATAAAAGTCGGGCATCCGTCCCCTATCAGCTTTTCTCCTATTTTTACTTTTAAATTATCACTCATAATTTTGGGAATTCTAAATAATTTATTTTGCTCTAAAGGAATAAGGGGTTATGCCGATTGCGCCTTCTTTTTTATTATCTAAATCCCACTTTTTAATTTGTCCTGCAATATCAACTCCAACATTGCTGCCCCATTTATCCAGCAGCTGCTTGGTGATTTCTCCTATTTTCCCATCTCCTATTTTCAACCCGTTTATTTTAGTCGCCGGCATTAAACAGAAAGGGGTGGCGGTAAAAAAGGCTTCGTCGGCGGTCATCACGTCGTATGATCCCAGGTTTTTCTCGCAACATTCCAGGCCCAATTGAGAGCAAAGTTCTTCCATTATATATCTCCGGCTGATGCCTCTTAGGATATTCCTTGGTTCGGGAGTAAATAATTTTTTATCTTTTACAATAAAGAAATTGTCGCCCGCCCCTTCGGCAATAAACCCATCGGGGTCTAAAAGCAAAGCCCAGGCGTTTTTCCCTTGGTATTTGGAAACCTGGATGTTGGCCATAAGATAATGCAACCGGTTCCTGTTTTTAACTTTGGGCTCAAGCAGAGAGGCCGGAATCGTTCTTTGAGAAGGAATAACAGCATCTACGCCCTCGTCAAACAATCTTCCCATGCCTCTGACCGTCCATCTTAAAGGAAAGTCGGCGATAATTATATTGGGCTCAGCGCGGCCGTTAACTACGTCCTTATAAATAGAGAGCAATCCCCTGCTGACGTCAATCATCAGCCTGTGTTCATCGTCTTTCTGAAAAAGAGAGTCATTGGCCTCGATAACTTCAAGACAGTGCTTTTCCAGTTCGTCAATGCTCATCGTTACTGGAATCTCTAGAAATTTTATTGAAGCAAAAAGTCTTTCCAAATGCTCTCTCAGCTTAAATTGCTTTTTATTAAAGGACCTAGTCATTTCAAACACCATGTCTCCGAACATCAGAGCCGAGTCGTAAATTGATATTTTGGCTTCGCTCTCGGGTATCAGTTTCCCGTTCCACCAAACAACTCTTTCTTTATTCTTGGTTTCTTTTTCCGTTTCCATATGTTTATTTTTTGTCTAAACCCTTGATTTTAAAGATTTCCTCGCAAAGTTTAAGGTTCTCCCAGCTGTCTATTTCAAACGACTTCCAAAGCTCCATTTCAAAAATTAAGATTTTGCCGGCCAGACGATTATTATATTTGAACAAAACTTCTGGCTTGAAAACATATATTGAGCCGTTTTCAACAAATTGTTTTCCGAATTCCTGCCTTCTCCCCCGCCTTTTATAATCGTAATTCAAGCTTTCTAATCTCCCTTTTCTGCTTCTCCAGATATAGAAATCTCCCAGCTCTGCTCCGGAAAACAAGGAGTCGGCTCTACCCTTAATTATTCTGCTAACAGCCCTATCAATATCTCCAACTTCCCTCAAGGGCGAAGTAACCTGCAGGAAAACGACATAATTTATTTCTTCTGGGTCTTTTTTGCGAATCTCGTTGATGGCGTGTTTCAAGGCGTCTTCTGACGGGGAAAAATCTCCAGAAATTTCTTTTGGCCTCCAAATTACTTTAGCTCCGTATTTTTGGGCTACTGCTCCTGTTTTCTTGTCATCGGTGGAAACATAAACATCGCTGATTTTCTTTGATCTCAGGGCGCTTTGAATGGTCCAGGATATCAATGGTTTCCGGCAAAAATCAATGATGTTTTTTTGAGGAATTTCTTTTGACCCTCCTCTGGCTGGAATAATGGCGATGATTTTTCCTTCAGAAGACATAATTCAGTTTCCTAATTTTTCAAACCACTCTTTGGTTTTTTGGACTCCGGCAATCAAATCGGTTTTTGGCTGCCAGTCTAAAAGTTCCTGAGCCAAAGAAGTGTCTGCTTGCGTATTAAGGGGGTCTCCGGTTCTAGGCGGAAGATACTGGACCTGGCCTCCGATAATTTTGCTCAAGTAATTGACTGAATAAGATTTTTTCTGCCCGATATTAATTATTTCTCCTCCTGTTATCTTACTGCTTTCCATGGCTTTGATGTTGGCTAAAACCGCATCGTCAACATAACAAAAACTCCTGGTCTGATCTCCTGAGCCAAAAATTGTCAGGGGTTTATTCTCGGCTTTCAGGCGTAAAAACTTGCCGATTACCAAGCTGTAATCAGAATCGAAATCAATCCTCGGCCCGTAAATGTTGAAGTATCTTAGAGACACAATCGGCGTGTTATAAAGATTGGTAAATAATCTGGCCGTTTGCTCTCCTACTAGTTTTTGCAGGCCGTAGGGGCTGATTGGATTAGGTTTCATATCTTCTTTAAGGGGCAATTTCTCCTGTTCTCCGTAAACAGAAGACGAGGAGGCAAAAATTATTCTTTTAACCTTAGATTCAATGGCTGCTTTAAAAACATTCATCGTGCCTATGATATTCACCCTAGAAGTGCCAATTGGGTCTTTAATTGAAAGAGGCACCCTGGGAATAGCAGCTAGATGAAAGACATTATCAACGCCCTTGAAAACGGGCCTAATCTTTTCAAAATCACAAATATCCAGCCGATAAAAATCAGCTTCAGGATGCAGGTTCTCTTTCTTCCCGCTTGAAAGGTTATCAATAACCTTAACCTTGTGGCCTTGCTCTATTAATTGGCCTACAAGATGGCTGCCGATAAACCCGGCGCCACCCGTAACTAAGCATTCCATAGTTTTATTAAAATATCTAATTTATTAGAAAAAACCTTGCCTATCTTGCTGCTTGACGTCCAGTTTACCCCAAAAGGAAGCAAACACAAGAGTGACGCAAACGCTGGGATCCTTATCCTGGTGATTATGCCGAAATTGCCTATGAAAAGGGCTAATATCCCAAGGACAAAAAAACTGAAGATAACCAAGGGTAGAATAACCCTATGTTTCTCTTTAACAGACTTTATTATCCCCTTGATTATGAAAAACAACAGAAAATACCAGGGAATGACCTCAAGCAAAGCAAAAAGATGCTTGGATTGCTTCATTTGCCAAGGAAAGGGCCCCAACAGAGAGTTTATGAAAGAAAGCGAAGTATTCTTCAGAAAAACAAAAGGGTTCTCAAGGCCTGTTTTTATGGTAACCGAAGAATCCTTGCCTAAAACAGATGGCAGCTGCGGTTCAGTCGGCTCAGGAGCAACTGTTTCCAGAGCGATTGGCTCAATAGCAACTGGAATTGGA
>CAYYDH010000025.1:0-8217 GCA_964470615.1 uncultured Candidatus Saccharibacteria bacterium
GGGGGATACATTCTCTCTTTTCGGGATATGCACCATTTTCCAGGAAAATCTTCTTTTACAAGTATTGTCGTGGCCCGGTTCGCACCAGCAGTCCCGACCCCAATCGCGGAAAGAAGCAATGATTTTTTTGAGCAAGGGGTTATCGGTGCAAACCGCGCCGCCCTCGCCCATGGTAATGTGGTGAGCGGGATAAAAACTAACGGTTGAAATATCTCCAAAGGTGCCGGTATATTTACCTTTATATTTTGATCCTAAGGCGTCGCAGTTGTCTTCCAAGAACCAAAGATTGTGTTTTTTAGCTATCTTTAAAATCTTATCTAGGCCAGCGGGATTGCCCAGAGTATGGGCGATGAAAATAGCCTTTGTTTTTGGAGAAATCGCTTTCTCAATTTTTCCAACATCAATGTTGTAATTACCCAGTCCAATATCCACAAAAACCGGCCTCAAATTATTCTGGATTATGGGGTTCAGAGTGGTGGGAAATCCGCAGGCAGTGGTAATTACTTCGTCTCCTGGCTTTAATCTTTTTCCCCCGAGCTTCGGCGAAGTCAGAGAAGAAACGGCCAAAAGGTTGGCCGAGGAGCCAGAATTAGCCAGAAGGCAATATTTTATTCCTAAAAATTCAGCGAATTCTTTTTCGAATTGCTTGGCATATTTTCCTGCGGTCAACCAAAATTCAAGAGAAGAATCAACTAAATTTACCAATTCTTTTTCGTCATAAACTCTGCCCCCGTAATTAATTTGGCTTTTGCCCGGGATAAATCTTTCTCCTCGCCTCTTAACACGATAAAATTCTCTTACATCTCTCAATATTCTTTTTCTAATTTCTTCTTGCATATTATTTTCTGATAGTTTTAATAATCATATTTGAATTGAGTTCGCTCCGCGGCAAAAGAGGATCCTGGTCTTCAATCGGCCTGTTTACTGATAGTTTAGGGTTTACTTTACCTGATTTACTGATATTTACCTCCAAAAACCTTGGTTTTTTATCGGCAAAAAGTTTCTGGAACTTTTTAGTGATTTCTTTGCTATTTTTAATTTTGGCGGCGGGTATTTTGTAGGCAGAAACTACATCTTGAAAATTAGGAGCACTGTATCCGGCAACCGTTGATTGGAATCTACTGTTAAAATATTGTTCTTGGAATTGTCTCACCATCCCATAACAACGATTGTTCAGCAGGATTATTTTAATGGGCAAATTATGGTGAAAAACCGTTTCCAGCTCTTGAATATTTAACTGAAACCCACCATCCCCAATAATTACCACTATTATTTTTTGGGGCTGGGCGAAAGAAGCTCCGATCGCCATGGGCAAAGCAGAACCCATTGAAGCCATGCCTCCTTGAGTTAGAAATCTCTGGGATTTTTTTATCCTAAGCGACTGAGCCGCCCACATTTGGTTCTGGCCTACATCCACGCATATTATTGCACCATCGGGAATAAACTTAGAAAGCTCGTACATCAAATAATTAGGGTCTATTTTATCGTCAAGCGACTTTCTATAATCAGGATATTTCTTTTTGTAGGCACTTATTTTCTCTTTCCATGGTTTTATTCTGTCCGAATCAATCTTAGGAATACTGGCATTTAAAATAGACAAGAAGTTTTTTAAATCAGACCGAATGGCAATGTCTGCTTTTACCTTGTTATTGAGTTCGTGAGAGTCAATATCCACGTGTATAATTTTTGCTTCTCTGGCAAATGTTTTCGGGTTTGTGCCGGTTTGCCTAGTATCCAGTCGAGACCCCAGAACTAAAAGGAGATCGGAGTTGGCAACCGCCAAATTAGAGTAACGATTGCCGTAACTGCCCAGCAGGCCGACAAATAGGGGGTCTTCTTGAGGAAAAGCATCCAAACCCATTAAAGAAGCAACCACCGGTATCCCGGTTTTCTTTATAAACTTAAAGAGCTCGCCCTCTGCTTTTGACGCTCTTATTCCGCCGCCCACCAAAGCTATCGGCCTAGAAGAAGATTTTATTAGTTTTATTGTTTTTTCAAGCAGGATATTGTCTATTTTCTTCTGGCCGGAGCAAGAAGCGTCAAAAGAACTCAACGCATTTACCTTAATTTCTGCGCGCTGAATGTTGAGCGGAATGTCTATTAGAACCGGCCCGGGACGACTGCTTTTCGCAGTAAAAATTAGTTTTTCCAGTTGCTGTTTTATCTTACCAGAATCAACAATGATCGCTGCGTCTTTGGTAATCGGTCTGGCAATATTTACAATATCCGTTTCTTGAAAACCGAGCTGCCTTACTGGTTTTTTGAACTTAAACTCATAAGTATTCACTTGACCGGTTATGAAAAGGCAAGGAATAGAATCAAAGAAACAGCTCCCTATCCCAGTCAGCATATTCACCGCCCCTGGACCACTTGTTGCCATGGCTACGCCAATGTTCCCACTGGCTCTAGCATAACCCTCGGCGGCAATGGCAGCAGCCATTTCGTGGTGCATGGATACGGCGGTAATTTTTTTCTTACCGTATAAAGAGTCCAGCAGATGCCCCAAGGCTCCTCCGGCCACCTCAAAAACATGGGTTATCTTTTGGGAGGCAAGAAAACTAATGATGTAATCCGATGATTTCATATTTCGTTTTGAAAGCTTGTTATGGTTCTTTTAAAACCGTCTTCTAAAGAATATTTCGGCTTCCAGCCAAGTTCAGTAATTTTAGAAATATCCGGAGAGCACCGGTTAACCTTGCTTTTTAAGTATCCTTGCTCAACGCCCTCTTTCTTTTCTATTTTTAAATTCTTCTCTGGAAATAACCTAACCAGCAAATTAGCCAGGTCTAAAACGCTGATTTCTCCTTTATCATTGGCTAAATTATACGCCTCGCCGTTCTTTCCTTTCAATAATATGGTGAAAAACCCAACGGTTGCGTCAGCAATATAACAAAAAGATCTGAGGGCTTTACCGTCGCTTTTCATAATAATATTTCTATTATTTATTATATCGGAAACGAAATCTGCGAACACTCTTCCATCATCAAGATTTAAGCCGGGGCCATAATTATGAAACGGCCTGACTATTTTTACGGGAACGCCATGTTGATGCAGCCAGCTAATGCACATCGTTTCGCCCATTCTTTTGCTCTCAGCATAACAGGAACGGACATCCGCTAAATCCAAACAGCCACAAGCGCTCTCTTTGACGGGCATATCTCTTTCCGGAACCTGCCCATAAATCTCGCTGCTGCTGAAAAATAAGAAGCTTTCTACTTTCTTTGCTACCGCGAATTCTAGAAGATTTTTTGTCCCCAAAATATTGGCTGATAAAGTGCCCACCGGGTCTTTTCCAAAATACTTAGGACTGGCCTGACTGGCTGCGTGAATTAGAAAATGGATTTCATCTTTAATGGTAATGGGCTGACAAATGTCTTGTTTTATAAAAACTAACTCGTCTTTTCCCACGTAAGGCGCGATTCTATTATCGGCTCGGTCAATTGCAAAAACTTTTGCTTTCTTCTTAAATTTATTTTTGTTTAAAAACAAAATAGTCTTAACCAGATACGATGGCAAAAATCCATTGGCTCCGGAAATAAGAATGTTTTTTCCTTCTAATTTATCCCAAGGCAAATAAGAGCTGGCTATAAATTTTAGGTCTTCTTTGATAATTGGATTTTCCATTTTAATAACTAGGCGAGTTTTTATTTTATAACGGCTTTATGTCTTTCCTCAACGGTTTTAGCCACCTGGTCGGCTGAATTAAGGGCTTCAAGTTTTTCTTGGTAATTCATTCCGGATGCGTTTTCAAAAAGAGGAATCCGCTGGAAGCGTTTGAAATTATTCATATATTCGTCGCTTTGGTAGAAAAAACGAGCTCTATTTTCTTCCAGCCATTCCATCAAGGCGGTGTCTGGATAGGGAAATAGGTTGAAAAACCGAACGCTGGCAATCGGATATTTGAGGGCCAGCTTGAATGATTTTTGAACATCTTCCTTCGTCTCTGTCGGAAAGCCGATTATAAAGAAAAGTTTTACGTTAAAGCCCATGCTAACGGCTAGGGCGATAGCTTTGTCGGTCATTTCAGTCGTGATGCCCTTTTTCATGAATTTGAGGATTCTGTCAGAGCCGCTCTCAGCGCCGAAAGGAATTGTTTTCACCCCCATCCGCTTTAAAGCTGAGAGTATTTCTTCGTTGACTTGGTCAATTCTCACGCCGCCGACAATTATGTAATCTATATCATCCAACCCTCGTTCCACCACAAGATTGCTCAGCTCAATAACTCTTTGTTTGTTTAAAGCGAAGTTATCGTCTAGGATGTAAATTGTTTTTTTTCCCTGATTCTTCCAATAGCCGATTTCCTCAACAATGCTGGCTGGAGTTCTGGCCCGCCACTTTTTACCCAGCAAAGCGCTTTGTTGGCAAAAAATACATTGATAGGGACATCCTCTAGAAGTCAGTATCCCTATGGAATCTAAGCCTGCGTATAAATCAAGCTGGAATTTCTTATATCTCGGAAAAGGAAATTCTGATAAATCTTCAGCGGTCATATCTGGGTTGCTATGAAGCGTTTCTCCCCTTTTCCAGCTTAACCCGGGTATTTTCTCAAGCTCTTCGCCTAGACACAGCTTAGCTAAAGCTCTTTCTCCTTCTCTAATAATCACATAATCTAAAAAGTTATATCTTCTCAGCAGTTCAGCTCCCCTTGAAGACGCGTCCGGCCCGCCGGCTACAATAGGAATTTCTGGATACTTATTACGAATTGCGTTAAGAATCTCCATTGAACGCTTGAAGCAGATTGAATTTAAGCTTATCCCAACAAGAGCCGGCTTGAACCTTTCAATCTCCTGAGACATCAGAGCTTCAGCCTGGCCCATTTCTTTGCCGGTCCCCATATCTAAAACCTGACTGGCAATACCCTTGCTTTCCAGATATTCGGACAAATATCCTAAACCGAGGGGAGGGTAAATTAACCGCTCTCCGTAGCCTGATTCTGGATAATAGAAATTGACTAGTAATACCGAACTGTACCGCATAATTATTAAGCTCTATAGAGTTTTTTATTTTTCTTAAGCCAATCTATGGTTTTACGAACGCCCGATTCAAAGTCGTGTTCAATCTGCCAATTGAATGCGCTTTTGGCCTTGGCGTTGTTTGCTAAAACAGATTTAAGGTCTTTTCTGTAATAACCGACCTTGGAACCGCACTCAATATCTAGCTTTCGGCCTAACAATTTTTCTATAACCTTTACCACTTCTCTGACGCTGTGTTGTTTTCCAGAGCCGATATTAAATATCTCTCCTTGGTAGTTGTGTTTGCTTTCTGCGACTTTCAGAAAAAGATTCACGACATCTTCTATGAAAATAAAGTCCCGGGCATTATCTGGTGAAACTAACTCTATTTTTTTATTCTTCAAGGCGTTCAGAATGAGATAAGGTATCAACCTTTGGCCGTCTTCGTAATATCCGTACGGGGTAAACAGCCTTAAGTTGATAACCGGCATATTTTTTTCCTCGGCAAACTTTTTTAAAAACATCCCGGCGCTGAATTTTGCTATAGCGTAAAAATTCAACGGCTCAATGGCATCGTCCTCGTTAATCTTGGATTCTTTCTCCTTGTATTCGAAACAAGTGCCGGCATAGACAAAAGAAGACAAGGGACTATTTTCCAATGATTCTGCCAGGTTCAATGTTCCTTCAATGTTCGTCCTTACTATTTTTCTCAAATCGGATTGAGAGGAAGGATAAACGCCGTAGCTGGCTAAATGAAAAACAATGTCTGGGCTAATATCGCTGACTACTTTAGACAGCCTGACCCGGCTTGCCAAATCAGCGTGCTTAATATTGACCTTATTCGTTATGCCCCTTAATCTCCACAAGTCAGCGTCTTTTTTCTCAATTATAAATACCTTAAAACCAGGAAGAGAAGCCAACTTCCTGGCTAAGTTTGCTCCTATGAAACCGGCTCCGCCGGTGATTAAAACTTTCTTCATATAACCGCTGTAAAATTATGTTAACCGAAGCGCCTTATCGTTTTTTAAAGGATACCCGAACTTCTTTTTAATCTGACCTTTCGCCATCTCGTAAGCTCCGAAAAAGAAAAAGGCATAAAAAAGATCACCCAATAGCGTATTCCTGAAAAACGGCAGAGCCATTAAATAGCACTGAATTATTCCCGGAAAAGTCCTAGGATACCAAGGAGCGAAAAACCAGACCGTAAAATTAGTAATAAGGAAGAATAAAACAGCAGAAAGGATTGCTCCTCCGCCAACTAGATGCCACTTCTTATGGCTTTTCAGCCAAAAACCCAGGAATACGCATAAAATAAAGCTTCCGTAAACAGAAATCATCAATTCTGGTTCGTAGTAGCCGATGAAAAAATCGCTGACAACCATTGTCGCTACTGGCAAAATAAAGGCTATCTTTCTGGGAAGATAAACTGCTCCGAATAGGGCCATGGCGGCTATGGGAGCGAAATTAGGCGGATGAGGTACGAATCTCAAGCTTGCCCCCAGTAAAATAAAAACTAGGGTGGTTATTATTTCCAAGTTTTTGCCTTTTTTAGTTAATTCTTCCATCTGGTTTAAAACGATGATTCTTCAAATTTGAACTCAACCTTGTCTCCGGGTTTCAACTCTTGCTTGTCGGCCGAAACCATGGGCATTTCTCCATTAATATAATAAAGCCAATATTTTCCTTCTTGGCCGTTTTCCTTGCCGCCGATAGCTTCAATCATAACCCCGATGTCATAAAATTTTGTTTCCAGCAGCAGGCCCGATCCTTCTGCCTTCTCTTTCAACAAGCTGAAGACGGTCATTCCTGTCTCAAACTCATCTTGAAAAACCAGCTGGCTTTCTGGCCCGCTTTCAACAATTAAAACCACGTCCGCGTTTCCCTGGATATTTTCAATTTCCTGCTGAGGATAAAGCTGTCCAATCTTGTTGGAAAATATCACCAAGATTAGCGCAATAATAATTAATCCTCCTAAATAGATTGACCTTTTCATAAACTAGTTGACTTTTTTTATAACTATGCTATTATTATTTATAACTGCTCTTTCCCAATAACCCCAACGAGAAGGAGGCAAGCAGTGGAAGACAGCGAACGAAAAGCCTTGGTTGCCGGATTGGGAAGGGTTGACCCTGCCCAGCCTTACGGCACAAAACTTTTTGACGCTCTGGCCAGGTTGACTGTTTCAGTAGCAATGGAGGCGGTCTGTGTCCGCCTCGGTAAACTACCCCATACTGTTGAAGTATACCTGGTTCAACGTTCCAAGCATGACACTGCCTACCCCGACGAGTGGCACTGCCCTGGCTCGGTGTTAAGGCCGAGCGAACGCTTTGACGATGTTTTCAGACGCCTGGAAGAGAAGGAATTCGGCGGCAAACTCCTAAGCAGGCGGTTTGTCGCCTACGTTGATTTCCCAGAAGAAGAGAGAGGCCACTTCCTTTCACTGGTACATCTTTGCTCTCTCGAAGAAAGACCAGGCCTGCGAGGCAAATGGTTCCCGGTGGACAGACTGCCGAAAAAAACCGTTGGTTGCCACCGCTGGAGAATTATCCCAGCCGCAGTCGGAGCCTTTGTGGCCGAAGTCGGCTAGCCTGTTCTCAGCACGTCCAAAGGACGTGCTTTTTTTATAAAATGAACTTCCCGTACCAATCAAAGGTTTTCTGGATCCCGTTTTCAAAACTTGTTTTCGGCGACCAGCCCAGCTTCTCTTTTGCTTTTGTCCAATCAAGATATTGTTCTGGTATCTCGTTTTTAGCAATATTCAATATTTTATAGTTGATTTTTTGTCCCAAAATCTCCTCTATCTTTTTTACAATATCAATAACGCTAAATATGTTCTTGCTTCCGAAATTAAATGCCTCCCCCCGAACCTCATTTATCTTTCCGGCTAATTTAACACATCCATCCGCTATGTCTTCCACGTAAGTATATTCTCTTATCATTTTCCCATCGCTCCTTATTAAAAGCTCTTTATTTTTTATTATCGCTTCCAAAGCCCCGGGTATTATCCTGGAAAAATTAATGTCTCTGGGACCGAAAACATTGCTGAATCTCGTGATAACAATCGGGAGCCTGTATGTTACAAAATAGGCCTGGGAAATTAAATCAGCCGCTGACTTTGACACATCGTAAGGATGGTCGCCCCTTAAAGGAGAATTTTCTTTATAAGGCAACTCTTTTGCCTTGCCATAAGCCTTGTCAGAAGAAACGACAATAATTGATTTTAAGTTTCCTTTTTTCCTGCAAGCCTCCAAGATATTTACCGTGC
>CAYYDH010000026.1:0-8112 GCA_964470615.1 uncultured Candidatus Saccharibacteria bacterium
GATAATAAAGGAGGGAGAGCGCCTGGGAAAGCACAGGGGAGGTTACAGTGAGTATATGAAAAAACTGGGCGGACACCTGACAGTAACCGTAGGCACCTACAACAAAGCCTCAAAAGAGCTTGCCAAAGTGGATAAAGATGTGGTAAAAATCACTGGTAGCGAAACTAAGATAAAAATAAAAGAGGTGGAAGAAACCCCCTTATTAGAAGAATAACCTAAACAAAAGTATGTTGGCAATAATCAGAACCGGCGGAAAACAATATATTGTTAAGCCCGAAGATAAGATAAAAATAGAAAAAATAGAAAAGAAAGAAGGCGACGAAGTCTCGTTTGCCGAAGTTCTGTTAGTAGAAAAAAATAAAAAGGTGGAAATCGGAACGCCCTTAGTCAAGGGCGCCAAGGTTCTAGGAAAAGTTATGAAGCAGGGGAAGAATGATAAGGTTTCAATAGTTAAGTTTAAATCTAAGATACGCTATACGGTAAGGAAGGGTCATCGCCAACCATTTACCGAAGTGAAAATTACCAAAATAGAAACAGAGTAGAAAAAGCCCGTTAAGCGGGCTTTTTACTTTCTTCCTTCAAAAGCACTGCTCAATGTTTCTTCGTCCGCGTATTCCAGTTCTCCTCCTACTGGCAATCCGCGGCCCAAGTGGCTGATTTTTAGCGTTGGCAAGTTCATTGCTTTTAGCTTTCTTTCTACATATAAACCCGTGGCCTCGCTTTCAGTGGTTGAGTTGGTGGCGATAATTACTTCTTTGAAGCTAGCGTTTTTAGGGCCGAAGTTTTCTGGATTATTTATCCGATCCGCCAACTCATCAGTTCTTGTCTTTCTTGCTTCCTCGTTTTTGGGGCCGGAAGTATTGCTGCCTAGTATAAAGTAGAGGCCTTTGTATTTTTTAGTATTTTCAATTGAAACCAAATCGGTTTCTTTTTCTACCACGCAGAGCAAAGTTTTATCACGGTTGGGGCTTTGGCAAATAGGGCAGAGCGTGCCTTCTTTAGAGTCGAAAGGGTTAAAACAAAACTGGCAGATTTTTGTTGACTCCTTTAGGTTTTTTATTAAAACAGTCAAATTGTCCAACTCAGCCGGTGATAGCTTCAACAAATAGAAGACAAAGCGTGCGGCTGTGCGTGGTCCCACGGTTGGGAACTTAGAGAAAGAATCAATTAGGCGTTGAATTGGTGCAGGGTACATGGTTTGTTAAAAAGGGAGCGTTGTTTCTGCTTCTTCTCCTTCTGGTGGTCGGAAGCTAGACTCTTCGCTTTGCTTGTCTAGGGTTCTGAAGGTAGTTCTTGCTTCATCGAAGTACAGGTCTATATTCCCGATAGGTCCGTTTCTGTGCTTGGCAATACGAATTTGGGCGATGTTCTTGCGCAATGTATCATCGCGATAACGGTCTTCTCGGTAAATAAACATTACTACGTCAGCGTCCTGCTCTAAGCTGCCAGATTCTCTTAGGTCGGCCAGCTTCGGAACAGGCGGGACGCGGTGTTCAACTGCTCTGGACAATTGAGATACAGCCAGTACGGGCACATTCAACTCGCGGGCCATGCCTTTTAAAGAGCGAGATATTTCTGAAACCTGTTGGACCGTGCTAAAGGCTTGGTTTCGCGATTCCATCAGTTGGAGGTAGTCAATAATAACTAGACCTAAACCATGTTCAGCTTGCAGTCTTCTGGCCATGGCTTTCATCTGTAGAACATTGATTATTGCGGTATCGTCAATATAGATAGGCGCTTCAGCTAAAATGCCCATGGCGTTCTGGATGCGGCTGAAATCATTGTCTTCTCCTTCTTGAGAGAGACGGCCAGTTCTTAGTTTCCAAGAATCAACATTTGACAATGAAGAAAGGAGGCGGTCAACGATCTGGTCTCGTGACATTTCCAAGCTGAAAATACCGACAGGCAACTTTGAATCAATAGCAATGTTAGCGGCAAAGTTTAGCGCCAAGCTGGATTTTCCCATCGATGGTCGAGAGGCCAAGATTATTAAATCAGACTTCTGAAAGCCGGCGAGGAGGTTGTCTAAATGTTTGAAACCGGTTGGAGTGCCCCTCACAACATCCCCGTGTTTCGACAAACGGTCAAGTCTTTCGAACGCCTCTTCCAATGTGTCTTTTATCGGAACAAAATTCTGCGTTAGACTTCCTTGGGCAATGCTGAAGATCTTTCTTTCTGCTTCATCTAGTAAAACGTCAACGTCTTCAGCTTCATTGTAGCCCAATGAGTTTATTTCTTGGCTGGTGGCGATTAAGTCTCTTAAGATTCTCTTTTTTTGGACGTTTTTAGCATAACTCAAGACGTGAGCTGCAGTCGGTACGAAATTTATCAGCTCGGTAAGATAGCCGCTGCCGCCAGCCTCCTCTAAAAAGTTTCTATCTTTTAGGCGGCTAGAGACGGCTAAAAAATCAATGGATTCTCCTCTTTCAAACAAGTCAACGACTGCCGAATATATTTCTTGGTGAGACTTCTTGTAAAAGTCTTTGGGTAATAAAAAATCTGCCACTTTTATTATGGCATCCTTGTCTATCATCAAAGCACCGAGCAAGGACTTTTCTGCATCAATGCTTTGCGGAGGTAATTTTTCTAAAGCTTCATTTTTGTTAGAATTTGGCATCAACTCCTTTATAACGGAAAGCAGAAAGGATAGCAAGAAGTAGTAGGGGATATTTTGTGAAAAACTTTCAGGGTATTGACAAGAACTGGTATGAGGCGTATAATATAGCCGTAAAGTGAAACTCGCTCTTTTAAGGAGAGTCGCATGGGAAAAACGCTGGGCAGCATGACCAATAGCGCCTGACACGTCGCCGGCCTCGCCGATCTTCCGCACTTCGCGGAAGCCGGTATGTCTCAGGTCAGGGGCAGGGCCCCTAGAAAGTGAAGGGCAATGCTCTTCCACAGCGGATTTACCTAGTTCCTTTTTCGGAAGTGACAACCAATCATAGCGCCAGGCGCGAGGCGGGCGCCTGGGCAAGGCCCCTTGGGATTTCAATGATGCAAATCAATCCAAGGGGCTTTTTATTATTGACAAAACTTGGCGTTTCAGTTAAGTTAGAAAGAACAGCTTTTTTATAACTTGGCTCCAGAGGGATAAAGGAGGTCGCCGCCATGAGTAGGGTCGCAGCAAGTGAGGGATTGCCTCAAATCGGGTCAATTGATCTAGCTGCTCTTTTTGCAGAAGCGCTAAGAGCTCCGAGGACAGAGTCAACAATGTTGAACAGGCTTAGTCTTGCAGAATGTGCTGCAAGACGTGGAGACACTGTCTCGGCAAAGCGTCTCTTGGCTGAGGCTTTGGCTGTGAAAGATCGCTTCGGCCTTACCATCAAGATACCGTCGGTACTCAGGAAGTTTCAGACATCCAACTGAAACCGAAAACAAATAAAGAACCTGCAAACGCAGGTTCCTTTATTTTTTCAGAGTTAAATCTTTTTGATAACCGGTCCCTTGGCAGTATCTTCGATCCTATATCCAAGACCCTTAATTTGTTGGCGTAGTTGGTCAGCTCTTTGCCAGTCTTTTCGCCGACGGGCTTTTTTTCGTTCTTGTGCCAGGGTTTTAATATCATTAGGTATCTTAACTATTTCTTCTTTTAATAGATCCAGACCAAAGACCCTGTCCATCTCCTCAATCGTTTTTCTTTTCCCGGTCGCTTTAGCGTCGCGCACCAGATTCCACAAAACAGCCAAAGCTTTAGGCATATCTAAGTCATCATTTATTGCTTTCTCAAACTCCTTGAGATATTTTTTATTTTTCTTTTTGTCGTCTTTGGTTTTAGCAATTATGTTCTTTAGGCGGTTGAGAGAGTTTTGGCTGTTTTCTAAGCTCTCTAAGCTGAAGTCTAGAGGTGTTCTGTAATGCGCAGTTAAGCAGAGATAGCGGTAGACGAGGGCTGAAAACCCCTTTGTCTCAAGTTCAGCTACAGTATAAAGACCGCCCTTGCTTTTGCTTACCTTTTCTCCCTTGAAGGTTAAGAAGGCGCCGTGCAACCAGTAGTTGGCGAGCTTTTTATTAGTCGCAGCTTCTGATTGAGCGATTTCATTTGTGTGGTGCACTGGAATGTGGTCTTCGCCGCCGGTGTGAATATCAAAATGCTTGCCCAAGTATTTCATTGACATGGCTGAGCACTCTATGTGCCAGCCCGGGAATCCTAATCCCCAAGGAGATTGCCATTCTTGCTGCCTTAGCCCTGGTTTTCCAGAAAACTTCCACAAGGCAAAATCAGTGGGATTCTTCTTTTCTTTCATCTCAATTCTTTTGCCCGCCCTCAAGCCTTTTTTCTCTAGGCGTGCCAGTTTTCCGTAGTTTTTAAACTTCGAGGTATCAAAATAAATGCCGTCTTTTGTTTTGTACGTGTATCCTTTCTTCTCAAGCGTTTTTATTAAATTAATTTGTTCTTTGATGTGCTCTGTGGCTTTTGGCCAAACGTCCGGCTCTTTGATATTCAGTTTTTTGAAATCATCACGGAATATTTTCCAATAATAATCAGTTATTTCTTTTGCCGTTTTACCTTCTTTTTTTGCTGCTTTTTCTACCTTGTCTTCGCCTTCATCGGCATCGCTGGTGAGATGGCCGGCATCAGTGATGTTTATAACCTGTTTTACCTTATAGCCGTCATACGATAAAACTCTTTTTAAAATATCAGCAAAGATATATGAGCGCAGATTGCCAATATGCTGGTACCAATAGACAGTCGGACCGCAGGTGTAAATGCCCGCTGTCTTAGCTTTCAGCGGCTTAAAGGTTTCTTTTTTTCTGGTTAGGGTGTTATATATCTTTAACATTCTATTATTGTATCAATTTTATTGGCTCCGTCCAATATGGACAAAAAAATATGGGGTGGTATAAAGAGGGTGGTACTTTTTATCGAAAGGGGAGAAGCGATGAGAACGATTGTACTGCTTGTCGCGTTTCTGCTTTTTGTCGGTTTGTTCATTCACGCCGTTTGCGCCTTGGGTTTCAGCGACGCCTCTTTTTTCCTGCTCCCTGTTCTGTTTTTTGGAATTATCCTTTTGCTCGAACTCGTCGGCATAAGAGTTGAGCGTATTGATATTATCTTTAAGGGGGAATGAAGCGGTGAAAGCTGAAAATTCTGGCTCACTTATAAAAGTGGGCTTTTTCTTTTCACCGGATTTCTTTTGTGATACGATAAAATAATATAATCAATTTAATTTTCATACAAAAATGAAAAAATCCGATATTGTTGTTTCGCTTGTAATAGGCGAAATCGTTGCGCTGTATTTTGTGAACTTGCTGGGAGAAATTTCTGATAAGCTTCCTATCCCAGGGTCATGGCTGTGGAGCTTGACCGTAATTTTCCCGGTTTTAAGCATTGTTTGCCTTTGGTTAGCATCCTTAATAGGTAAGCGCTTTCTTTTTGTTTATCAACTGGCAAAGTTTATTCTAATTGGCGCCCTAGCTACTATCTTTGATTTAGGTACTTTAAGCTTGTTTATAAAACTGTCTGCTGTAACTGCCGGTGTCTATTACCTTGTTTTCAAGGGAATATCTTTTATTATCGCCACTGCTGCCAAATATTTTGCTGATAAGTTCTGGGCCTTTGAAAAGAAAGAGACAACCAGAATGGCAAAAGAATTTATCCGGTTTTTTTTGGTAACCGCCGTTGGATTGGTGATAAATGTTGGAGCAGCCGGGCTTTTCGTAAATATGCTTAAGCCGCAGATGGGGTTTTCGGCAGAATCATGGGCCAACCTTGGCGGTATTTTCGCGGTCTTGATAACGTTTACCTGGAACTTTATAGGATACAAATTTATTGTCTTTAAGAAATAATGCCGAATCTTGTTCTATACCGGAAATACAGGCCGCAGATTTTTGCTGAAATAGTCGGCCAGGAAAGTGTTGTTCAGACGCTAAGCAATGCCATTGCTAACGGTTTAATTTCCCACGCCTATTTATTCTGCGGACCTCGAGGAAGCGGGAAAACGACCATTGCTCGTCTTTTAGCAAAAGCTGCCAATTGCCAGAACAGGAAGGATGGCCAGTTTGAGCCGTGCAACAAATGCTCTTCTTGTTTGGAAATAATGGAAGGTAGGTCAATGGACTTGACTGAGATTGATGCAGCTTCCCACCGCGGCATTGACGAGATCAGGGAACTAAGAGACGGCATTAAGTTTTCACCGACCAAAGGTAAATACAAAGTCTTTATTCTAGATGAAGCGCATCAGCTGTCTAAGGATGCTGTTAATGCGCTTTTAAAAACCTTAGAAGAGCCGCCAGCCCACGCCATTTTCATTCTCGCCACCACCGAATCTCACAAAA
Organism: uncultured Candidatus Saccharibacteria bacterium; assembly: GCA_964470615.1. Taxonomy (GTDB): domain Bacteria; phylum Patescibacteriota; class Minisyncoccia; order Minisyncoccales; family GWA2-38-27; genus CAYYDH01. The sequence goes on from CAYYDH010000026.1 coordinate 6,277, forward strand.
TGATTCCTACGATTATTTCCCGTTGCCAGCGGTTCGATTTCAGAAAGCTTACGTTAGACGAGATTATTAAAAGGCTGGAGTATGTTTGCAAAAAGGAAGGTACAAGGATTGAAAAAGCAGCCCTGGAGCTGATTGCCTTGAATTCAGGTGGGGCGATAAGGGATGCTGAAAGCCTGCTTGATCAGGCAATAACTTTTGCCGGAACTCAAGAGGATAACGGAACGATTAAAGCTGAAGAGTTGAAAGACTTGCTAGGTATTGCCGATACCCGCCTAATAAGCCAAATGGTTGATTTCATTTCTCAAAAACAAACAGAGAGGGCAATTACTTTTTTAAACGAAACCTTGGAGAAGGGATTTGACCCTAACGAATTCGTTAGAGCTTTAATTAAATATTTCAGGCAGGCCATGATTTTAAAGATAAACCCCGAACCGGCTAATCCGATAATCGTAGGCTTGACTAAAGAAGAGCAGAATAAGATAAAAACTCAGATTTCCAAGATGACGAACGAAGAGATTCAGAAAGCTTTGAACCTTTTCATGGATGCTGAGAATAAGATGAAATACTCCTCAATCCAGCAATTACCGCTGGAATTGGCAATAGTCGAGGTCATTAATAAATAACCTTTTCTTTTATTAGAAAAAAGAGCGTTTATAGCGCTCTTTTATAGTTTTTAATTTGAGCCTTTTCTTTCCGCCACTTCTGTTATTGTTCGTAACAGTTTTTCTAAGGGCTTTTGCAGCCTTTTGACCGTGTCAGCTGCTGAAAAAAGCTGGCCTATCGGGAAGCTCAGAAGCATTTCTTGGAGGGAAGCTCCGCTAGCCGGTACAACAAAACCCTCGACGTTTTCTGCTAAGCGTTCCAAGAAATTCATAAGAGAAGCGCGACTTTTTCTGGGATGTTTGCCATATCCTACCTTGTGCCCGTGTTCCAGAGCAGTGGTTCTTACGTGATGCATTGCCGGTAACATCCTCATTCCTTTTCCGTGTATCTCTTTTGCTATTTCAAACTGCAAATCACGAGGAAGAGACGTAAGGAGCAGGGCGACAGAGAAGCAAACACCTCCTTGTCGCGGTTTCCTTACCGAGGGATCCATCATTGCAGCAACGCGCGGGTCAAGCTTCACAAGGCTTAAGTGCTGAAACACCCAGGGAACTGACTTAGCGCACATTGCAGCAATCTGCTGGGTCGAAAAATCCATTTCTTTGAGCCTTTTCAGAGCCAAAGCAACTTCCAGAGGGGTATGTCCTTCTCGGCCGAGATTGGCAACGATTGAGTGGACAAATCGTTCATTCGCTCCTCCGCCCGAGGGTAAAACAAGGGCGCGGATAGTGTGATGTCTGCCTAATATCAAGCAAGCCCGCCACCTTCTTTCTCCATCAACAATAATATACGGGTTTTTGGGGTCGTCTGTAGGTTCAACCAGTATCGGGATTTTTTGGCCGACTTCTTTTATGCTGGCGGCCAAGCTTTTCAGGCCAGCATGGTCAAAGTGTTTTCTGGGTTGATCAGGGTCTCGTTTTATAAGGGAAGCTTCTATCAATTGCACCGTTGCGTTTTCTTGGAGTCTTTCTTTTGACTGTCTAACTTTTTCTTTAAGGTCTGCGACTCCTACTCTAGCCGTAGCTTGCGATGTGCCCATTCTTTTCCCCTTTAGTTGAGGGCTGTACGTTGTTAAAGTACTTTTTCTAATATTAACCTGGCTATTATCAATTATCAACCCATCTTGTAAAACATCTGGAAAATGGTAAAATAACAAAAATTGCGGGGTCGTCTAACGGCAGGACAGCAGCCTTTGGAGCTGCTTATCTTGGTTCGAGTCCAAGCCCCGCAGCA
>CAYYDH010000027.1:0-7905 GCA_964470615.1 uncultured Candidatus Saccharibacteria bacterium
TCTTTCCAAAACCGAGCTTATCGTCTCCCCTTTTTTCACGTCTTCTTTTGTCTGTAAGATAACGTTCCGGTAGACGACGTTACCCATCACCTCACTAGTAATCTCTAAAGCCTGAACAATTGGCAAACCACCTGAAATCAAAGTGGAGAGATTGAGGGCGAAACGGGCTAGGTAAAGTTTCTTCAAGAATCCTCCGATTCCCGGAACCTTCAAGGTTATTCTATCAACCACCTCTTTTCCTTTGGGCGTTTTGTAATATCTATAAAAGAGATAACCTAAACCAATAAGAACTAACAAAACCATCCAGCCCTTTGCCCTTAGGAAATCAGTTGAGGATATAACGAGTCTGGTAATCCAGGGCAATTGCGCTCCGGTTTCTGTCAAAACCGAGGTCAGCTGAGGAATAACATAAGTGACTATTATTGTTACAACAACAGCTGCTACGAATATAACAAAAATAGGATAGGTGAGCGCTCCTCTTATCTTAGAACGGAAAAGATGGTCTTTTTCCAAATAGTCAGCTAGATAAAGGAAAACATCTGTAAGCTTACCAGAGGCCTCTCCTGACTTAACCATGCTGGTATAAAAAGGAGAAAAAAGCTTGGGGAACAAACTAAGGGCCTTTGAAAGAGGGGTCCCTCCCTCAACTTCTTCTGAAAGCTTTAATATCTTTTCTTTCAGCTCAACATTCTTTGTCTGCTTAGCTAACGTTTGGAAGATTTCAATCAGCGGCACTTTTGATTTGAACATTATTGCCAATTGGCGAGACAAAAACACAATGTCTTTCTTGGAAATATGCTGGAGGAATCTTATCCTTCTGGCATAGATCGGAGGGGAAAACTCCTCTAAGGCAGTGACAAAAAGACCGTAGTTCTTAAGAACTTCAGCTGCTGCCTCTTTACCTGATGCCTCAACCACTCCAGATTGGATTTCTCCTGTTTTGGTTCTGGCTTGATAATTGAATTTCATATATTATTAGCCCCGCGTCAGAGCACGCAGTTCGCTTGGGCTTAAAGAGTAATTCATGGCAACTTCCAAATCAACTTCTTTGGCTCTTACCAGGTTTGCCAAATATCTGTTTAAAGAAATCATTCCTATTTCAGCTGAAGTCTCAATAATCAGGGGAATTTCATGAACCTTGTTTTCCCTGATAAGGTTAGCAACAGCTGGCGTGTTTATCATTATTTCGCAGGCCGGGATCAAACCGCCCTTAATTCGCGGGACCAGACGTTGGGAAACTATACCGATAAGCGAACCGGAAAGCTGCGCCCGAATCTGGCCTTGCTGGGCAGCCGGAAAAGAATCAACGATTCGGTGGATGCTCTGGGAGGCGGAGTTAGTGTGCAGTGTCGCAAAAACTAAGTGCCCAGTTTCAGCTGCTGTAATGGCTGTGGAAATAGTCTCTGGGTCTCTCATCTCTCCTACCATAATCACGTCTGGGTCCTGCCTAAAGGTTGATTTTAAGGCCCTAGCAAAGCTTAGAGTATCGCGATATACTTCTCTTTGATCAATAATTGACCTGTCGTCTTCGAAAACATACTCAATCGGATCCTCAATGGTAATAACATGTTCGGCTCTCGTGTGATTTATTTCATCTATCATGGCAGCCAAAGTAGTAGATTTCCCTTGGCCAGACGGCCCGGTTACCAAAAGAAAACCCTGGGGGTATCTTAAAAACTCATGAAGAATAGGCGGAGCATTTAGCTCTTCAATAGTCGATATCTTATTAGGGATCAATCTTAAGGCGCTGGAAACATCTCCTCTTTGAAGACAAACATTCACTCTGAACCTGGCCCGACTCTCAAAGTTATAGGAAAAATCCACTTCTTTTTCTTCTAGGAACTTCTGCTTAATTTCATCTGTCATCAATTCAAAAGCCAGGCCTTGAGCTTCTTGGGAAGAAGCAGTCTTCATTTTAGTTAAAGGAATCAACCGGCCGGCGATTCTCAAGACCGGCGGATGTCCTACGGAAATATGAAGGTCGGAAGCCTTTTCAGTAAAAGTTATTTCCAAAAGATCCTTTATTTTTGACGCATAGTTTGAATTAGGCATAAGTATTTTTAAGTTTATTGTGGTTACTCCAAGATTTTCTTAACCTCAGCAGCTACTTCGCTAGGCGTGTGGTGAGCCTTGATTATATATTTGGAAGCGCCCAGCTTCATTCCTTTCTCCACCTCTTCTTTCTGGCCCAAGTTGGAAAGAATAATTACCTCTAACTCCTTCAACTCATCGTCTTTCTTGATTTTCCTAAGAATCTCCCAACCATCAATATTAGGCAAAACAATATCCAAAAGCACTACGTCGGGCTTTTCTTCCTTAACCTTTCTCATTGCTTCATCTCCGTCAAAAGCAGTAAGGACCTCATACCCAACCTCGTTAAGCTTGGTTTTATAGATATCAACTAAAAATGGGTCGTCTTCTATCAATAATATTTTTTTAGCCATTTTATTATTAAATTATTTTTCTTCTGCCACCCTCAAAACTTCTTCAAAAGAAGTAATTCCTTCTAAAACCTTTAATATGCCGTCTTCTTTCATTGTTACCATTCCTTGTTTTTCTGCCTCCTCGGCAATTTCCGCCTCTGACGGTTCTCTTATTATCAGTTCTCCCATACGTTCGTTTATGTCCATTATCTCAAATATACCCACTCGGCCCGAATACCCTGCGTTATTGCACCTTTTGCAACCAACCGGTTCAAAGATTTCAAAATTAGCTCCCAACTTCAACGTTTGCCTCACTGCCGGCGGAAAACCCTCAATCTCTTTAAGAAGCGCCTTTTTAACCTCTGGTTTTGGCTTTACTTTCTTCTTGCAGTAAGGGCAAAGCTTGCGCACCAGCCTTTGAGCAATAGCAATGCTCAGGGTCGGCGGAATCAAGAAAGACCTGATTCCCATGTCAATCAGCCTCGGGACAACGCCGAGAGTATTTGAAGTATGCAAAGTAGACAAAACTATGTGACCGGTCAGGGCGGCATGAATTGCCAATGAAGCGGTTTCTTCATCGCGAATTTCGCCCACCATAATCACGTCTGGATCCTGCCTTAATATATGGCGAAGACCGGTGGCAAAATCGTAACCGATTTCCGGTTTTACCTGCGACTGGTTCACCCCTTCTATAAAATATTCTACTGGGTCTTCAAGGGTAATTACATTGGATTCCTCTTTGTTCAAAAGACCCAAGACAGCATAAAGAGTGGTGGTTTTACCGGAACCAGTGGGCCCGGTAACTAAAATCATTCCATAAGGCTTTTCTATTGCTTTTTCTATAACTGACAAATTCCGACCGTTGATTCCCAATTCTTTGAAATCAATTTTTCTTTGGCCAGAGTCTAAAATTCTAATCGCTACTTTTTCTCCTAGGGTGGTCGGGAAGGTAGAAACACGGAAGTCAACACTTCTTTCTTCAAAGCGAGTAGAAAAGCGACCGTCTTGTGGGACGCGAGTCTCATCTATTTTGAGATTAGACAAGATTTTAATTCTAGCAACAATTGCCGGAAGATAATCTTTGGTCGGCAGAAAAAGACTGGAATGCAGAATTCCGTCTAATCTGAACCTCACCCTGACTTTATCCCTGGTCGGCTCAATATGAATGTCGGAAGCATTACCGTCAACGGCATGGCGCAAAATAACGGCTACTACTTTAGAAATAGGCGCTTCTTCAACAATGCGCTCTAAGTCTTCTCCTCTAGACCTAGAGGTGCCTTTTCCTCCTTCGTCTTCTTTTATCTCGGTTTCCAGTTCCTCCAGCGCTCTTTCAACTTCTTGCTTCAAGCTTCGGTACTTCTTCAGCAAGTCTTCAAAGTTGGAGGCTGTTATCAAAAAAACCTGATAAGCAAACTTGCTTTGGCGCGACAAAAATTCTAATGCTTCCCTGGCTTTCAGGTCCTCAGGATACACCATTCCGATATCCAAATGATCATCCTGCCTGTCTATTGGTATTATCTTATAGTACTTTGCTGATTCTTCGGGAATTGTTTCCAAAAGCTTCAAAGAAACTTCGTCGGGCGAAACCGTTTTCAAAGGAATTTTGAGGGTTTCACTTTTCAGGCCAAATAAAAAATCTTCTGGAACTATTTTTTTCTCCAGAATAACGTCTTCTTCTTTCAGGCCCGAGCTTTTAATCTCGTACTCCAAAGCAACGGCTCGGGTTTTTTCCAATATTCCTTTTTCAACTAATTGCTGAATCAGACTCATAGTTGTTAGAGGGGAGAAAAGGGATTTGTCCGGCCTGGCTGACCTATCAACGGCAGAATTTCTTCAAACGGAAGCAGTTCTTTGAAAAACTGCGTATCAAATATGTTAAAGTTGATAACCACTTCTTTTGGCGGAGCTGGCGGTGGAGTCTGAGGAGAAGTGAATCTGTCTTTACCAGAAAACCCATACCACCATACAAAGAAAGTGGCTACGACCACCACTGCAAAAACCATGATTAAATATTTCTGTTTTTTTTGTTGTTTAAGGAAGGTAATCGCCATAATTTTTCCCGGTTAAATTCTACATCGCAGAATTTTAACTGGGCTTTTTTAATATTTCTTATTTTACTTTGTAGGAATGGGTTCTTAAAGACAAATCAAAGCTGAAATCATTTCCTCCCTTCAAGGGCGGCTCAATTTTTATTGACTCTACTTCAATTATACGACTGCTTCTGTAAACAGCCCCCAGAAAGTTCTTGAGGCCGGAGTAAGGACCGACCAAAGAAACTGAGATAGGTATTTTTTGAACGCGGTCTGCTGCTGTTGAAGCAGGTGTTACGCCGTCTGAAATCTTCTTTAAAATCAGACCGTTTCCCGGAGCGGTTTTCACAAAATAGTCCCACAAAGCAGCAGCTGAATGGTCGGTCGGGATAGCGTTATCAATCTTAGCAATCTCTCCCTTGTATTGGTCCAATTTGGTATTGATATCATCCAGTTTTGAATAATACTCTTGCTTTTGCCTCAAATCTATTTTTAAGTTGTCTAGCTGGGTGCTAAGACTCTGGAAATTATCGTACTGCGGCCTTAGAATAAATATTCCTCCGACGATAACAAGAAGCAAAACGACTATACTTACAATAGGAATTAGGCGGGTCATTATTTAACAATCTGGGGATCAAAAACGAGCTGAAGAGAAAACTCTATCTCTCCATTCTCGCTCAAAGAAAGCCCAGACAAAGTTATATTTTTCAAAATTGTCTCTTTTTTCAAAATCAGCATCTGCTGGCCAAGCGCTATAAAGCTGGCTGCTTGCCCTTCAACAGCTACTGATGTTTTTGCTGAATCAAAAGCAAAGCTCGTAAACCTAACCCGCGGATGAGTCTTTTGCTCCAAGAACAATAAGATGTTAAGCGGTTTTTGGTGGCTCACGACTAAGCTAGCAAAGTCGCCTATCTTCTTTTCATAAGTCAGAACCTTGTTCTCGACTTCTCTGTTGGCGATTACCAAGCTATTAATTTCTGCCTGAGTATCGTTAATCCTCTGAGAAGTTTTCTTTGATGTATAATCTAAAAAGAAATATGCCCCTACTGCGACCAGCAGCAAACCAATGGCTGACCCTAAAAGAATTTTTGCCCAAAAAGGAATCTTAGGCTTTGGCTTTTGAATTATTTCTATTGCCATATTAAAGTTTTATTAAGTTTATTATTTCTCAAGGCTTTTAAGTGCCAGTCCCACAGCGATAACGTAGGCCGGCCCCTTTTTCTCCAAGTTTTCCTTCAAGGAAGGCGGACAAGAAATATCTGAAAAAGGATTTACTATCTCAATAGGTTTTTGGAATTCTTTGGCAAAGTAATCTTTTAGCCCGGGCAGTATCGTCAACCCCCCTGCCAGAATAATCTTTTCTATTTCCTTGCCCTCATTTTTGTAGAAATCACGGAAGGTCTTTTTAATCTCCCCTACCATTGAGTCAACTAAAGGTAACAAAACGTCTTTCACGGATTTAGAGCTTTGGTCGTTGCCAGCCGTTAGGCCAATCTTCCTTTTCGTCACCTCAGCTTTATTATAATCAATATTTAAGGATTTGGCTAAAACCTGGGTCAATTCATTCCCTCCCACGTTAAAACTGTAGCTTATCTTCAAGGAGCTGTTCTCTAAAATATTGCAGGTAGTGCTCCTGGCTCCAATGTCTATTATGCTTATTAATTTCTTCTCATCGCCCTTTTTCAGCGAAGCCCGTACTAAAGCAAAGGTTTCCGGCTCTAATATTTTTACCTTCAAACCTGAAAGCCGAGCAATTGTCTGATATTGGGTTATAACATCGTTCAAAACAGCCACTACCAGTATTCTAATAGGCGTCTTGGAAATTACTCCTTCGGTAACAACCCAGTCCAAAGTCACTTCAGAAAGCGGAACAGGAATGTAAGATCTGACTTCGTATTTTATCGCTTCTTCCAGTTCGTCTTTATCCATTGCCGGCAATTCAAAGCTAGTAAAGAAACTGCAGAAGTCAGGAATAGAAAAAACCGCCTCTTTGGTCTGGATGCCTGCCTCTTGGCAAATCATCTGGATGGCTCTGGCAATATCCTGGTCAGAAAGAAAAAGCGAGTCTTTCTCAAAAACCCGGAAAGGCTTGTCGTTAAAGATCATTGTTCCTAACTCGCCGTAGTTTTCCAAACGCCTGGTCTTTCCGTGACGCGAAAGCTCAACAATCTTAATTGCTGAGGTCCCAATATCTATTCCCAGGTTCTTTTTCGGCCTCAATTTAAAAATATTCCACGACATATTAGATAAATTATACCATATTCAAAAACAAACAAGAACAAGACCTGCTGTGGAAAATCAAAAAGCCAAAGAATGGTAAAGTTAAAGAATGAAAGGCTTGTTTAAATTAACTAAAGAATTTCTCTTAGACCTTGTTTTCCCCAAGTTTTGTCTTAACTGCGAAAAAGAAGGAACTTATCTGTGCGAAGACTGCTTTTATCTAGTTGATATTTTAGATTCTCAGTATTGCCCTTTCTGCACTTCTCCAAGAATTGCCATTGAGGGAAAAACCTGCCCTGCCTGCCAAAAGACAAAAACTCTAAGCGGCCTTTATTTTGCTGCAGATTATAATAACTTCGTTGTTAAGAAGCTGATCCACCAATTTAAATACGAACCCTATGTCAAGGACCTAGCTAAGCCCTTAGCTGATCTGATTGTGGAGCATATAAGCAGAGTGGGAGCCACAGAAAAGATTGCTGACTTTGCCTTAATACCGGTGCCGCTCCATATTAAGAAACAAAAACAAAGAGGCTTTAACCAGTCAGAAGAATTAGCAAAAGAGCTTTCTTCAAAGCTAATCCTTCCTGTTTCAAGCAATGCCTTGATAAAAACAAAAGAAACTCAGTCACAGACCGAGTTGAAAAAAGAAGAAAGAGAAAAAAACATTAAAGACGCTTTCTCTTGCTCAAACCCTACCCTAGTTTCAGGCAAAAAGATCTTGCTAGTTGATGATATTTTCACTACTGGCGCCACAATGGAAGAGTGCTCAAAAACACTTAGAAAAGCAGGCGCCAAAGAAGTTTGGGGAATTGCAGTAGCAAGAGGTTAAATATTAAAGATTTACTTTTCCTACATCTTCCCCTTTCAGAATCTTATCCACCATTTCTATTTCTTCTGCGATACCAGCAATCAAATAATAGCTTTTAGCTTCGTCAGCTGAAATCCAGGCATAATCAACATTCTCTGAATTAAGCTTTACTTCTCCTGACTTCCAAGGAGCATAAAAGCTCAAGGTAATTACTGGAACACCATCTGGCCTGATGAAAACTAAATCTAAAAGATAGCTTACTTTTCCCATTTCCAAGCTGACTTCTTCTTTCACTTCTCGCCTCAAGCTGGTCTCTAAAGCATAATACCAATTGTTATCTTTAGTGCTTACCGGAGTATCGATATAGTCGTCTATCTCCAACCCTCCACCAGGCACAGTCCACTTCCCAGGAAAAACTTTCTTA
>CAYYDH010000028.1:0-7828 GCA_964470615.1 uncultured Candidatus Saccharibacteria bacterium
TAAACAGCACGCCGGCCCGGCTTTGGCAGAGAGGACACTTAAACCAAAACCTTGTTCCGCCATAACACGTTTTTGTGATTCCCAGCTCGACATTGATTCCCTGCAGTTCTAATTCAGACTTTATCAGGTTTTCTTTGCTGCGCATTCGGTATTTTTTCAGAAAATCTGAGATTTTAACCTTCGGGCAGTTCTCAACCAGTAATCCTAAATCATTTTGGTTCGTTGATTTCATTTTTGTTTAAATTAAACTGTTGATTATGGGCCACGAAGGCGTTGCCGGCATTTATTTTCACATTCACTCCTGGCTGTTTCATTTCTTTTAGCAGTAAAATACTTGTTGTCAGCTGCCTGCTGCAAGATTCTAGACTCTTGCTCAACTCTTTGATAATATTTACTCTCAGCTGGCTGAAAGGATAATTATCGTTCCACTCAATATAGGGGCAAAGCAGGGTTTCTATTCTCGTTGCTCGCCAGTAGTTTGCCACGATGCGGTCAACCAGCATAAGCTCAAGAGATGTTTTGCAGTCAAATTCCTTTACTAAGCTGGCCCGAGTGGTGTAGATAAAATTTCTGTACTTTTGGTAAGTGGCGGCGCCGGCCCAGAATCCGTTTTTTAATCCGTGGATTTCTGTGACTTCTTGTTGCAATTTATTCAGTCTTTTTGTTTCTGCCTCGGTCAGCTTTTCTTTGTTTATCAAACTTAGTATTTCCTCGATGCCAACTCCATCTGCGGTTATGCTTTTATCAAAAAGCCCGGTGATCCTGCTTATCTCGGATTTCCTGTCCTGTCTTTTAATCAGTTTTTTGTTTTGGTTATTGTTTGTCATAGTAATTATCCTTTGGTGCCAGAATAATCTCTGGGATGCCCTAAAATTGCCTCAGAACCGCCTTAACACTGCTATCGCCACTCGATTTTTGATTCCTTGTCGGCATATTCAAGCCACTCGCCGTATTTTGAAATCACAAACCACTTTTTCTTTGCCTCGACCCACTTCATATGGTCTCCCCGATAAAACGGCTTGTATTTTCTTTCCCCGTTTCTGTATCCCGTCGCCACATTTTTAAAAAACTCCTCATTCTTATTCTTTATCTTATTATCATTCTTACTTGTGTCCGTTTTACGTCCACTTTCGGGGATATTACGTCCACTTTCTTGATTTATGCTTCCACTTTCAGAGGTGGTGATTTGGCGTCCACTTTCATAATTGACCATATTCAATTTCCACAAATCGATGATGACAAAGGTCCGAACCGAGCCGCCACGAACCTTTGTTCTTTCAGTTTCCACTATCCATTTTCTCGTTAAAAGTTTAGCTATTGTTTTAGAAACGCTCTTTTTATCAACACCCATTTTCTTTGCCAGAAAATTCATTGATGCAAAACATTGTCCACCTTCGCCGGCCAGTCTTTTCATTATCAGATAAAGCGATTGCTCGTAGGCCGTGGAGTGGTTTACAATCATATTGGGAATTTGCGTGAAATACTTTCTATCTCCGCTCTCGTTTTTTAGATTAATTTTCATTGTCATGTTTTTCAATTTGAAGCAAAAAAACAACCTTTCTTTTAAAAAGGTTAGCATATTAGAGTTGAGTGAGCGGTGAGTGATTTCACTCAACTACACGGTCCTGTGCACTTTTTTGTTTTCAAAATCGGTCTGAAAGAAGTTGTCTATCTTGAACACATTTTTGATTTTGTCGTTTAATCGCCTGGCCGTGTCATAAAGATGTCGCCAGTCCAGCTCCAGGTCCTCTGTTGAGGCATCTATTCTTTCCATAATTGGCAGAGACATCGCCACCCTCAAGAGATCGTATTCCTGGGTACGCTCTCTTTTGATGATTAGAACTTTGTCGCAGAAATCCCGGAACAACACGCCTTGGTCGAAACGGAATTTGGGCGAGAGTGCCTGCCCTTTTTTCTTTGCTGTTTTTTCTTTTTGCCTTTTTAAACCCTTCAACAGCTCTATGTCGCAGGCCCAGCCGCCGGTCTTAATTTGGAAATCAGTGTCGCCGGCCAGCTTCAGGAATTTTTCCTTTTCCAGGTCTTTTAAGGCCGGAAAGATTACGATGTGCTTATTCTCTTTATCTGAAATATCATCATTGCTAAGCCTGAATTTAGTATTTTCCAGCTGCACTGCTTTTTTAATGATTGCTTCCTTTACGATTTGCAGCTGCTTGTCTTTGCCGTAGGGCTCGGTGATTAAGTTGTTGAATTCGTTTATCCCGAAGTCTTCCAGTTTTTGCCAGTCGTTTACCGTGAAGGATATTGTATAAAAAGTTCCTTTGTCAGCGGTTTTTGAAGGATCAAAATTTTCCAGGTCATCTTTCGGCGTATCTAAATCTTTAACGACACCTTCCTTTTCAAGTCGGTTAAGCATTTCAAAAAAGCTGTTACTACGCAGCCACTTGTTGATGCTCACATTTTTATCCGGCTTAACTTTATAAATGTCGGAAAGCAGTTCTCGGCTTTCAAAATCTAATGGCATGGTAATTTAATTTATTGTAATTTTCGCCTTTATGTTGGCACAGGTTAAACATTTTTTCAAGCTGTTGTTGCATTACAAAAGCCCCGATGCATTTCTGTCGGGGCCTTTGTCATGAAAACTTGTGCCGTCGTCGCTACGCCACTTTGGCGAGGAATTGAGACGTGATCTCGTTGGCAACGCCGCCGATCTCCCGAGCCTTCGCTTGAGCATCTTTGACGTTCCAGAAAAGATCCACATGCAACGATGGACACCGGCAACGATAAGCCACATAGAACTGGCCGTCGCTGTGCTGCACAACGAAGAATCCCTGAACCACGGTCAAAAGATTCCTCATCGTCATGCTAATCGACGACCCGTGAGTGTCCAAGTGAACGGTTTTGCCGTCCAACTTGGAATGCCCTTCACGATCGATAAGGTCAACAATCTTGAAGTTGGCCACGTCGATGATGAGGTATCCTGCGTGCTTGCTGCCGTCGTCATTCCTGCCGGCGTTCGCTTGTTCCAGCGAGAGATAGGCCGGCTCCTGGGGGTTCGTCGTGGTAATGGTGTTCGTATGAGCCACCAAACCGGCGAGATCCTCAGCCTCCATGCTTGCGGGGACGTAGATCAGTCCCTTTGTCTTTTGAACTGCTTCCGACACGAGGACGATTGCGTTCCTGAGCGTCCCGATAAGGGCCAGAACCAAATTTTTCATGACACTACTCCTAATTCTCAACGTGCTACCACTTTTCCCAAGTGGCTTAGGGGAGCAAACCATCATGGTTTTGCTCTGTAATTTATCATACCATATAACTATACCTATGTCAAGGATTTGAGGTGTGAATTCAATCTGCAAGCGCAACGCTCGTATAAACAAAAAATCGCCTCTATAATGAGGCAATTTTTAGTATAAATTATCTCCCCAATTTAACTTTTCTGGAACCAGCGTCAAAGACGCCGCCGTTTATTGTGTACTCAACAATCCTGCCAGTTTTTTCTGTAACTCTTAAAAGAACCCTTGCGTCATCGATTTTTATCAGATCAATTTTTTGATTATCGCCGTCGCCATAAAGGTCTAATAAGTTTAATTCGCCCTGCGGAGCGTTTTGCAAGGTTAATTGATCGCCACTCAGAACCATATTCATTTTATTCATAAGCTTTTTTGCGTCTGAGTTAATGTTGATTTCTACGCGAGGTTTTTCTTCTTTACGCTCATATTCGCCAGAACTTTTCATCACTAGTCTTGAGGCTTTATCTTGGAACTCTCTGTCAGACATAAATCCCAAATTATTATCTGCAATAATATCGCCAATATGCTTTCCGTCTTTGTAAATACTAAACCTTTCTCCGGAGCGCTCACCTGGGTGGGCTTCCATGGTTATACCCTCTCCCAAATCTCTAAGCATTTCATTTTTACGGGCGTCTTTTTCTGAAACTTGGCCTAATTCTTTTCTTCTATTGAGTGATTCAATGTATTCTTCGTGGGTTTTTGTAACTTGTTCGCCACTCTCTGTTAGCCGCTTGCCATATTTATATATCAATGCATCATTATCAGAAAATAAATCTTCGGGTTTTACATCGCCTTTTCCTTTTTTGTGCTTTATTTCTAATTGCATTCTTTCATTCAAGTATTCGTATCTATCCGCAAATTCTTCAGCGGATGAAAGGCCGAGTGATTTTGCAAATTTACCCACTTCCTTCTCGGTATCGGCTGCTATTTTTTCATATCTTTCATTCTCTTTTTTAATTTCCTCATCATAGTCAATTTTTTCTTCTGGTCGTATCGGTTGCTCGGGGGCTTTCTGTTCGTCTTCCGGCCCCCTTGATTGCTCTCCATAATTTTTTGCCATATTTTTTAAACTTAATAGTAACTATTTTTAAAAATTTAGGTTTTGGTTAAAAAATCATAGGCCGCTTGAATTTTATGGAATTTTTTAGCAGCTTCTTTTTCTTTACCAGGATTCCTATCTGGGTGAAATTCCTTTGCCATTTTTCTATAGGCTGAATCAATTTCTTTACGGGTAGCATTTTTTGAAACTCCCAATACTTTATAATAGTCAACATTATTTTGCCTTGTTTCCGGCCTGTTTTGCCTTTGCTCGTTCTCTCTCCTTCTACGATTTTCTTCCTCTCGCTTCATTCTTTCAGCTTCTTGTTTTTCTTTTTCCTCTTTTTCTCTCTGTTTTTTTATTTCCTCCATTGTGCGATCAAAATTTTTGATTGTTTCATCAAGTTTTCTTTTTTGCTCCTCTGAACTTTTTCGCACCCCTCGCATTGTCTCTTCCCATCTTTTATCACTTTCTTCTTTCCGCTTTCTTCGTTCTTCTTTTTCTGCTTTTTCTTTTGCTAATCTATCTGTTTCTGCCTTTTTTTGTTCTTCCTGACGTTTTCTTTCCTCCGCCTGTTTTTTTAATTTGGCCTCTTGTTTTTTCTTCGATTCTTCGACTTGACGTTCGGCTTCTTTTTTCTTACGTTCTTCATCTAATTTTTTAAAATGCGCATCCCATTTTTCTTTTTCCTTTCTAGTACGCTCCTCGTCCTCTTTTTTTCTATCGGCCACCCATTTATCGTGTTTTTCTTGCTGCAACCTTTTTTCTTCTTGTTCTTTTGCTTTTTTCTGCGCCCCTTCTCCTTCTCTTATTTTTTGTCTCTCTTCCGGTGATGCATTTGCCCACCTTTGTCTGTTTTCTTCTCTTTGCCTCTGCCGCTGGTCTGCTTCGATTTCCATTTGCCCTCTGCGTTCATCCCTTTCTTTTTGACGTTGATCTGCTTCTGCCTCCATCTGCCTTCTATGTGCCGCATAATCTTTATCTTTTTGGGCATTTGGCGATTCCTGCTGTATTGGGGTTTGTTCTGCAGGTTGACCTTCTCTGTTAACTGAAAAAGCATTATCAAGTTCATTATATGCTCTTGATAGTTCTTCATTATCCTGTCTCTGTGCCTGCTCTTTTACCTCTTGGAACTTTTCCGGAGGCACTGGAGCAGGTGCCGGGGAAACTTCGGGCTGAGCCTGTGCTTCTGGAGCCGGAACTGATTCTTGAACAGGCGGTGGCATTGATTCCGAGGGAAATCCCTCTGGAGAATTTGGCATGACTTTAAATAAAATTATTCTCTCTCTGAGCGAGGCCTATTATCTATTCGTGTGCCACCTCTACTATATGCCTCATCTAATTCTTTTTTTGCTTTAGCCATCTCCGTTTGCTGCTTAATTTTTTCCGCATTAAACTGAGCTAATTCCTGCTCTCTTAGAGTTGATAATCTGCGGACAAGATAGTCATTTTTGTCAGCATCTTTACTACCCAATGCGACTCTTGGATGCTCTTGTACAAAAGCATTGAGCTCTTTTTCGGCCTCAGCTATTTTTTCTTTGAGGGTTGGCTCTCTGTTAGTATCATTATTTTCAAGATTTATTTGTTGTTCGGGCTCCTCTTGAACCGGTCCCGATTCTATATTTCTTGGCATATTTTAAAATTTTAATTGTAATTATTGTATTGTGTCATTATCTATCTTTTAAAATAAAATTGCAACTATGCAACGCGATTACTTGCTAAAAATAAAATCACTCTCGATGAGTGATTTTATCCTTGTTTTTCCTTTTGTTTACCCCTTTCATCGTCCAACTCCCCATTTTTGAACCCACGCTTGCCATTTTTCAACTGTCTGTCAAAAGGTTGTCGCAAACCCTGTGGCAAGTCAAGGCAAATTCCGGAAAGAGTGTAAAAAACCGCTATTTTCCTTTAATACAGACTTAATTTCGATTTAAATAATGTCTTTTATGGTTTTAGGAACCATGGGGCTGTCTTTGACGCCGGCGATGAGTTTTGAGAGTATGCCGTCTGATATTTTTGGATAATTCATTGATCCGTTTTCCTCTATTTTCCTTATTAAATCACTCATTTTTACTTCAAGAACGTCATTACAGTTAAATACGCTATCCACTATTATGGCACAGTGTTCTTGTGCTTTAACTTCTACAAGGGTGGTCTGACTGATGCCACGCTTTTTTATAAATTCCTTTTTCTTGTCTATTTGTTTTGTGCAGGTGACCATTACTAAAACGGTATCTGTTTTTGGATTTTTATTTAAAACAACAAAATAGCGATTCTTAGATTCTCTCTTTAAGTCGCCAAAATCTATATAAAAATTGTAGACACACCCTTGTTCTATGCACAATGGAATTCTTATTTTAGGTGGTATTTCCATTGTGCTGTCGAGATTTATTTAGCAAAAAATTCCGAAACCTCTTGCAGCTCTGAAAAAGATTCTTTTGCTGCTGTTAAAGATGATTTGTCCTCTGCAAAAAAATCATCTCCATTAGAAGGATTATCAAAAAAATCACCGTAATCCATTTTTACCCTTTTCTTGCCAGCTTTAAGCTGCCTTTCGTGTTTTGCCCATTCCGGATATTGATGAGTTATCTCAGCCAGCTCAAATTGGTCTTTATCAGAAAATTTATCGTATGCCGCTTCCAAACATTCTATATCTGTTTCGGAAAAAACATTTAGATCTTCTTCCTTGAGGGAAATAAATGCCTGTCTTTTATCATCCGCCGGCTTGATATATTTTTTTGCATAAACTAAAACCTCCTCTGGCACATGAGAGAGGTCCGCTACATGATCAGTCATAGATCCAACCGGGCCATATTTCATAGCCCAATAAACATCACCAACTATAGGCCGTCCGTATTTTCGTAAATGAAGACGATCAGCAAAATAGATGATTTTTATCGCCTTCATCTTGTTTATCTTCCCATCCTTTTTCCTGGCCAAAAAATTCAACGCTTGAGTTGCCTTTTTGTAGCTTGTGTCAGAAGCGTTTATCATAGTTTTTTGTTATCTTTTTTTATTTTACCAATTTTATTTAGCAACCGCAATGTCAACCTGTGAATAATTATCTTACCCTAAAAATCCCTTCGAGTCAATCATATAAATATTACGTTAAATCATTGTTAAAGTTGTTAACTTTATAAAATTGCCACTACCGGCGCTGCCAAAGATTGGTTTTCCTCGGGCCCGGGTGGAGTGTCGAGATAACTCCAGATCAGCATTATTAACTCCTCGTTTCCATCCACCACCGCCTGCTTTATAATCCTGTTAACCAAGAGCTCAAGGTATGTTTTCTGCTGACCCTCCGGAATCTCGTGTAATTTTTTCTTAATTTCCTTTGTAATTGAAATTGTTTTTTGTTCAGCCATAGTTTTACCCCACTCAGCCCCGAAACTCTTGCCTTGGGCCTTTGTGGTTGCTTGAAAATAGTTAATTTTTATGATAATCTTGAGAAAAAGGTCATTCTCTCCATTCTTTCCATACTCAGTCTGGCCAGCGGATATATTTTCAACAGTTCAGAAATGGGGGAATGTTCACCGCC
>CAYYDH010000029.1:0-7643 GCA_964470615.1 uncultured Candidatus Saccharibacteria bacterium
AAACTGAAAAAATTAGGGCTATATTTGAAAAAATAAGTAAGCATCATTTATTATCTTTTACAATTTGCCATTTTTGTTAAGCTTTTCAAAATCTTTTGTATAAATTCTACCTATTGTTGACATAATTTTAAAGTGGCTGAAATTTATTAATAATTTCATTTGTCTCTTGAATAGCTTGTTTGTGTTGTTCTGTCGGAATAAATTTTTTCCGGTCTGCGAGTATATTACGAAGTCGTTCTGCTAACGACCCACCCAAAGAATCATATCTAGTTTCTATCAAATTGGGAATGCCGAAAGGAAAATTTTCGGCGAAAATATTTACGCCAAAACCAACCGCAATCCTACTTAAAAACTCATTGAATTTAGAAAAAGTATATTTTTTAGGAATAATTGTAGAGCGACGAGGATGATACATATCGAAATATAATATATCCCAAAAGGAACCATCTATAGAGACGAGTTCATATATGTCTACACACTCGATGCCGCTCTGATTATTTTTTAAAGAACCAATTCTGTGAAAAATCATACCATTGCCACTCGGACACCTTAATCGGTTAATATATTTTATTTCTCCTCGTATCCCATTAACCGGAATAGGATTTGTTAAGGATCTGCCAAAATCTCCTGATGCGTTTGGTACAAAATCACAATTTTCACCAGAAATAATAGCGTTCCTCATGGGGGGTGGATAATGTTCGATATCTGCCTTTTGCTCTTCAAAAGATTCTTCTTGAGGTTTTTTTCTAAAAAAATTAAACATGATTTTAATATTTTCCTGTATATCCAACATTTAATTCTGCTTCTTTCAGAAATTTTTCAAGCAATTGCACATTTATCAATAAATCAACATTCTTTCGTTCATCGCATATCTGAAATGCGCGACAAATTAACAATGGGTCTTTCAAACTCAGGGACGCTTTAAAAATATTCTGCACATCAGTTTCGTCCAATCTATTAAATGGTTCACGATATTGAAAGAATTTAACCGCACTTAATATGGCTTCTTTTTCTGTTTTACCGCTATCAATAGCTAAATTATATTGAACGATAAATGCCGTCGCGGTACTATGTTTTAAAAAACGAAAAAGTTTTCTAAATAAAAGAAAGAGAATAATTAAAACGATAGCGATTATAATTATATAAACGAAATCCATTGATTATTTTTATCGTCTTTTATATTCATAAAGTTACCCAATTAACTCATTTGCTATAATAGTATATCAAAAAACTAAAATAGTAAATGACGACATTTCGCAAAGTGAAATACGAAATTCGGCGACGAAAAAGCGAGGGCGGGCACCCGCGGCAAAAACCTACACTGCAAAAACCCGGCGATAAATGAACCAAGCTTGATAGCCGAATTTATTGAACTTATGGATAAGATTAATTTAGATGAGCTTGGAGTAAAAGCTACCATTGAGCAAGAACTGGCGAGATTCAACAAGTTCAGAATCGGAGTGCTGGGCCACAAAAAAGAAACTCGCGACTCGGATATTGATGTAAGAAATTATACTAAATATCTACTACGCGAAGGAACTCTGATCGAAAAACGAGAACTGCTCTTCTTCCTAAAAAGTAAATTAATCCTAAAAGACAAAAAGGTCACGCTGGAATAACTAAAAAAGCATGGAAATACCCATGCCTTTTTAGTTATTTTATTTTAGGAATTTTACCAATTTGAAAAGGAATTGAAACCGTCCCGTCTACGCGCTCCCTAACCGGAATTTCTTTTCTACTATATCTAGACAAACTAAAGAATATATCGTTCCTGTTCTCTATTTTAACGTTAAGTAATAATTTCCCACGAGAAGCAAGTTTGTGTATTCTAAAAATCCACCAGTAATTTTTTGTGTTTCTATCCTGACCATAAACAACCAGATGGTTTGTATTAATATCCATAAACTGCACTGTCTTCCCTTTCGGGCTACTATCCGAAAGGATTTTTATCTCAAATATGGTTTTTGAAATCCCTATGATGGTAACATCATATAAATCATTATTTAATCTGTTCTCAATCTCTATAGTCAATATGTCACTCCACCTGGCATCTTCCTGGGCTAATATTCTATTGGGAAATATTTTAATCGGCGAATATAATTTTACGACGTGTACTAAAAAATTTATAACTAAATTCAGAACAAAATCTATCGCTTTTCCTATAATAGTTTCACTAAGCATCTCGGTCCCTTAAAATTTTTAACCATTTCTTGGTTTTCCTATTTCTAATATTTTACTTACAACTTCTATTGAAATTTTGAGAAATGGCTCCAAATTTATCCAATACTTATTTTGCGTAAATTCTATAATTTTGCATTTACCGTATCCAAGAGATAACCCTATTCCAGCCTCCATATAACTATTATGTGACAATCTATTGCGATAATCGCTTCTTAAAACCTCGATCTCAGTAGAATTTAAATTTAGATTATAATATTTTGGATTATTAATAACTTTAAAGTGGGTTTTTGTATCATCACCACCCCCTTCGACTATACTCCCCACACTATCAATTATAGATAATAAAATAAGTGCAGTGGGATATCCATAACAACCTACATACCCTGTCCATCTTGGGTCTTTAGATTTATCAAAAGTAAAACAATAATCTGCAACTTCAATCATCTCTTTGAAAGCCTCCTTTTGCATTGAAAATGCATCTTTCTGAATTGCCATAGAACTAAAATCATGCGTGTCAGTCACCTGACTTAGCATGTGATGGCTGCGGGGCTTGGACTCGAACCAAGATTCCATGCTTCAGAGGCATGTTGCCTACCAAATTAGCAGACCCCGCAAAAAACTATACCCCCAGGAACTTCCTGATGGCGACAAAGCTAGAAATTGCACCAATTCCTATCCCCGCGACAAGCTGGGTCAGAATCAGAAGAAAAAGGTTAGAAAAGAATATGCTCGTTAGACTTACGCTCGATATTATGCTCTGCACCTTCCCGCTGAAACTAAGGCAAATGCCCGTAGTTACAATCAAAGAAATCAGGGCAGCGATCAAACCAATTAACACGCCTTGTGCCAAAAAGGGCCCCCGAACAAACCAATTAGTAGCTCCCACTAGTCGCATTGTCTTTATTTCGTCCGAAGAGCTGTAAATGGCCAGCTTAACAGTATTGAACGCCACCAAAAAAGCAATGATTCCTAAAATAATGCTGGTTATTAAGCCTGTCCAATTTAACCAAGAAATTACGCTGAAAACCTTATCAATCAACGGCTTCCTCTGGAAATAGTCTACCTTTTCAACTATCTCCTTATGCTCCGGACCATCAAGAAAGGTTGCCACCTGCTCGTACTGCGAAGCTTCCTCAGCCTTAACATTCAAAGAAGCTAAGAAGGGATTGTCCCCTACTTCTTTTAAAGCATCTAGCATTGCTTGATCATTTTTATGCGTTTCTAGAAAATTTGCAAGGGCTTGGTCTTTGGAAACATATTCTGCGCTTTTAACGTCTGGGAGCTTGGAAAGCTCGTTTTGAAGCTGAAAAATGTCCTCCAGGGCCGTATCTTTCTTAAAATAGACGGAAACATCTATTTTGTCCTGGATGTCAGAAATCAAGGCTCTAGAAATCGGAATCATCAGAAAAAGAGCAGAGATCAAAAGCACGACCATTGTCATGATAAAAATAGTGGCGATGCTTGAGCCAAGGCTTCTTGAAAAATCCAGCAAACCAGTTTTTATTACTCGCTTTAGTGAATTCCACATAATAATAAATAATTAAAGGATAAATCGGCCTCGTTCTTCATCTCTTATTACCTTTCCGTCTTCTAAGGTTATCACCCTTTTGCCTAGGGCATTGATAACTTCTTTGTCATGGCTTGATAATACAACAGTCGTGCCCAGCTCGTATATTTTTATTAAAAGACGGATGATTTCAAAGGTGTTGTAGGGATCCAGGTTGCCGATCGGCTCATCGGCTAAAATTACGTCTGGCCTATGGATTAAAGCTCTGGCAATAGCCACTCTTTGCCTTTCGCCGCCAGAAAGCTCATTAGGGAAGTTATCAACTCGCTTAGAAAGCCCTACGATTTCTAACACTTGAGGCACATCTCTTTTTATCTCTTCATCGGTTTTGCCAATAACCTCCATCACATAAGCAACATTTTCATAGGTTGTCTTGTTCGGAAAAAGCTTGTAATCCTGAAAGACCGTTCCGATTCTCTTGCGCAGGAAAGGAAGTTGATTCTTTTTCAAGCGATGAACATCTTGATCGTCAAAGAAAACCCGACCATCAGTCGGCTTCTCTTCAGCTAAGATAAGCTT
This sequence comes from uncultured Candidatus Saccharibacteria bacterium, assembly GCA_964470615.1. Lineage (GTDB taxonomy): Bacteria > Patescibacteriota > Minisyncoccia > Minisyncoccales > GWA2-38-27 > CAYYDH01. The sequence continues at coordinate 4,268 of CAYYDH010000029.1, forward strand.
AAGCAGAGTTGTCTTGCCAGACCCTGATTTACCAACAATAGAAACAAACTCTGGCTTCCCTATTTTAAAAGAAACGTTATCCAGAGCAACTATGTCTTTGCCGTTGGCTCTCGCTGCGTATATTTTTGTTACGTTTTGAAGGTTAATCATTGATTTTAATTTCTGCTTCAATGAACTCCTCTAAGTCGCCGTCTAATACTTTATCTACGTCTGAAGTTTCAATTTCGGTGCGCAAATCTTTTACCATTTTATACGGGTGAAGAACATAAGACCTGATCTGATTGCCCCAACTGGCTGAAATTACTTCTCCTTTTATCTCTTTTAATTCTTTCTTTCGCTTCTCTTCTCCTAACTTGTACAGCTTGCCATAAAGGATTTTCATCGCGCTATCACGGTTCTTACCTTGCAAACGCTCTGATTGCGAAGAAACAATAATGCCTGTGGACAAATGCGTAATCCGTATTGCTGATTCTCTTTTGTTCACGTACTGACCGCCCGGACCCGAAGATTTAAAAGTTTCTATTTTCAAATCCTCTGGCTTTATTTTAATCTCTTCATCAGTTTTTTCAATTTCCGGTAAAACCTCCACCAGAACGAAAGACGTATGGCGAAGCTTTTGAGCAGAAAAAGGCGATATCCTTACCAATCTGTGCACTCCTGTTTCTCTCTTTAAAAACCCGTAGGAAAAATTACCTTTTATCTCCAGCGTTGCGGATTTAGTTCCAATTCTGCCCTCTGGACCGCCAGCTTCTCCGAACGACTGCTCTAAAATCTGTGCTTTCCAGCCCTTAATGCCGCAATACCTCTGATACATTCTTAAAAGCATTGTTGCCCAGTCCTGAGCATCTTGACCGCCGGCTCCGGAAAATATCTGCAAGATGGCGCCGCTTCTATCGTATCTAGCAGAAAGAAAGGTTTTTATCTCCTCCTTCCCTATTTTGTTTTCAAACTCTTTTATCTTTTCTCTAATTTCGCCAGCAAGCTCTTCGTCGCCCAAGCCAACCATTTCTTTCAAGTCAACCAATTCTTTTTCAAGACTTTTTATTCCTTCTGATTCTTCTTTCAAGACCGCTAATTGCTGATTAGTTTCAACTGCTTTCTCTTGGTTGTCCCAAAAGCCATTTTTTTCAGTTTCCTTTTCCAGCCTTTTTATCTCTTTTTCTTTTTTGACTAAGTCAAAGGCAGTCCGCCAGGTGGCGGAGTTTATTCTCTAACTCGCTGATTTTCGAATCAAATTCATTCATACTGGTTTAACTGTTAATAGATTTTATCATATTTTAAACTATTGGACAATAAAAAGAGGGGCGGTTCTTAGTGAATCGCCCCTTGGTTGAGTTAGTGTCTGCTGGCTTTTTCGGCCTGCGTCGCGAACGTAGGCCTTAAAAAGTTGGCCCATTATGAACCGTTTCCCCAGCAAAGGGGCAGTCGGTTCCCAGAAGTTCTCAAGCGGTCTAGGGAAAAGCGCTTTCCCCTTGTTTCGCCTTAGGCCTTCAAGGGCAAAACTTTCGGACGCTCACACACGCCCTTACGCCCGCTTGACACGCTCCCTAACCGCATTTGCAGCCAGGGGCTAAAGCTTCCTTCTTTGGCCTGACCAGCAGACACAAAGACCTGCCTCGCGTCTGTCGACGCGGCGTGGCAGGTGGTACGTTTCCTGATTGTCAATATTTTAAGTATAGCATACTACCTAAATCTTGTCAAGACCAGAAAAGAATTCCTAGCAAAGAGACCAGGGTCCCCGCTCCACCAACGATGCAAGACCAAGGGAAAAGGACATAGGAGATTACCAGCCATTTATAGGTCGCACCCATAAAAACTGGTACCCCTAAGCACAAAGCCATCAGCACGATCCAGAAGATCAACATAGCCTGTCTCCTTCAAAGTGTCCTGGAGCCGGAGGCGAGATTCGAACTCGCGACCTTTGCTTTACGAAAGCACTGCTCTACCAACTGAGCTACTCCGGCAAAAACATTATGAGCGGGATACGGGAGTTGAACCCGTCTCTTAACCTTGGGAAGGTCACGTTGGGCCGCTCAACTAATCCCGCAAATTAGAACTTGCCCTTAAGCCAATTCCACCAACCGCCAACATCCATTAAGCTTTGCGGCTGTTGAGGCGTTGGTGATGACTCTGTTTTGTTTTCTTTGGAAATAACTACCACTTCTTCGCCCGGCGCCTTATACCCCAGCTGTTCGCGAGCAACCTTTTCTAGATATTCCTGGCTTGCGCCTTGCTCTATTTTTATTTCTAGCTCGCTCTTCCTCTCTTCCAGCTTCTGAATCTCGTTCATGAGATACTGCTCCTTAGCAATCAATTCGGCGCGCCGGCTCCTTATCTTAAGGTTGGTAACAAGTAGAAAACTAATAGCGACTAAAAAAAATACGACCAATAATAACGAAAAGATGGGGCTGCCTGACGACGCTCTCTTTTTAGTTTTCTTAAAATTTGCTACCATTATGTTATAACAACTCTATTTATAAGATACAAATATGGCTTTTAAGACCAAAAAGATATTTAGGATTATCTGGATTATCCTTATCTCAATAATAGCTGTTAGTATGGCGTTCCTTCTGGTCACTCCTTTGTTTTAGGCGTTTCCATTCTAACAGATTTCTATTCGGTTTTAAAGAACCGAAAAATCAATGCCTGGACCCAAAAGCGACGATTTTGTAATCCTTTTAAGAACCCCTGAACACATCTAAAAATACTTCTTGGGGAACGCGCACTCTGCCTTGCGATTTTAAAAGCTTCTTGCCTTTCTTTTGTTTCTCCAAAAGCTTGCGCTTGCGGCTGTAATCTCCGCCGTAAAGATAACCAGTAACATCTTTCCTCCTGGATTTTATCGTCTCTCTTGCCACGATCTTGCCCTCAACAGCAGCCTGAAGAGCCACAGAGAACTGTTCTGGGGGCAAAACATCTTTTAATTTCTCAACAATTCTCTTTCCTTCGCTGTGAGCCTGTTCGCGAGGCACAATTTTAGAAAACGCTTCTTCCATTTCGCCGGCGATCAGGATGTCTAAGCGAACCAAATCCCCTGTCCTAAACTCCAGAAACTTATAATTCATAGAGGCATAACCTCGGCTAACGCTTTTTATCTTATCGTAAAGATTAGTAATAATTGAGTTTAGAGGCACCTCGTAGAAAATCAGAGCCCTTTCCATGCTTAAATAATCGGTATCAACATAATCGCCCCGCAAGGTCTTGAGAGTCTCTAAAATCTTGCCCATATATGGAACAGGAGTGACGACTTCCAGGGAAACCCATGGCTCCTCCATCTTGCTTATCTGAGAAGGATTAGGCCATTCAGTAGCAGAATAAATAGAATCCTCCTTGCCTTTTAAGTCAATGACCTTATAAACCACAGAAGGAGTGGAAA
>CAYYDH010000030.1:0-858 GCA_964470615.1 uncultured Candidatus Saccharibacteria bacterium
TTTAAGCTAAGATAAAAGAGCTTACTGTTATTTTGAAAAGCCCGCAGAGAATAAAAGAAATTGCCAAGAAAGAGATAAAGGAAGTTAAGGAGCGGTTCGGCGATGAAAGAAAAACTAAAGTTCATGTCCAGCAAATCGGCGAGATTGCTGAGGAAGACCTAATCCCGCAAGAAGAAACAATTCTTACTCTGACCCAGGGAGGATATATTAAAAGGATAAATCCTTCTATATATAAGATACAGAGGCGTGGCGGCAAGGGCTTGATGGGAATGAAAACCTTGCAAGATGATATTGTTGAGCACTTCCTTTCTGCTCAAACCCATGACTCCCTGCTTTTCTTTACTGATTCAGGGAAGGTTTTCAGGACGCAAGTTTATGAAATTCCCGAAGGGACAAGGGTGGCGCGCGGTCGGGGGCTTCTGAACTTCCTGGAAGTTACGCCCCAAGACAAGATATTGTCTTTGATAACTGTCAACAAAGAAGATGTTGCCTTGGGGATAAAAAATCTGGTAATGGTAACTCAAGATGGTATAATAAAAAAGACCTTTCTGGAGGACTTTAAAAACGTCAGAAAGTCCGGCCTTATTGCGATAAGATTAAAGAAAAACGATCTTTTGAAGAAAGTTGTCAAAAGCATGGGCGAAGATGAGGTAATCTTGGTCACCAAGAAAGGCCAGTCGATAAAATTTAAAGAAGGTGCCATAAGAGAAATGGGTCGAGCAGCAGCTGGTGTCCACGGAATGCGGCTGAAGGGACAAGATAAGATTATCGGGATGGATATAATCAAGCCCCCGGTTAAAAAACAGAATGAAAAGACAAAAGAAGTTACAAAGAAGCAAATGGTACTGCGCCACAAGT
>CAYYDH010000030.1:868-7606 GCA_964470615.1 uncultured Candidatus Saccharibacteria bacterium
GAAAAGACAAAAGAAGAGTTCCTGTTAGTTGTGTCGGAAAACGGATACGGCAAGAGAACCAATATCAAGGAGTATCGTTTGCAAGGTAGAGGCGGAAGCGGTATTAAAACCGCTAACATAACTTCCAAAACCGGTGATCTTATTTTCGCTACGGTTTTGACGGGTGGAGAGGAAGATCTAGTCGTAATTTCAAGAAAGGGCCAGGTAATACGCACCGGCATTAACTCTATTGCCAAGCTTAATCGGGCTACCCAAGGAGTAAAAATTATGAAGCTAGATGATGGGGATAAAGTAGCTTCAGCAACTTGTTTGTAATCTATGGAAATGTTTTTAAACCCTGAAAAGGTTTTGAACCAAATAGAAATACGTCGCGATATGGTGGTGGCTGAATTTGGTTGCGGTTCTGGCGGTTTTGCTATTCCTTTGGCTAGGAAAATAAAAGATGGGCTTGTTTACGGATTAGATATTCAAGTGGCGCCGCTGAATGTTTTGAAAAGCCGCGCTCTTTATGAGAAGATTGTGAATGTCCGCGTGATCCGTTGCGACTTAGAAAAACCAAACGGCTCCACTCTTACCAGCTCATCTCTTGATTTAGTTTTAGCCTCGAATATTCTTTTTCAAGTTGAGGATAAAGAAGCTATAATAAATGAAATAAAGAGAGTACTAAAAAAGGGTGGCAAAGCAGTGATAATCGATTGGTTGCCAAGCATTCCACAAGGGCCCTCCAAGGGAAGAATTTTGCCAGACGAAGTGAAGAAGATGGCGGAGAAGGCCAGTTTGGCGCTTGAAAAGGAGATCGAAGTCGGAATGTACCACTACGGTTTTGTTTTTGAAAAGCCATAGCTTGCTTGAAGTTCTTATCAAAGGTTATATAATAGATATAATGAAAAATATTAAAAAAGAATTATTGGTTTCTCTAGTTTTATTCGTTGTTCTAACATTCCTTTTGCCTCAGATCTCAAGGGGAGTGGATTTCCCAAATCCTTTGCAATACGATACTTTTCAAGAGCTTGTAACTGCCATTATAAAGTTTATTTTCAACCTTTCTCTTTGGGTCGCCCCCATCATGTTTATTGTTGCCGGTTTTTATTATATAACTGCAGCGGGAAATCCCGAGAAAGTGAAAACCGCGAAGAACATACTTATCTATACTGCCATCGGCCTTATCATTGTTATCTCGGCCAGAGCCTTGGTAGAACTTTTCCAAAGCCTTTTTATTAAAACACCATAATTTTATTTGCTAAAAATGAAAAAGTTATTATTTGGCCTATCGTTTTTCACCGTATTGCTTCTGACAAGCGGCGTAGCTGTTGCAGCTGAAAACTTGATTGATCCGCCAGGACCTGGGACAATAACGATAATTGGACCAGGCGGCGTTCTGGACCGTATAACCAATGTTATGTTCGTGGTTGCTATGGCTGTCGCTGTCATTTTCTTTATAATCGCCGGCTATCTTTTCATCATGGCTCAGGGAGAACCTGAAAAGTTTGAAACAGCCAAAAAGACCGTTCTTTACACTGGTATCGGAGTCATTATTGTTCTTTGCGCCAAAGGCCTGGTTTCCTTTTTGAATATGGTTGTTACCGGCAGATATTTATAAAAAGTAGAGTTAAAAACTAAAAAGACAAAAAAATGAGGAAAACTTTATTAAAACTGGCGTTATTGGGTTCACTGATACTGCCAATGATAGTTTTTGCCCAGGGTGAGCCAACTATTGATACTCCTGCCCCATACGTGCCAGTGCTTCCTGCCCTTGAAAGAATAACTAATGCGCTTTTCGCCATTTTGTTGATAGTAGCGGCCATTGCCATTACTATTGCTGCCTATTTCTTTGTTACTGCTGCTGGCGAAGCCGATAAGGTTAAAAAGGCAAGAGATTTCGTTCTGTATGCTTTAGTCGGAGTCTTAGTCGCTTTTTTAGCAAAAGGCCTTGTTCTTCTCATCGGGCAGATACTTGCTCCTGGAGGAGGAGGCGGAATAATTGTTTAAAACTAACTTTAAATTTACTTTTTAAAAAGGTCGAGGAATATTTATTATAAGGATATAAAAAAATGAAAAGAAATCTATTAAAGATTGCATTAGTTGGCCTAGTATTTTTGCCTTTAGTGGCATTAGCTGATGTTCCAGGTCATCTTCCAGCCCCAGCTTGGGGAGAATTAGACGTGATGACTGTGCTTGAAAAGGTAGTTAACTCCTTATTCGCCATTTTGTTAATAGTAGCAGCTCTTGCTATTATTATTGCTGCCTACTATTTTGTCACTGCTGCTGGAGATCCAGACAAAACCAAAAAGGCAAGAGATTTCGTTCTGTATGCTTTAGTCGGGGTATTGATAGCTTTTATCGCCAAGGGCTTGGTTTATCTGGTTGACACGATCGTTCGTTAATATCTTCTCTTTTCGAAAAGAGAGCATAGGATCAACCCCGGTACCGGGGTTGATTTTTTTCTTTTGAGATGGCTTGTATATTGGCTAACGCGATAGGGCTTAGTATAATAAATATAGAATGAAAAGATTGAGTAAAATTAAAATAAAATGGTCTTCAAGTTTTGCTTATGCGATAGGATTGATAACCACAGACGGAAGCTTGTCCATAGATAGAAGACACATTAACTTTACGTCTAAAGATGAAAACCTTGTTGTTTTATTTAAAAAATGCTTAGATATTGATAATAAAATAGGACGAAAAGCAAGGGGAGGAGAGAAAGAAAAAAAGTACTACCAAGTTCAGTTTGGAGACAGAAATTTCTACGATTTTTTATTATCGATCGGATTGATGCCTGCAAAATCGAAAAAATTGAACGGATTGAGTATCCCCAACAAATATCTCTTCGATTTTCTTAGGGGATGTATAGACGGCGATGGAAGTATCAAAACATTTAAGCACCCCGAAAGTAAAAATCCTCAGCTTCGGGTGAGCATAGCTTCTGCTAGCAAGAAATTTTTAGATTGGTTGCAGTATAAAAATTCTTTGTTCGACCTTAAGGGTTATATAATGAGAGGATCTAGGGTTTATGTTTTGCAATATGCTATGGCCGATTCTATAAAATTATTAAACAAAGTTTATTATAAAAATTGCCCGACTTCACTTAGTCGTAAGTTTTTAAGTGCAGAAGTATTTTTGCGGACGTAGCCGAACTGGAACAGGCGTACGGCTTAGGACCGTATGGGGAAACCCGTGTGGGTTCGACTCCCACCGTCCGCACCATAAACAAAAAGCTCGCGGTTACCCGCGAGCTTTCCTATTCTTTCACCAGAATCTTTCTTTTCTTTTCCCTTTCAATTTTAGGGATTCTTATTGTTAACACTCCTTCCTTCATTGCAGCAGTGGTGCGCGAACTGTCTACTTCGGCCGGCAGTATTATTTCTCTGGAAAAGCGGCCCCAGTAGCATTCTTGGTAGAAATAGTTTTTTTCCTCTTCTTCAAATATTCTTTCCCGTTTCCCCTTTATAGTCACCACGTCGTTTTCAACCGAAATATCCAGCTCCTCCGGTTTTACCCCGGCAATAGCCGCCTGGATGATTATTTCACCGTCTGTTTGGTAGACATCAACCGCTAGCTGGCCTTCGCTTTCAAACCAGCTTTTTCCTTTGTCGTCTTCGGTTTCAATTGCTGGTTTTTCTTCCCGAGATTCTCTCACGGGTTGGATTGATTTTACTTCAATTTTCTTTTTTTCTTCTGACATTTCTGTTAATTTTTCTAATTCTTCTTTAATTTCTTTTTCTAAGGATACTTTAGCAGGGGAAGGCTTCTTTGGCGGTCGAGGCGGTTTTTTCTGTTTTACTTCTTTTGACGGGACATTCTCTAAAACCGGCTCAGGCTCCGTCTTTTCAGACGTTTTTTTTCTTGGACGGGGCGGTTTAATCTTTTTTTCCGGTTCTTCTGTCTTTTCTTCAAAATCTTCTTTGTCCGGGATATCGCTCACCCCCATTCCCTTTTTAAGTTTTTCTAAAAATGAAGACATTTTATCTAACTTTGCAAACGCTGGCTAATCTTTTTAATCTTCGGAAACCCCAGAGGACAAAGATGGTCAGTCCGGCCAGAAGCGCTATCAGCGATGCTAGCGAAAAAACAAATGCTGACTGATTGGTAACAATTAACCCTCCGGTTACTTTTTCTAAGGATAGGCTTTCCCCAAGCTTTATTATAAAGAAATTGAAAAGTCCATGCAATACGGTAGCTAATCCTAGGCCTAACGCAACGATCCTAGTTTTTCCCTTGGCGCGGCAAAAAGAAAGAGCCAGAAAATAACCGAAAGTTGCCGAACATAAAGAGTGGAGGAAGGTTGCTCCGATAAAACGAAATAGACTGGTGAAAATAGTTTCCAGAAGAATCGGCTGCTGGCCGTCAGCTGGCAGTAAATAAAAAATGTTCTCTAAGGCGGCAAACCCCAAGGCGACAATAATCATGTAGAGCATAACGTCAACTGGTTCGTCAAACTCCGGATGCTTTAGAACTTTTTCCCGGACAATAATGTATTTTATAACCTCTTCTACCAAAGCCACGCCCAAAAAACCATATACTAGAAACATTAAAGGAGAGCCGAAGTTCCAACTGCTTAAGTCCCCGCCTCCTTTTGTTATGGTGAAGAAAATCCCCATTTCTGCCAAGGAAGCCGGGATAGTTGCTGCTAAGCCATAGGTAAATATTTTCAGAATCATGCGGTTAGATTCAGGGTGGATGTCTTTTCTTAAATAAAACAGCAGCCAGATTACGCTGGGTGCTAAGCCGAAGACAATATATACGAGATAGTTCATTTCTTAATTATAGCGTCTTCTTTTACTTTGGCCAACTTTCAATCATCAGGCATTTCTTTTTACCTTTTGAGGGCAGTTGTTGGTAGACAGCTTCAGTTACGAAAGGCATAAAAGGATGCAAGAGTTTTAAAGTTCCGGAAAGAATCTCCAAGAGCAGGTATTGGGCCGACGCCCTGGTTTTAGGATTGCTTAAGTCTTCTTTCTTAGCTTCAATTACCTTGTCGCAGAAGGTGTGCCAGAAATAGTGGTATATTTTTTCTGCTGCAGAATAAAACTTGGAAGAATCCATTTGTTTTGTTGCTTCCTTGGCCATTTTCTTGAAGTCGTTAAGATACTTCTTATCTTTGCCAGAAAGCGCGATCTTTTTGCCCGGCTTGTATCCGTTGAGGTTCATTAAGACAAACCGAGAAGCATTCCATATCTTATTGGCGAAGTTGCGGTATCCTTTTATCTTTTCCTCAAAGATGACAATGTCGTTGCCTGGCGTGTTTCCAATAGTAAGCGCCATTCTTAGGGCGTCGGCACCATAAATATCAATCACGCCCAAAGGATCAATTACGTTTCCTTTGGATTTGGACATTTTCTGACGGTCTTTGTCGCGTACTAGGCCGTGTAAGTAAACCTTTTTGAAGGGCGGTTTGTTTGTGCGGTAAAGGCCTAGCATTATCATTCTGGCTACCCAGAAGAATAGTATGTCCCAGCCGGTTTCCATAACATCGGTCGGGTAGAACTTTTTGAAGTCATTTTTCCCCGAAGTCATCAAGGTGGCAAAGGGCCACTGGCCAGAAGAAAACCAAGTGTCAAAAACATCGCCCGTAGTATTCTTTTCATCGGGAATTTTAATTCCCCAGACAATCTGTCTTGATATGTTCCAGTCGCGCAGGTTTCTCATCCAATGGAAGAAAACCTTTTCCAGACGCTTGGGTATGAATTCTATCTTTTTATCTTTTACCGCCTTTACTGCCGCGTCTCGCAAAGAAAGCTTGCCGGACTTTGGCTTCTCTGTCATTTTTACAAACCACTGGTTGTCTAAAACCATTGGCTCTATCTGCTTTCCGCACTTGTAGCATAGGGCAACGCGATGTATGTAGTTTTCATCAATCTTTTCTATTAATCCCTTGGCCTGCATGTCTTCAGCTACTTTCTTACGGGCTTCTTCTATGGTTAATCCTTGGTAGGGGCCTGTTTTTTCATTAAGCCGGCCGTTAAAATCAATAACCTGTCTTACCTCTAAGTTGTGCCTTAAGCCCATATCAAAGTCAGCTGGGTCATGGGCTGGAGTGACTTTAACGACGCCAGTGCCGAAAGTTGAATCAACCGCTTCGTCGGCAATAACCTTTATTTTAAACTTTCCCAAAAGGCTTTCAGCTTCTATTTCTTTACCGATATATTGCTGGTATCTTTTATCCTTGGGGTTGACAGCTACAGCCGTGTCGCCGAATTTGGTTTCGGGTCTTGTAGTAGCCAGAACAAAAGGGCCGTATTTGATATAGTAAAGAGGGTCTTTTCTTTCTTCATACTTTACCTCCAGGTCAGAAAGAGAAGTTTGATGCTTGCGGCACCAGTTAACAATTCTCTTTCCTTTGTATAGAAGCCCGTCTTTTTTTAATTGCTCAAAGGTTCCGTAAACTATTTCTATTATTTTAGGATCCAAGGTAAACTTTTCCCGCGACCAGTCGCAAGAAGCGCCCAGTTTTTTTAATTGGTCCTCCATCACGCTTTTGTTTTTTAAGGTAAATTCTGATATCTCTTGATACAGTTGGTCTTTGGGAGTTTGAAAGCGCGTTCTTCCTTCTTTCTCTAGTTTCTTTTCATAAACCACCTGCGTTTCAAAGCCGGCGTGGTCAGCACCTGGCAGCCACAAAGCTTTTCTGCCCAGCATTCTTTGATACCTTATCATTATATCCTGCAAGGTGACGAAGACCGCATGGCCGATATGCAAGGAGCCGTTGGCATTGGGAGGCGGCATGATAATAGTAAAGGG
>CAYYDH010000031.1:0-7525 GCA_964470615.1 uncultured Candidatus Saccharibacteria bacterium
CAACAGGATTGCGTTTATTCCTTTTATCCGTCGAGACTATGTAGATGTTGTGCCGCCAGAACAAATCTTCGGTGAAAAGCTTTTGGGAACCCAAGGGCCTGTTTTGCAAACCATATTGCTTCTCAGGTGTTCTGTTTCTGATTTCTCAATAGAGGAACAAAACGGGACATGGATGGCGCGTCGCATTTTTGCTGTTCTTTACGAAGAGATTGAAAATGACCTTAAACGGCTTCTCGAAATGGGGTCTTTGGGCTTAGAAGATCTTGGAGCTAGTTTTTGTCGCGCCCGCGCTATCTTGGAGAAAGCAGTGTCTCAGACCCCTTGCCGCGTACTGCGTATCCCAAATAAGGCGACCCCGGAAGAGTTGGTAAGCGCCTTTGAGCGGCTGGGCTGTATAAGCTGAACCATACTTCTTTTAAAAATATGTCTTTAAGCAACAAAACAATTTTAATCACCGGCGGCACAGGATCTTTCGGCCAAAAATTCGTTGAGATTCTTCTAAAAGAATATCAACCGGTAAGCATTCGTATCTACGACAACAGAGAACTGGCGGCCGTGGAAATGGAAAGGAAATTCAACGACCCGCGCTTGAGATTTTTGATCGGGGACATCCGGGACAGAACAAGATTGAAAAGAGCTATGGCCGGAGCGGATTTAGTTGTCCACGCCGCCGCCTTAAAGCATGTTCCCATTTGCGAATATAATCCCATTGAGGCGATAAAAACCAATATTGATGGAGCAGTTAATGTTATTGAAGCGGCCATTGATAACGCTGTGCCGAAAGTTATGGCTGTAAGTACAGATAAGGCGGTTTATCCCGTTAACCTGTACGGAGCGACAAAAATGGTGGCAGAAAAGCTTTTTGTCCAAGGAAACAGCTACCGAGGCCAGGGCGGAACGATTTTGAGCTGCACTCGTTACGGCAATGTTTTAGGAAGCAGCGGGAGCATAATTCCGTTATTCCTTGAGCAGAGAAAAAACGGCGAGATAACAATCACTGACGAAAAAATGACCAGATTTTGGATTACTTTGGAAGGAGGAGTAAGGTTTGTTATCAAGTGCATTGAATTAATGCATGGGGGAGAAATATTTGTGCCTAAGATTCCCAGCATGAGAATTTCGGATTTAGCCGAGGCTGTCGCCCCGGGCGCCAAAAAGAAAATTATTGGGACAAGGCCGGGCGAGAAGATTCACGAGGTCTTGCTGACAGAAGAAGAATCCAATCACACAAAAGAATTTGATAATTACTTTGTCATTGAACCAGAGTTTAACTTTTGGAGCAGGGAAAATCTAAAAGATGCGAAAAAATTACCCGTGGGTTTTAAATACTCCAGCGATAAGAATGACAAATGGCTAAATAAAGAAGAGCTTAAAAAATTATTAGATAGTTTTAAGATAGCATAATTATGAGAATTCCTTACGGCCACCAATGGATAGACCAGAAAGATGTTAAGGCGGTTGTAAAAACCTTGGGAAGCGAATGGCTTACTCAAGGACCAAAGATTGAAGAGTTTGAAAAAGCAATTGCCAGATATTGTAAAACAAGATACGGCGTTGCCTTTTCCTCTGGCACGGCGGCTCTGCACGCAGCTTATGCTGCAGCAGGGATAGGGCTAGGAGACGAAGTTATAACAACTCCCTTGACCTTCGTTGCCACAGCCAATACAGTGATTTTTTGCGGGGCTAAGCCTGTTTTTGTTGATATTGAAGAGGATACTTTGAACATTGACCCTAAGCTTATTGAAAAAGCAATAACTAAAAAAACCAAAGTAATTGCGCCTGTTGATTTTGCCGGTCATCCCTGCGACTACGAAGCGATTTTTAAAATAGCTAAAAAGCATAAGCTTTTAGTAATAGAAGATGCCTCCCATGCTATTGGCTCAGAATACAAAGGCAAGAAAATAGGAAGCTTCGGGGACATGACAATCTTAAGCTTTCATCCCGTGAAGACAATTACCACTGGCGAGGGGGGAATGGTTTTGACAAACAACAAAGAGTTTTATGAAAATCTTAAAACGTTCCGTCACCATCAGATAACAAAGAAGCCCAAAAAAGGAGGCTGGTATTACGAAATACGAAAACCTGGTTATAATTATAGGATTACTGATTTTCAATGCGCCTTGGGTTTAAGCCAGTTGGCTAAAATCGGCAAGTTTATAAAAAGACGCAGAGATATTGTTAAAGAATATAATAAAGCGTTTAGGGGGATAGAAGGAATAATTATTCCGAAAGAAAAAGATTACGCAAAATCTGCCTGGCACCTCTATATCATTCAGTTGACAAGGGTAGATAGAAAAAAGATATTTTCTGATTTGAGAAAAAATGGGATCGGTGTTACGGTTCATTATTTACCCTTAAATCTCCAGCCCTTTTACCAGAAAGAATTCGGATATAAGGTAGGTGATTTTCCAGTAGCAGAAAAGTATTATAAAAGAGCCATAACCTTGCCCCTTTTTCCTAAAATGGCTAGCCGAGACGTTAAATATGTTATTAAAACAGTAAAAGCATTAATGAAAAAATATGAATAATGATTCAATTGCTACAATGAAAAAAGAGTGGGAAAATTTGCACTCAAAAGAAAGATTCCAACCGAAGTATCCAAGCGAACACGTGGTAAGATTCCTGCTTACTGGTTTTCCGCGGGATTTGAAAAAGAGAAGCCAGTTGAAAATATTGGACTTGGGCTGCGGAGCCGGTTCTAATACCGTTCTTTTAGCTAAAGAAGGATTTCAGGCTTACGCCACCGACATCTCGGACGCTGGCTTGAAGGTTACAGAAAAACGCCTTCAAGAAGATAATTTAAAAGCTGTTTTAAAAAACGCCAGCATGGAGAGCCAGCCTTTTCCCGATGATTCTTTTGACGGAGTAATTTCTTTCGGCGTTTTTTATTATAATACCGGCGAAGGATATCAAAAGGCAGTTGACGAGATGTACAGGATTCTAAAAAAAGGAGGCAGGGCACTTGTTTTTACTAGAACCACCGATGACTACAGATGCGGCAAGGGCAAAGAAGTGGGGAAAAACAACTTTATCTTGGAGATTGACGATACAAACGAAAAAGACATGCTTGGTTATTTTCTGGGCAGAGAAAGCATAGATAGGATTTTCAGCAAATTTGAAGAAGTTATCGTTGAGAAAACAGAAACCACCTTTGATAACCTGAAAAAGAAGAATTCGGATTGGATAATAAAGGTTCAAAAGTAATACGAACGTGGAAAAGATAAAAATCATTAACAGAAAAATAGGGGAGGGAGAGCCGGTTTTTATCATTGCTGAAGCAGGATCTAATCACGATGGCAATCTTGAACAGGCCAAGAAGCTGATAGACATCGCAGCTGATGCCAAGGCAGATGCTATAAAATTCCAATTATTCCGAGCAGCCAAGATTTATACCCCAAACTGCGGAAAAATCCCAACCCCCAAAGGGAAAATAGACTTATACAAGTTCTTTGAAAAGGTTGAGTTGCCGTTTAAATGGATTCCTTTGCTTAAAAAATATACCGAGGATAGGGGACTGATCTTTATCGTCAGCCCCTTTGACGAAAGAGCAGTCGACGAACTGGAGAAAAACAACGTCAAAGTTTATAAAATCGCTTCCCCTGAGCTGAATCACTTGCCGTTGTTAAGCTATATTGCCAAGAAGCAAAAACCAATGATTATTTCGTCCGGGCTGAGCACTTTGTCTGATATAGAAGAGGCTATCAGCACGATAAACCAGCAAAAAAACCAGCAGATTGTTATTTTGCATTGCGTCAGCAGCTATCCTGCGCCGCTTGAAGAATATAATTTAAAAGTGATACAGACCTTAAAGAGCGCTTTTCAGCTCCCGGTAGGAATTTCCGACCATTCTTTAGATCCTATTATTATCCCCAATTTGGCTACAGCCTGCGGGGCAGCAGTAATTGAAAAGCACTTTACTTTAAATAAAAAACTGCCGGGAGTTGATCATTCTTTTGCCTTGAGCCCAGCAGAACTTAAACTGATGGTAAGGGAAGTACGGAAGGTGGAAAAATGGAGCCGGGAAAAAAGAAACAAGTTTTTAAACAGCAAGCCATTTTATAAAAAGATTTTAGGAACCGGTCAGAAGGTCATTGCCGCTTCAGAAAAAGAAATTTATCCTGGTGATAAAAGAAGCATTTTCGCAATAGCAGATATTGGAAAGGGCAGAGGGCTTAGCAAGAAGAACATAGCTGTTTTAAGGGCGGAAAGATATCTCAGGCCAGGAATTCATCCCAGATATTTCAGTTTGGTTTTAGGAAGAACAGTTATCAGGCCGGTTAAAAAACACTTTGGCCTTCAGTGGGATCATTTGTTAACGAAATAATATGAAAGCAGCTATTATCCAAGCAAGAATAGGTTCTGAACGTTTTCCAGGAAAGGTTTTAGAGAAAATAAACGGAAAACCGATACTGGAACACGTTATCAATAGAGTAAAGCTGTCTAAACTGTTGGATAAAGTAATACTAGCTATTCCAGATGGCTCCCAAGACAATGTTCTATTCAACTTAGCGGAAAAGTTAAATGTTATTTGCGTGAGAGGAAGTTCGGAAAACGTTTTAAGCCGTTATTCGAAGGCAGCGAAAGAAGTTGGAGCAGATACAATTGTCAGGATTACTGGCGATTGCCCATTAATTGATTCTGGGATAATAGATAAAATGCTGGAAGATTTTGGAAAAAAAGAATGTGACTATCTTCTCAACGATGCAAGACACAAAGGGCATGCTCGAGGATTTGATGTGGATATTTTCCTTTTAAGATCCTTGGAGAAAACAGAAAAGTTGGCTGACAATGATTATTATAAAGAGCACATTACGACTTTTATGCTAGCTCACCCCGAAATGTTTAAAATTAGATATTATGAAGCGCCCAAGAATCTTTACCGTCCCGACTATAGGCTCTGCGTAGACGAAAAACTTGATTTCGACTTAGTAACAAAAATATTCAATCATTTTAAACCGCGAGAGGATTTCAGCGCCGAAGAGATAATAGAATATCTTGATAAAAACCCAAAAATAGCAAGCATTAACGAAAATGTTAAACAAAGAACATAAAATAAAATACGGCTTAAAGATTTGGTCCATAAATAACAACGACTTGTTCAAAGAAGCCGCTGAGTTATTTAAAAGAAAAGAAATCGATTTTGTGGAGCTATATATAGTTCCAGATTCTTTGTCTTCGGGGAAATCGGAAGTTTTAAATTACTTGAGAGATATTCCAACAACTATTCATGCCCCTCATGAAGACCACGATTTCGATATCTTTAAGTTGGACGATTCAAAAGTGGAGTTTTTTAAAAAGCAGATTATAGGAACCGCTGATTTGTTAAACAGCAAATTTATAGTTGTCCATGCTGCAGGCGGAGATTCCCAAGAAATCTTTAAAGAAAAAGTTGATAAAATTAAAGACAAAAGAATCCTGATTGAAAACATGCCGAAGATCGGCCTGAACGACGAAATCTGCTTTGGCTATTCTTACAACCAATTGAAGTTTATAAAGAATTGCGGTTTTGATCTTTGTTTGGACTTGGCGCACGCAGTAAAGAGCGCTTTAAGCCAAAAGATAGATTATAAAAAGTTTATCGAAAAGATAATTGCTGATTTTGAACTAATTTATTTTCATATAAGCAACGGAAGTTTGAATAATATGAAGGACGAACATAAAAACCTATTTGACGGAGAGCTGGATATTAAATGGATTAAAAAAACCTTGGTCGGACTAATGGCCAAAAAAGACGTGTATTTAGTATTCGAAGTCCCCAAAGGACCGAACGGGCTTGAGAACGATGTCAAAAATATGAGATATTTCCGTTCAATTCTATGAAAGGAGCGATACTACAGCCAACCTATTTGCCTTGGATGGGATATTTTGAAATGATTGATGCCGCCGATATTTATGTCGTTTTTGATCACGTTCAGTTTGAAAGAAAGTCCTGGCAGCAAAGGAATAAGATAAAAACAGCCAACGGAGTCGTTTATTTGACCGTGCCTGTCCAGAAAACTGCACAGAAAACACGAATTTCTGATATAAAGATATCTTACAACCAAGGGAATCTTTTAGAAAGGCACTGGAAGACGATAGAACTGGCGTATAAAAAAGCACCATATTTTGGAAAATATAAACTATTCTTTGAAGAAGTCTATTCTAAAAATCATGTTTTGCTGAGAGACTTAAACGTTGAATTGATTAAGACAATTTGTGAGGCATTGGGCATTGAGAAAAAAATCATTCTTTCATCCGATTTGGGGCTGAAAGACGAAAATATGGAAAAACAGCAGAAGGTTATAAACTTATGCCAGAAGACAGGCATTACCAGCCTTTATGACGCCAAGGGCGCAGAAGATTTTTTAGACAAATCTTTGTTTCAGAAAGAAGGGATTTTAATAGACTTTCAAAACTTCCAGCACCCAAGCTATTCGCAGCTTTGGGGAGAATTCGTGCCCTATCTTTCAGTCATAGACCTAATTTTTAACGAAGGCGATAAATCGTTATCAATTATT
Organism: uncultured Candidatus Saccharibacteria bacterium; assembly: GCA_964470615.1. Lineage (GTDB taxonomy): Bacteria > Patescibacteriota > Minisyncoccia > Minisyncoccales > GWA2-38-27 > CAYYDH01. The sequence goes on from CAYYDH010000031.1 coordinate 6,498, forward strand.
AAAAGCGGTAAAAAATAATAATATGGAGAACAATAATCAAAAAATAAAAACAATTATACTTTGCGGAGGCACAGGCACTCGCTTAAGAGAAGAAACCGAATTTAAGCCGAAGCCGATGGTAGAGATAGGCGGCAAGCCAATTTTATGGCACATTATGAAAATATACGCTACCTATGGCTTTAACGATTTTATTCTGGCGCTTGGCTACAAAGGCGATTTTATAAAAGATTATTTCCTTAAACAAAAATATTACGCCTCTGATGTTGGTTTGAATACAGCTGACGGGACTACGAAATTTCATGAGAATTCGGATTTTAAACCCAGCGATAACTTTGATGTGGTTCTTGCTGACACCGGACTAGAAACGCCGCACGGTGAGAGGGTTTTAAAGCTTAAAAAGTATATTCAAGACGATATATTTATGGTTACCTATGGAGATGGAATTGCGGATATAGACATCAATAAATTAGTTAAGTTTCATAAGAGCCACGGCCGGATAGCGACTGTTTCCGGCGTTCATCCGTTGGCAAGATGGGGTCTGATGAATGTTGACGAGAATAATATGATTACTGAGTTCGCTCAAAAACCAATGCTTTATGATTATGTTAACGGCGGCTTTATGGTTTTCAATAAGGAATTTTTTAATTTCTTAAAACCGGGAGACATGATAGAAGACGCCCTGGCAAGATTAATACCTCAAAAGCAGCTGGCTCTTTTCAAGCACGAGGGCTTTTGGTACGGCATGGATACCTACAGAGATTTTTTACTTTTAAATGAGCTTTGGTCAAAAGACCCGAAGTGGAAAATATGGAAGAATTAAAAAAAACAAATGTTTTGGTAACCGGCGGGGCTGGATTTATCGGCAGCCATTTGACAGATAAATTAATAGAACAAGGCTGTCGGGTGGTTGTAATTGACAATCTCTCTTCAGGCAGAAAGGAGAACATAAACGCTGGAGCTAAGTTTTACAAAACTGATATCAGAAACAAAGATATTCTCCAGATTTTAGAAAAAGAGAGCGACCACCG
>CAYYDH010000032.1:0-7339 GCA_964470615.1 uncultured Candidatus Saccharibacteria bacterium
CTCTTCAATCCAAACTTCTTTCTCTCACGCATCCTGGGATCTCGAGTAAGATGCCCTGCCCTTCTTAAGCGCTTGCGGAATTCAGAATTGAATTGAACGAGAACACGGGCAATTCCATGCCGCACTGCCTCTGCCTGAGAATGAATTCCTCCGCCCGATACTATAACCTGGACCCTAAAATGGTCCTGGCACTTCATCTTCTTTAAAGCAGCTGACGCTATTTGCTGCAGATCGTTGGTAGAAAAATACTTATCATAGGGTTTGTCGTTTACAATAAAGACCCTATCGCCCTGAGTGGAAAGACGAACTCTGGCAACTGAGGTCTTTCTTCTGCCAGTATCTTCTAAATACTTATTAGACTTAATAAAAGCAGCCATTCTCTCTGCACTGAAATCAGCATCCTCTATTGGAGCCTCAACTGCAACCGGTAAAACCGGCTCTGTCTTTTTCACCACTCTTGGTTTCTTAACCAAGGGCTTTTCTTCTGTTTTTTTAGTTATTCTTGGCATATTACTCTACAGTTAATCTTTTGATTTGTTCAGCTCTTAATCTGTTCTTAGGAAGCATTCCCATAACTGCCATTCTCAAGACCTTTTCTAAAGGAATCTTCTTCATCGGGGTCTTCTTCAAGTGACCTAAATACGTTGAATGCCTGTAATAGATCTTATCATCCAGCTTCTTACCGGTAATCTTTACCTTGTCTAAGTTCTTAACAATAACAAAATCACCTTCATCTTTGTGATGCATGTAGGTTGGCCTTTGCTTGCCCCTGAGCAAAACAGCAATCTCAGTTGCCATTCTCCCCAGCGCCTTGCCTTCAGCATCAATTGTATGTGTTTGTCTTTCTATTGAAACCATATTATTTCATTAACTCTATTATTGCCATTCTAGCGCCATCAGACATTCTCTGTCCCAGCTTAATCACTCTGGTATAGCCGCCCTTCCTATCTTTATACCTTGGCGCTATTTCTCCCATTAACTTCTTTACTATATTAGGATTAAGAACTCCGGACAATATCCTTCTGGAGCTCAAATCCCCTTTCTTAGCTCTGGTTATTAGCTTCTCAGCAAAAGGAGAAACAGATTTAGCCTTAGCTTCAGTAGTTTTTATCCTCTCTCTTAAAAACAAAGAATTGGCCAAAGATTTCATCAAAGCTTTTCTTTGGTCCTTTTCTCTTGAGAATTTTCTTCCTTTTTTCAGCTTTCTCATATTACTCAGGCTTTAATTCCAGCTTTAACTTCTTTAAAGCTTTCTTAATCTCTTTTATGCCCTTGTCTCCCATGCCTTCCAAGTCCGACAAAGACTTCTCATTCTTTCTCATCAGGCCGGCAACCGTCTTGATCTCGTTATTTACCAAAGCCTTTAGGGTTCTGGCTGACAGCTTCAAGTCTTCAACTTTAACTAAACCAGCATCCTCAGCTGCTTCTTCTTTTGGAGCAGGCTGAACTCTCTTTTGAAAGGTCTCGGCCATTAAAGAAAAGTGGTTTACCAATACTTCTGAAGCTTCAGCAAACGCCTCTTCTGGCTCTACTGTTCCGTCAGTTTCAATTTCCAAAGCAACCCGGTCAAAATCAGTTCTTTCCCCTACCCGCATGTTCTCCACTTTGTAGCTCACTCTCTTCATCGGAGTGAAAATGGCATCAACCAAAATAACTCCTATTTCCATCTTCTTTTGCTTTCTGCGGGCTTCCACTGATTCATACCCTATGCCCTTTTCTATCTGAATCTCCATTTCCAGCTCAGTTTTCTTTTCAGTCAAAGTAGCAATATGGCAGTTCTTATTTACCAGCTCCACTTGAGTGGGCATTTTGAAATCAGACCCTTTGACCTTTTTCTCTCCTTTTATCTTTAAAGTTGCCTTCTGAGGCTCATCGCTGTGCATTTTAAAGCGCATCTGCTTTAAGTTCATCAGAATCACAATGACGTCTTCTAAAACCCCTGGGATAGTTGAAATCTCGTGCTGAACGCCTTTTATCTTTACCTGGGTTACAGCCGCTCCGGACAAAGAAGAAAGCAAAACCCTTCTCAAGCTGTTGCCAACAGTTACGCCATAGCCAGGATAAAGGCCCTCTATTTCAAATGAGGCCCAGTTCTCTTTTTTGCTTATAACCTTAGGCGGATGTGGCAAAAGTATCATAGTTTTGTATCTTAATTATTTATTATCTTGAATAATACTCAAAGATAGATGAAATCTCAGCTGGCGGCATCGCCTCTTCAAGATTTGCTTCCCCTGTAATCTTGATTTCCAACTTGTCTGCATCAACCTTGATCCAAGAAGGCGAAGTCTGCTTTTTCAAGGCGCTGTCTAAGTTCTTAAAGATGTTCTTTTGAGCTGACTGCGGCCTTAAAGAAACAACATCTTCTTTTTTTACCGCATAAGAAGGAACGTCTATTCTTTTACCGTTTATTAAAAAGTGGCCGTGGGTCACTGCCTGTCTGGCCTGGCTGCGAGAAGAAGCAAAGCCGGCTCTGAAAACAACATTGTCTAACCTATTCTCTAAAGAAGCTATTAATAAAGCACCGGCGTCTTCCACCTTGCCGCGCCTATCTAAAACCTTTTTAACATAGTTTGAAAACTGCCTTTCGCGAAGTCCGTACCACTTTTTCAAGCTCTGCTTTTCTCTCAGTTCTTTGCCATATTCAGTAAAGTTCTTCCTCACCTTCTTGGCCTTCATCCCAGGCGCATAATCGCGCTTGATCATGGCACATTTTGGCGTAACACAACGATCGCCTTTCAAGAAAAGCTTAGTTCCAATTCTTCTGCAGATTTTGCATTTGGAATTTTGCATATTATACTCTCCTTGCCTTAGGCGGACGGCAGCCGTTATGAGGCACCGGAGTAATGTCTTTTATGGAAATAATATCCATCCCTTTACCAGCCAAAGACCTGATGGCTGATTCTCTTCCTGAGCCTATCCCTTTGACAAATACTGACAGCTTCTCAACGCCGATCTTTTTAGCAGAAAAGGAAATCGCCTCAGCTACTTTGGAAGCGGCAAAAGGCGTGGACTTTTTAGCTCCCTTAAACCCGATGGAGCCGGCGCTGGCCCAGCCCAAAACATCGCCCTTGGCGTCAGTTAGGGTAATAACAGTGTTATTGTAGGAAGAATAGATGTAGAGACGGCCTTCGCTTGTTTTAGCTGCAGCCACTTTCACCTCTGTCTTTATATGATCTCCGGACTTAGCCTTCAACAACTCTTCTTCACTTTGCTTGATGATTCTTTTCTTTCCCATGGTTTAAGTAGCTTCAGCTGCAGGCTTGCGGCCCGAGCCAACTGTTTTTCTTACATTTCCTCTGACTGTTCTGGTATTGGTTTTAGTTCTCTGTCCCCTGACCGGCAGCTTTCGGCTATGCCTGACTCCTCTCCAGCAGCCCACGTCTCTCATTCTTTTGATATTCATCATTATTTCCCGCCTCAGCTCGCCTTCGGTTCTATGTTTCTTTTCAATAATGTCTTTTATCTTGTTTATCTCTTCAGCTGACAATTCTGAGGCCTTTCTTCCAGGATCAACGTTGGCTTGCTTTAAAACTGCCAAACTCAAAGACGGTCCTATTCCGTAGATGTAGGTAAGAGAGAATAATATTTTCTTTTGTTCGGGGATATTGACCCCGGCAATTCTTGGCATTTTTGTTAAGCTCCTTGTCTTTGCTTATGCTTTGGGTTTTTATCACAAATCACATAAACTCGCCCTTTCCGGCGGACGATTTTACAGTTTTTACAAATTTTCTTAACGGAAGGATGAACTTTCATAAATAAAAAGAATTAATGAATAATCCCCCTGCTTAAAATAGGCAGGCGGATTCACAAACATCCAGATAAGTTACTTTCCCCTAAAGACTATTCTGCCTCTTTTATCGTCGTACGGGCTCATTTCAACCGTGACCTTGTCTCCTGCCAGAATCTTGATCCAATGGATGCGCAATTTCCCGCCTAAATGCGCCAGTATTTCTCCTCCGTCGTCTAACTTCACGCGGAAGTGAGTACTGGGCAAAGCCTCCATTACAATACCATTCTTTCGGTAGGTCTTTTTATTGGGATTTTCCATCTAGATAAGTAATTTTATAAGATAGCAAAGTTATTGAAAATAGTCAACCCCGAAGCTATCGCGTAAGCGCCGGTCCAATGTTCACTTTGATTATCACCTTCTGGGGATCAGTCGGGATTCTTCTCTTCCAAAAGGAAGACTTTACCTTTACTTTCTCCAGGTAAGGGTAGCCTGCTAAAAACGAGTCAACATCGCCGATAGGCTTTCCTAACAGCTCGCTTTTTATCTCTTCTACATCGGGGTCAGAATAAATCTCTGCTCTGATATTCAAATCCACAGTCATCTCGCCTGCTCCCTTATCTATCGCCTCTAGTGAATAATCAACTGCCAGGCTGTCTTGCAAAAGCTTCTTTTCTGAACCGATCGCCTCTTCTACAAAGCTTTTAACCTCGTTCTTTTCAAACCCGATCCATCTGGATTTTACTTTGACTTGATAAACAAAGCTGTCAGCTGCTGATCCGGCTTTCGGAGAGGAAGTGCTCTCAATTATTTCCTGGGACAAAGCATCGTCTAGTAAGACAAAATCTGCGCTATTCGTATTCCTTAAACTATCTTTACTTTCGCCTTTTGCTCTTTCTATCAAAGCTCCCCTGGCCTGGTCTAAATCATTCTGAGAAACCTGGCTAACTTCTCTCCTGAAGCCGCCAGCCATCGGAGAAAAGGTCTTACCGTAAAAAGTAGTGTATTTGGAAGTCCCGGCAAACCCAGGAATGGAAAAGGTAGAAGGATTGATATTATACTCTTCTCCTGCTTGAGCAGCCTGGACTTCAACCGAAGTGGATCCTGGAACTAGCTTACCCTTGTCATAAGTGGCACCCGGAACAGTTATTTTCCTTAAGGTCTTAAAGACCTTGCCGTCGGATGAAACAAAGCGGGTAGAAACTACCAAAACCTGAGAAATAGCAGAATGGGCATTGTACACCTGAATTATCCCGGTCGCTTTGTCTTCTTTTAAAACCTTGCCTGTAGCTGAAAACTCCTGAGAAACAGACTTTTCCTCTTCGAAAACCCGAGCAGAGAAAACCTTGGCAGCCAAATCTGTCGTCTGATTAGCATCAACAGTAAACTTCTCTTCAAGCGCTAGGCTTTCTATCTTAGGCCAAATCATAATCTCGGTTTTGGAAAACAAGGAAGGAATAAAAATCGCAGCCAAGATTAAAACAGCCAAAGGAACAACAATCTTAAAGAGAAGGCCGCGCTTAGGGGCTCTTTTCAATACAGCTGCCTTTTTCTCAACCGGACGAATCTCTTCCTGGGGTTTTTCAAAAGCAGGCTCCTCTTTTATTTCGTCTAACCGCTTGTCTTTGCGATCAGCGGATTTATCAGGAGGAAAGATATCAAAAAATTTCTGTGCCATATTCTTATTATACAATTTTTTGCCTATTGAGACAAAGCAGCCAGCAAAGAAGGAATGTATTGCGGGCCTTTTAAGCTCTCGGTCGCATCTTCAACCAAGCCAAGGGATTTTAAGCTGATAACCTTTACCTCCGGGGTATTGAAAATAGGCGAAACTCCCAAGTCAGCTATTCTTTCCTGCTCTAGGCACTCCTGCGCCTGGGGCAGCAAAGAACCTCCTCCGTAAAGAAAAGCTTCCGGAGGAATCATCCCCCGCAAAGCCGCGGCTTCAACTTTGCTGACTAGGCCCTGATACCATGATTTCTGGCCTTGTGACAAGATCTCTTTTGTCCTCTTAGCAGCGCTGCTGCTTAAAAGATTATTAGAATATTTTTCTTTCAAAAGACGGGCGTTTTCTTCGTCCATACCAAGAGAACGAGATAGGCTTAAAGAAAAATCTCTTCCTCCTTTGTCAAACTCAAATATTTCTCCTAAAACGTTGTTTTTCACGAAAATAGCCTGGGTAACGCTTCCGCCGATATCCAAAAAGAGCCCATTCCCGCAAAGGTCTGGCAAAAGCTCCAAACCCTGATTTATCTTAACAACCTTGCCTACACTCCCATCAACAATTCCCCCTATCTTCTGGAAATAATCTTGGGGCAGAAAGGTAAATAAAATCTTGTAGCTCAGCTCTTCCCCTTCATATCCTGCAGCTGACTCTACCCTGTATCCATCAACCTTGGATTCAATAATCTTTGAAGAAACCCAATGGATATCGCTTTGGAAAATTCCTGATTCTGAAGCAAACTTTTCAGAAACCTCCTTTTGGGCTTTTTTAATAACTCTCTCCTGAAGCGACTTCTCTTCAGATGGTGAAATCTTGCCTGCTGGTTTTTCCCGAAAGAACAACTGAGTATTCGTTCGGCTTTTCAGAATATTAGGGGATATTGTAAGAAAAACCGGCCACTTCTTCTGCTTGCTCAGCTTTTCCTTCAAGCGGCCCTCGGCTCTTGAAAAACAAAGGGCCTGCCGCGCCTCCTCTAGGGCGTCTGAAACTACCTTCTTGCCGTTTTCCAAGTTGAAACTGGATTCAAACAAAAACTGTCCGTCTTTTAGATATTCGAGAGAATGGCCAAAAACTATTATCTTCCTCTTCTTACGGTCCTCAAGGAGCTCCTCTCCGCAAATTAAAAGCTTTACTGCCTTAGTGCCAATATCTAAAACCAAGAAGAACTCGTTCTCTTTTTTCCTAGTATTAAGAAAATTAAAAACCATTATCTAATTCTACCAGAAAAACAGCTTTTTCTGAATAATTAAAAACTATTCTAAGACAGCCCGGATTCTTCTGACGCCAGCGCTTGAGGACTCTTCCTTTAAAATCTTAAATTTCCCCAATTCAGAGGTTCGAACAACATGAGGTCCGGCGCATATTTCTTTTGAGAAATCCCCGACAGAGAAAACATTAACGATCGGCGGGTACTTCTGTTTAAAGAAAGCTAGGGCACCAGATTCCACTGCTTTTTCGTACGGCATTTCCTCCTTCTTAACCTCAAGATCCTCTTTTATCTTTTCATTAACTATTTCTTCAACCCTTTTTATCTCTTCTGGGGTCATCTTAACAGGATGCGCAAAATCAAAGCGCAAACGCTCAGGAGTGACGTCAGAGCCCATTTGCTTGACTCCAGGCCCTAATACCTCTCTCAGGGCCTGGTGCAGCAAATGAGTGGCCGTATGCAACTTAGCTGACTCTAAGCCGGCTTCCTTGCCTACCCCGCCAAACTTCTTCTCTGCTCCGGCGCGAGAAATCTCCTGGTGTTTTTTTAATAACAATTCAAATTCTTCTGGCTTTTCCACCTTTTTGCCTTTCTCTGAAAGTATCTCTTCTGCAACCTCCAAAGGAAGCCCGTATGTTTGGTAGATATCAAAAGCAACGGCGCCGGTTATCGGTTGGCCCGA
>CAYYDH010000033.1:0-7300 GCA_964470615.1 uncultured Candidatus Saccharibacteria bacterium
AACTTCTTCAACTACGTTTTGAATTTGTTCAACCTGAGGAACTTCGTCTTTTTTGAAACGCCGGTTTAAAATTTTAACCACCAAGTCGGAAATTCGTTTTGACTTCTTTCCGTCGCCCTGCCCAGTTGCGGTAATCGCCTTTAAAACTGCTTCGGTAATCTTTTGCTGGTCAAAATTTACAACCGTGCCATCCCTCTTTTGAATTTTTATCATTTTGTTTTCCATTTTTTGCATCGAATTACTTCATTCTATCGCGTAAAAAAAACGGGTCAAGCCCTACTAAGTTTTTTAGCAAGAGTTTTTAATCTTTAAGTAAAAGTAGCAAAAAAAGCTTACTAGGACAAGTAGGTCAGGCTGTGGAAAACTAAAAAAGAGGCTATCGCCTCTCATTCTTTCCGAACCCGCATTAAATTTCTAAAACCCCGTGGCAATCACTGTCACCTTTATCTCCCCGGTCTTTAATTTCTCGTCTTGAATGGCGCCGAAAATAATTCGGGCGTCCGGCGAAACATTCTGGGTAATGATTTTTGCCACCTCTTCCACTTCTGACAAGCTAATATCTTTGCCGCCAGATACATTGAACAAAACTCCTTTGGCGCCAAAACAGGATAAGTCTAAAAGCGGAAAGTTCAACGCCTTCAAAGCAGCTTCCTTGGCTCTTTCTTGGCCCCTGGCCAACCCGACTCCGAACAAGGCAGAACCAGAGTCTTTCATAATCGCTTTAACATCGGCGAAATCAATATTAATGATACCAGGCAGAACAATCAGATCAGAGATCCCCTGCACAGCTTGCCTCAATATCTCATCGCAGAACCAAAAAGCGCTGGAAACCGTTGTCTCAGATTCTAAAATAGAAAGAAGCTTGTCGTTGGAAATTACAATTAAAGAATCAACCTTTTCTTTAATCTTCCGCAAACTGCTTTCAGCGATGTTTTTTCTTTGCTCGCCCTCAAAAGAAAAGGGCTTTGTCACAATAGCTATTGTTAAAGCTCCAAGACCCTTGGCAATTCCAGCCACAACCGGCGCTGCTCCGCTGCCGCAGCCCCCTCCCAAGCCACAGGTGATAAAAACCATATCAGAACCCTGCAGGGCTTGCTGAATTTCTTCTCTTTGCTCCTCAGCTGCTTTCCGACCTATTTCCGGATTCATTCCCGTACCAAGCCCTTTGGTTATTTTCTTGCCAATCTGAACCTGCTGATGAGCCCGGCTCTTATTAAGATCCTGAATGTCGGCATTCACGGCAACCAAATCAACTCCCGCAATATGGCACTTGGCCATCCGGGATATGGCGTTGCCGCCTGAGCCGCCCACGCCCACCACCTTTATTTTCGCAGAGTTTTTCATAAGCATTAAGATTTTAGCAATCCGCCTGGATTTGTCAAAACCCTAAGGAATGAAATTCCTAAAAAAGCCCTTGATTCTGCTTTTCATCCCGTTGCCCGAAGGCTCCACTTCCAGAGCTACTCCCTCCATAACTAAGCCGCAAAGCACGGAAAAACTAGGATCTTCCAAGGAAGCTGAAAATCTTTTAGGCACTCCTACCCTACAAGGCAAACCCAGCTCCTTTTTAGCCAAATCTTTGATGCCAGGAAGCTTGGCTCCTCCGCCGGTCAAAACTACTCCGCTGGGCAGCAAGCCCTGCTTGGAAATCTTTTTCAGCTCCTTTGAGGCAAGGGAAAATATTTCTGAAACCCTGGCTTCAATAATTTCACTTAACGTCTTTTTGGAGAAAATAAGCGGTTCCTCTCCTTCAATTTTTATCTTTTTCTCATCTTTAGAAAACCTTTGATTGGGGTGACAGCTTCCAAACTCTATCTTAATTTTCTCAGCTACATCAATATCGGTTTTGAGACAAATGGCAATATCGCTGGTAATGCTTGCTGAACCGATTGGAAAAACAGCAGCATGAATCAAACTCGCTTCTTCAAAAACAGCTAGGCTGGTTGTGCCAGCCCCAATATCTAAAACAACTACTCCCAGTTCTTTTTCACGAGGACTCAAAACAGCCCTGGCGCTGGCTAAAGGAGTAGGGATTAAATCAAAGTTAATCTGAAGACCGGCATTTGAGATCGCCTGAATAGAATTCTTTAAGTATGGGGAAAAGCCGCAAAGAACTAGAACATCAGCTTCAAGTCTCATCCCCTGCATACCGACTGCTTCTTTCACTCCTTTTTCTTCATCAACAATGTATTCCTTCGGGAAAATATCCAGTATCTCTTTATTAGGAGGCAAAGGAAGCGACTGAGCGTTTTGAAGAACCCTGTCTATATCTTCTTCAGAAATCTTTTGATCGGCGCGCGAGACTGAAACTAAACCGCGGGAAGCATTGCAGAATATGTGGCAGCCGCCAATGCTGGCGTACACCCCGCTTATCTTCCGACCGCAATCTTGTTCGGCTTTTTTAACCAAAGAGGCAATTGCACCAGCAACATTGTGAGGATTAACCACAACCCCTCTTCTCACGCCCAAAGACGGCTCCTGGTGAGAAGACAAAACCTCAAAATTCTCGCTTTTTTCTTTAGGAGCAGCTACGAGAATCTTTATTGTACTGGTCCCTATGTCTAAGCCAGCAATGATGGGAAGACGAGGCATAATGTATTAAAGTTTTGATAAATAATATTCTTGTTTTTGCTCCATTAGTTTTGCTTTTTTTGAGCCATTCTCATGCTCGTATCCTAACAAATGCAGAAGGCCGTGGATAAAAACCCTTGCCAGTTCTTCTTCAAAAGAAAAGCCTAACTTCTTGGCGTTTTGCCTTATCTTAGCTAAACAGATAACTATTTCTCCCAGTGAAAAATCCAGTTCTGACGCTTCAAAAGAAAGAACGTCTGTCGGTTCGTCTTTGCCTCGGTACCTCTTGTTCAGCTTTCTGATTTCTCCGGCTGTTATTATTGCTACGGATATATCCTCTATCTTACCATTTTCGCCTTTTAAAACAATTTTAGCAATTCTTTTAAAAAAGTTGTTATCAATTTTCTCCTGAGTCAGATTTTTAATTTCAGCCATAGCTTAACCTTTTGCCCTTTTCAGATTCTCGTAAATTAAGAATCCGTAGACAATACCCAAAGGAGCTATCAGGGCGTTTAAAACCAACCCCAATATCTCTCCCAATAGCATCAAGCCAGAAGAATCAAGAATCTCCATAACGACCGTCACCGGAATCATTACAACAAAGACTATAAAACCAAACCCTACGAAGCGCCAGAAAACTTTCCACCAAAATCCTCTTACCAGCTCTTTACTTCTCTTAAGGGCGGCCATGCCCTTTAAGCCTTCGGAAATAAAAACGTATTTTGAAAAAACGTACCAAACAGAGAAAATGATGCCTGGGATAATAAGAAGAACGAAACCTATTATTGAAATTAAACCCGTGAGAAACGATACCCAAAAAAACGAAATTATTCTCGGCCAACCGTTGGCCATTGCTTCTTTGAACCCGATGGTTTTCTCCCTGTTATTAACTACGTGAATCAAAGAAGCAGACGTCCACAACTCAAGGATTATAAAAACCAATAAACAAATTAACCAATCAGCCCGCAAAATCGGAAACAATAAAAACCATACTAAGGGAATTGCCGTTAAGCTCAAAAAAACCAAGAACTTTTTTTTATAAATTCGGAGGGCTTCAGCTATCAGCTTCCCTATCCCGGGTAATTGCCGAATTGGCTGATCAGGAATATCCATAGTTTTTTCTTTTATTTTATTATTACTTAATTTTACCAGGCCAGTTCCAAAAATCAAATACCGCTCCGCTAGAAACGGAACGGTATCATGAGAAAGTGTTGAGTTTTATCCTAGTGCTTCTTTTACGATTTTGCTTACCAAGCTTCCATCGGCTTTGCCTTTTACCTGCGGGGCTATTTCTTTCATTACCTTGCCGATATCTTTGGCATCTTTAGCTCCTGTTTTTTCCACTGCTGACTTAACCACCTTTCTTATTTCCTCCTCTGACATTAATTCAGGAAGATATTTCTGCAAAATCACAATTTCTTTTTTCTCTTTATCAGCTAAGTCCTGCCTGTTTCCTTTTTCAAAGGCGGCTACCGATTCTTTTCTTTTTTTCAGTTCGGAAAAAAGAATTTCTATCGCCTCTTCATCGGTTGATTCTTTGGCCTTGGCTAATTCTTTATTCATGATAGCAGCCAGGACCATTCCCAAAACTGAACGGCTGATATCATCGCCCTTCTTTAGGGCTTCGTTAAGATCGTTTTTTATCCTTTGTTTTAGCGCCTCCATCTGTATTTAGGCTCGTCGCCCTTGCTCATTTTTATCATCGTTTCATACTCTTTTCTTTTTTCCTCTCTTCTCAAAGCTGACCTTTTCTTCATATTCTTACTCTTACTGCGTTCCTGGAAACGATTCTTCCTCGCCCGAAGCAAAATACCGCTTTGTTTCACTCGTTTGGAAAAGCGTCGAACTAAGCTTTGCGATGTTTCTCTTTCTTCTTTTTTTATCTCTAAAGGCATAAGTTATATAACTATGGCATTTCGGATACTTTACCACCTAGCAAATGCAAATGCAAGTGATCAACCATCTGCCCGCCTTCGCGGCCAACGTTAAAAACCAGCTTGTAACCCTTAAGACCCCTGTCTTCTGCTATTTTTTTAGATATTAAAATCAGCTCGCCAGCTAAAACCTTATCGCTTTTCTCAATCTGGGCTACGGAAATAATGTGTTTTTTGGGAATAATAAGAAGATGAACCTGGGCTTTCGGATGAATATCTTTAATCACAATTGCCTTTTCGTCTTCGTATATAATGTCGCTTGGCACCTCTTTGGCTATAATCTTGCAGAAAATACAATCCATAATTACCTGATTTTCTTTTTAACGACTTCCACCACTTTGTCTATTTTAACTACGTCCTGTTTCCCTGTCTGCATATCGCGAACAATAATCGTCCCTTCTAGCGCCTCTTTTTGGCCTAAAATCAAAGTATACTTAGCTCCCAGCTTATCTGCTCTTGCCAGTTGAGCCTTCAAAGAATCGCGACCAAAGGATTCTGCCACTCTGATCTTTACTTTCCTGAACTCCTCCAACAGCTTTAACCCTTTCTTTTTCCCTAGATTCCCTATTTGGGCAAAAAACACATGACATTCTATTTCTTTCCCAACCTTGACATCATTAGCTTTCATTAATCCTACGATTCTTTCTATTCCAGCTGCTGCCCCACAACCTGGTACGTCTCTACCGCCCAAAAGCCTCACCAGTTTATCGTATCGGCCTCCGCCCGCCACCGCAATTTGTCCTCTAGCTTCTTCGCCTTCAATCGGCGGATTCCCGGAGAATATTTCAAAAACAGTTTTAGTGTAATAATCCAAACCCCGCACTAAATAGGGGTTAAGACGGTATGCTACCCCGATCTCGTCTAAAAACTCCAGAACCTCTTTGAAGTGCGCCTGGCACTCTTCGCAAAGATGGTCAAGGACCTGAGGGGCATCGGCTTTCAAGGGCTGGCATTTTTCTTGTTTGCAATCAAGAATTCTCAGAACATTTTCCTGAAGCCTCCGTCTACAATCAACGCATAAAGAAACGCCCCTGGACTTAAAATAATTAGCCAACAGCTTTTTATAATAAGGCCGACATTGGTTATCACCAATACTGTTTATCTCAACAATCATATTCTTTAGCTTCAGCTCCTGTAAAATGCTGTGGAAAATCTGGATAATCTGGGCATCAATTATAGCTCCGCCTTCTCCTAGAACCTCAAAACCGAACTGCCAAAATTGGCGGTAGCGGCCAGCTTGCGGATGCTCGTAGCGAAAGCAAGGACCAAAATACCAGAGCTTTATCGGCTGAGGCAAGTTCTGCATGCCATTCTCAATGTAGGCCCTGACAACCGGAGCTGTCCATTCCGGCCTTAAGGCCAGCAAATCCCCTCCTTTTGTTTTCAAGGCATACAGCTCCTTCTTTATAATATCTGTTGAAACGCCAATCCCTTTTGAAAAAATCTCAGCGTCTTCCAAAACCGGGGTATCAATTTTCCCAAACCCGTAAAAATCAGCAATGTCAGAAACAGTGTTATAAATCTTCTGGAAGTACTTCTGGTCTTCAGGCAAAACATCGTGCATTCCGCTGGGTGATTGAAACTTCGGCGGCTTTGTCATATTAGTAAGATACTTCTTTAAATATTTCTAATTCATCAAAAGGCCAAGCCCTTATTAAAACACGGCCGGTAATCTTATCCTTCGGCAAAACCCCGAACCTTCTTGAGTCGTAAGAAAAGTTCCGGTTGTCTCCTAAAACAAAATATTCATCAGCTCCTAAAGAAAGATGCGTGTCCCCAGCAGTTTGCGCAAAAGACAGATATTGGCTTTCGTTTAAAACAATTGACGTGCCACTCTTAGAGATTGTTATTTTATTATCTTTGATATCAACTGTTTCGCCCGGCAGACCTATAATCCTCTTGATAAACCGCTGAGAAGGATCATCGGGATACTTAAAAACTATTACTTCTCCCCTTTGGGGAGCACGGAATCTATAGGAAAGCTCGTCAACGATCAAATAGTCGCCGTTTTCAAAATTGGGCTCCATTGATTGGCCGCTCACTAAAAACGGCTGGAACAAAAAGTACCGGATAGGAACAACTATCGCTAGAGCAATTACCACTATTTTTAGCGTGTCAAAAACAGATAGAAGGATTTTTTTCATAGCAAGTTGATGATTTACTATAACAAACTTTTTAATCGTCGGCAATACTAAAAAAGAGCCGAGACTCGAGGTCTCGGCTTTGTTTCTGTCAACGTGAAGCGACAGCAAAATGCAGTGCTGCCATCCTCACAAAAGGCGGCGGCGAAGCAGGGGTAGATCTGACTTTACTTGTCCTCCTGGCGCTTCGCCGGAGGCTGGTAATGAGAACCCTCATCTTACCTGGTGAAACCATTACCCTGAACTCGTCGCAGAATCTCCTGGTAAACTTCCGAACAGCATCCACGTCTTTGGGATCAGGCCCGTGCTCAGAGATGAGCTCCTTCTGCTCGGACCGAAGACCTTGAACTGAATTGATGACGATGGATGCGGTCGAAATTCGTGCCATAACAGACTCCTTCCAACGCTAGTTCCTAGTTAACTCCAGTACATACCAGCACTACTACGTTCTTTCGACAACGCCTCCTTTCTGGTTCTCGCCTGAAAAGAACAAAAGCTCAAACATTGAGTAATTATAGTCGCAAAAAAGCTCTTGTCAACCCTGAAATAAAAATGCCCCACTAATTACATAAGTGGGGCGGTTGGTGACCCAGGATTCGCGCCCCAGCCGTTGTGTCGACGTTGGCTAGGCCGAATCGAGGGCCGTGGCTCGGA
>CAYYDH010000034.1:0-7097 GCA_964470615.1 uncultured Candidatus Saccharibacteria bacterium
CTAAAGGAGCAATTAAAGAAGCTAAAAAAGCAAAAAAAGCTGCTGGAAGCTGAACGCTTAGAGCAAAGGACAGAATACGACTTAGAAATGATGCGGGAAACCGGTTTTTGCCATGGCATTGAAAATTACTCTAGGCACTTAGAGTTCCGAAGGCCGGGTGATCCGCCCTTTTCCTTGGTTGATTATTTTCGTTATTCTTTCGGTAATGATTTCTTAATATTTATTGATGAATCACATATGACAATCCCCCAACTTAACGCCATGGCTCGTCAGGACCGAGTCAGGAAACAAACTTTAATTGATTATGGATTTCGTCTGCCCTCAGCAATAGATAATCGTCCGCTCACTTTTAAAGAATTTGAAAAAAGAAGGCCACAAACAATTTACGTCTCTGCCACGCCGAATCTATATGAACGGGGAAGATCTGGAAAAAATGTCATTGAACAGCTCATCCGACCAACGGGCCTTTTGGAACCGTCAATACAAGTTAAGCCGACAAAAAACCAGTTGAATGACCTATTATCAGAAATCCAAAAAAGAATTGCCGAAAAAGAACGAACCCTTGTTTTGACTCTGACTAAAAGACTGGCTGAAGCGGTTTCCGACTACTTGATAGAGCAAGGCATAAAAGCTATCTGGTTGCATGCTGAAGTAAAAACCCTTGAGAGACCGGAAATTCTAAAGAATTTAAGACAAGGAAAATACGACGTATTGGTAGGCGTTAATCTTTTAAGAGAGGGGTTGGATTTACCAGAGGTTTCGCTGGTGGCCATTCTTGATGCTGACAAGGAAGGGTTTTTAAGAAACGAGACAACGTTGATACAAATAATGGGCCGAGCAGCCAGGCATCCTAAAGGCAGTATTATTTTGTATGCCGACAAAATAACCGGGTCAATGCAAGCGGCGACAAACGAGATAAAGCGAAGGAGAAAAATCCAGGAGGAATATAATAAGAAACATAAAATCACGCCTCAACCGATAATAAAAGAAATCCGCGATTGGGGGTTTACAAAAAAAGAAGATATCGCTTCTGAGCTGTGGCTGGTCCAGGATAAAAAGCTCCTGGAAAGGGAAATGAAAGAAGCCGCCTCGAATCTTGATTTTGAACGGGCGGCTGAAATCCGTGATTTGATAAAAAAGCTTAGGAAATAAGATTATCCCTGTTTTAGTTTTTCTTTTCGTTGCCGTAAATCTTCAAGGAGGGATTTCTTTTTGCAAAAAACAACTGAAAAACCAAGGGAAATAATCAAAAAAATACCTACCAAAACGATGAAAAAAGATAGAATAAAGCTCATTTTCTCTTATAATATAATCTATTTATCTTATTCTATCACATTACAAGGGCTTGAAAACATTTAAAGCCCGTGCTATATTACTTCTATTATGCCAATAACTACATCCGCTAAAAAGGCGCTACGTCAAAACGTCCGAAGAAAAGAGAGAAATCTGGAGTATAGAAATAAACTAAAAAACCTCTTAAAAGAGATTCGAGTTTTGGCTGCAGCAAAAAAAACAGGGGAAGCTAAAAAGCTGTTGCCTCAAGTCCACCAGATACTGGACAAGGCGGCGAAAGTCGGAGTTATCAAAAAGAACGCAGCGTCAAGAAAAAAATCACGTCTTGCCAAACTAGTTGCTCGGTCAAAGTAAACTACAGCTCAGCTATCAGAATTTCTAGGGCCGTTTCTGGTTCCATTCTCCCGGTTTTTACATTCACATCTGCCTGGAATATCCCCTGGTAGATTTTTTTTAACTGAGGAAAAGAAAAGTTTTTTACCAAATAATAGCTTTTCTTTACCACGAAAGGATGCAGACCACTCTTGGCAGCAATGGCATAAGACGGAACCTGTCTTTCTAACAAGTCCTTAATAATCAGAAGGTTCCTGAACTGATAGCTTATCATCGAAAGAATATAGATGGGGCTATCGCCTTTTTCAATATGGTTGTTTATCAGTTCCAGTGCTTTTTTCTTATCCTTTTGACCAATGGCGTCAATTGTTTCAAAGATATCTGTTTCTATTTTAGACCGCACCATTTTTTCAACGTCTTCTCTTATCACTATGCTCCTGTTTTTAAAACAGGCTAACTTTTGAATCTCATTGCTCTGGGCCCAAAGATCGCTACCCAAAAACTCAACCAAGGCGCTTATCGCTCCAGGATCTGTTCTAGTACCGTGTTTCTCAAATTCCTTTTTAATCCAACTCTCCAGCCTTAAGCCGGAAAGCGATTCAAATTCCTGGCATTTTGCCCTCTTTTTCAGAAACTTGAATAAGGCAGTTCTCTGGTCTGGCTTACCCTCCTGATAAAGCAAAAAAACGTCCTCTGATTTTTCAAACTTGTCTAACCTCTCCAATAATTCTTCCCTAAAGGCAGCGCTGGAAAAAACGTCCGCCAAAACGGCCATCTTCTTTTCCTTGAACATCGAAACTTGGTTCATCTCGTCCTCCAACTCTCTCAGGGCGCTTGTTTTCGAAGTATCGGGGTAAACTAAATTCAGCCCGCTTTTGTGAACCTTCTTGTAGCGTTCAATAATTTCTGCTAGCTTTTGCTTCAACCTGTAAGTGTCTTCTCCGTGAAGAAAGATAATCATGTTTTTTGGCAAATGGGACAGAAGTGAGCTGACCGGCCATTGATTTTTATCCTTGTTATGGCTTTTTTGCAACGCGGGCACTTCTCGCCTTCTCGCTGATAAACCTTAAGAACCTTTCCGTAAGAACCGGGCCGGCCCTCAGGATCTCGAAAATCGGAAACGCTTGTTCCCTTTAATCTTATTGCCTCCTTAAGAATTTTTCTAATTACCCGATAAATATCTTTCAGCTCTTTTTCTTCTAATCTCAGTGTCGACTTTAAGGGATGGATTCTCACTTCCCATAATATCTCATCAGCATAGATGTTTCCAATACCGGCAATTATGCTCTGGTCCATTAGAATCTGTTTTATCCTGCCCTTTCTGCTTTTTATAACCTCTTTGAATTTCTTAAAACTGAAAGAGGGATCAAGAGGCTCTGGTCCCAATTTCTTAAATCCAGGCGAGGCTGACAGCTCCTTTGTCTTCCATATTTCTACCTTAGCAAACTTCCGCAAATCAGAAAGCGCAAGCATCAAGTTATTGTCTAACCAAAACATCAAATGAATGTATTTATTCACTGGTTCTCTCAAGGATCCTTTTTTTGTTGATTCCCAGGCCCCATTTAGTCTCCAGGTTCCCACCAAAAGATGTCCCGTCATTTTCTGGTGAACCAAAAGCGAAAACCCGTCAGAAAAATCAAAAATGATGTTTTTTGCCCTTCGCCGGATTCCTTTGATTCGTTTACCTTTTATCAGCTTTTTGAAACTATTAAAATCGCTCGGCCTCTTTATCGTTTTTGCAGAATCAGTCCAAACATCAAGAAAGGTCCTATTAAGGACCTTCCGTCTTAGATATCTTACTGTTGTTTCTACTTCCGGTAATTCGGGCATTGTTACCCAAGAATTCCCCTTACTTTAGTGATTATCTCAGCAGGAGTAAAGTGGGCTTTAATCATATAATCAACAGCCCCCATTTTTAAACCCCTATCAATGTCATCCTTCTGGCCGAGATTAGACAGAATAATAACTGGTATCTTGCTGGTTTCAGGATCAGCCTTTATCCTGGATAATACTTCAAACCCATCAATACCGGGCAGAATAAGATCAAGCAAAACTAAATCAGGCTTTACTTCTTTCACGCTTGTCACGCCTTTTTCACCGTCAACCGCCTCGGAAACATCATAACCTTCTTGGAGGATTTTTTGACTGATTAACTCGCGGAGAAATTTATCATCTTCAACTATCAAGATTTTTTTAGCCATGTTGTTTTATTAACTTAAGAATATTTTATCTTGTATAATTAATCTTATAACTTTAAAATCTTTAATGCAAGGATAGATTAATAAAGCGCCGGCGGGATAAACTCTGCGAATCTTTCCTTGAGGGGAATGGTGAGATAAAAAGTCGTGCCTTTGTTAATCTCCGACTCAAACCAAATTTTTCCGCCATGTGCCTCAATGATGTTTTTGGCTATGAAAAGACCCAGTCCGGTTCCTTCCGTCTCTATTTTCATTATATTATCACCACGGAAAAACTTAGCAAACACTTTGTTCTGCTGGTTTTTAGGAATCCCGGCTCCGGTATCCTGGATTCTTACTTCCAACCATTCTTCATCTCTCTTTTCTATTGCTACTGTAATTTTTCCACCTCGAGGAGTATATCTGACAGCATTGTCCAGCAAGTTGCTTATGGCTATTTGCATCTTATCGGAATCAATCATCACCTTTGGTAGATTCCCTGGATCAATAATTTCTAAACGCAGGCCACGCTTCTTTATTTCCTCTTTATAACCCGACATTGCCGTCTGGACTATATCTCCGAAGCTGACAAGAGAAATGTTATTTAAATACTTGCCTTCTTCAATCCTAGCCACATTCAAAAGGTCGTTAATTAAATGGATTACCTTATCATTCGTTTCACAGGCCTTTCCGATAACATCCTTCTGCTCTTTTGAAAGAGGCCCGATGTCTCCGTCTAATAACATTTGAAGCGACCACTTTATGCCAGATGTCGGGGTCCGTAATTGGTGAGCAGCTACTGTAACAAATTCGCTTTTCATGCTTTCTACCATTTTTTCCCGAGTAACGTCGCGCAAAACAACGATAGTGCCTATTCTTTCACCATCAGTCCTTATAGGGGTAGTGGTAACTTCCAAGATAAGGTTTTCTTTTAGCTGCAATCCTTTCTTAGAAACCTCCTGTATGTCCCCTCCTAAAATTGAGACCAGTGACCTAAGGGCAGGAAAAGAGTTTAGTTTCAAAACCGATCTGCCTAGAACTTCTCTTTTTTCAATCCCAAGAATCTTTTCTGCCTGCGAATTAATCAATGACAGCTGGTTCTTTTCGTCAAAGAACAAAATGCCATCGGCAAGATGTTCTATTACAGACAGGTTCTTTATTTTCCCAGAAGCGTTTTCGGCCGAACCACCGGTTAGCTCATCTAGCCCGTCGCTGTTTTGTTTTTTGCTTTTTCTGAACCACATAATATTATTTTACCACAATTGAAGATTGCCTTTAATCTCTTTGACTTTTTTAAGCTTCGGCTTTTTCTCTCTATCAACCGGAGAACCATCTTTCTCAAATCGGCCAATCAAGCTGTTAAACCCGTAATCCCCCATCACTTGGCTTGTTATTTCCTTGTCCGGCGTTTCCCAACGGCATCTTTCCAGACTGAATCCCACAGGTACATTATACTCCAGCTGTGCTAAATCTTTAGACAGAAAAGACTTTTCTTTGTATTCTTTAAGTCTTTTCTTAAGGTTCTCGTTCATGCTCTTTGGCAATCTGTTTTCTTCTAAGGCTGAATATAGTTTTTCTATAGAGTCGAACTCTTTAACCAAGGCAATGGCGGTTTTCTCGCCTATACCGAAAACCCCGGGGATATTGTCTGAAGGATCGCCTCGCAACGCCTTAAAATCAGCTAATTGTTTTGGCACCAACCCGCCATACTTTTCTTGCACTGCTTTTTTATCATAAAGAATAATATCTTTTACCCCTTTTCTCAAAGCATAAACCTTTGTTTTTCCATCAACCAACTGCAAAGTATCCAAATCGCCACTCACTATTATGGTTTCCAAATCTTTTAAACCTTTATCCTGCGAAACATTTCTGGCAATAGTGGCGATAATATCGTCGGCTTCATAGCCCTGCTTCTCAAAAACCTTAGCTCCTATTTTTTCCAAAATCTCTTTTGTCCCAGGGATCTGCGAGTAAAGATCATCGGGTGCTTTCTTACGGGTAGCTTTGTATTGTTCGTATTTTTGGTGACGGAAAGAAGGAGCCGGAAAATCAAAAGTTACGGCTATAAACTTGGGTTTGAACTCTTTTATAGCCCTCAAGAAAACCAACAGAAAACCGTAAATGGCATTAACCAATTCCCCTTTCGGAGTAGTCAGCGGGGGCAAGGCGTGGTAAGCCCGATGAATAAGGGCATTACCGTCAAAAATTACAAGCCGTTTTTTATCCATAAACTGTTTTAACCGACATGGACCCGTTCCCTATCGATAAGGGACGGGTCCATGTCTATCTGTTAATTTTGTTTAGAAACTAATAAATCCGGCGAATAAGTCCTCTATCATACTGAATGGCGGGATTTCGTGCCATTTGGGCGGCTTTTCTACGCCAGCCACCAAGGTTAGGTACAAATCACACGAATGCGTCGGCTGAGCAATATTGTAGACCTCAAGTTCTACTTCCCAGTTGCCTTTCTTGTCATAATAGTTGTATGAATCAGTTGCGTTATCGGTCGTGCCATCGCCGAAACTCCAAACATAACCGCAACCTGAACCACCACAATATTCCGGGTGGTTGGTCCCGCTAGGACCTGAAATTGCCGTATAGTTCTTAAGATCAATCTCAAAGGGAATATCATCCTTCGGAATAATAATATCCAGATAAGAGTAAGGGGTGAGGAACTGAGATAGTCTTGAACGACAGGTGTCGCGACTGCAAACTTCTGCAGGATCAGACCAAGCCTCAGGGGGAACTACAACCTTTCGCCACTGGATGGTGAATTCTGGCCAAGGCCAAGGATTGCCGCTGTCGAAAACAACGCCGGGGGACAAAGACGAGATATAAGGATCTGGATGCACAGGATAAGTCCAGCCATCAGCTGAATCATCTGACCAAACGCCGTAATTATCTTTGACCTTAATCCGCCAATAATACTGCGCGTTCCAGTCGAAAGGCCTATCTGCTTCGGTAACCTTTGGCGTAAAGACGCACTGTGGTCCTGGATCGCAAACATGACCAGGATTACAGGTATTACTAGGAGTATATGGACCGACAACACAACTGTCTATCACTATATCATTGAATGCAGAATCAGAGGCAATTTGGATTTGATAAGCATCCTGCTTTTGTCCAGGGTCTAAACCCCAAAACTCCCACGAGAAGGTCCCGGTGGCGTTGGTGTGGAAACAACAATCCACCGGAGCAGCAGAAAGGTTAATCGCAGACACCTGATAAATCCCACCACTGCCAATGTTTATTGTCGCATCATCTTCGACTGCCAAACCCGGGTAGTCAGAGTTA
>CAYYDH010000035.1:0-7074 GCA_964470615.1 uncultured Candidatus Saccharibacteria bacterium
AACTCCGCATTCGCCTTTTTCTCCACATCATACGCCCTCTCCAAATCCTTGGCCAACTTCTCAATCTGCTCCTTCTGCTCTATTTCTAAAATAACTCCACGAATTACCATAACCCCAAAGAATACTACTGCTAAAAATAAAGAGACGTTTATAAAAATATCTTGCATCCCATTAGAGAAAAATATTTTAATCAGCAAGGCAATCCAGGTGGCAAAAGTAAACAGCTCCGTTGCTACAACTTTGATATTAAAAAGATGATGTCTCAAAATAGCGTACCCTATCGCTCCGACAAGGAAAAAAGTAAATATTGGCCCAAGCCAATTGTATTCAAATACTCCAAAATAAGGCAACACAAGGTCTGAAACCGTAGCCAATAATGATGACAGGGCCGCTCCTACTAAAACATATTTTATTTGAATTTTCTGTTCCCTAGTTGAAGATTTTTTATACTGCAAAAATAGTGCATAGTAACCGACAAAAAAACAGAGCATTATAAAAAAAGCATAAAAAATATACCCACTGCTAATTTCATAAGCTATTCCATCTACATTGCCGATTATACTCTTTGTAAAAAAAAGATAAAAAAGAATGATAAAAAACGGAAGCAGGGGCAACAGCCTTATATAAGTTTTTTGGATAAGAAGAGTTGGAAAACTAAAGGTGAACAGAAGAAAGGCTAACGCAATTGCGGCGGCAGCAAAATGGGTCTCCATTATCCAAAGATAATCAAGTGGAATTTTAATTAAATAAAACCCTAATATTCCTACAGCCCACGAGGCTACCCCAAGAGAAATAAGCCCAAATAAAAAGTTTGCTCGGTTTTTAAACCCCCTGGAAAGGATAACAATTCCGATTATAAAGTTTAGAATTGCAACTACCGAAAGAATCGGTATGATAGCAGGATTCATTTTATATAATCTTCAACAATTTTAAAAATTTATTATATAAACTATTCTTTAATTTAAATTTACAGTTACCCATGTCTTCAAAAATCCTTCTGTTCCCTAATATTTTGTCTAGAAAAACTTGTATTCTGTCCGCCTTATAATAGATAGGTAAAATTTTGTTATCTTTTTGGTTAAAATATGGGTAAAGCACACCTTCTTTCGGATATATTTGCTTAAAATTATCTACAACTTTGAAAGGAATATTTAATTTCTTAATTTTATCATATAATTTTGTAGTCACAAAAGAATAACCACCAATCACGCCATTCTCTTTAGAATATTTTGCAACAGAAGTAAGCAAAAACAAAAGGACTAAGTGTCTAGGAAAATAAATATTTTCTTTATATTGCACCGATACTAAGCGCCCAAGTTCCCCCCTTTTATTAGACGGAATCACTTTTATTTCCTCGGGCTCCTGAAAGTCAAAGTCTCTTTGCGTAGGCAGGGGCTCATCCCTGATAAGACGAACCGTCCCCACGGTTTTTTCTCCAACTTCAGCAACAAAATATACACTTTTTCCGTTTTTGTCATATTCATCTTTGTCAGAATCACTGCTTATATAACCATTCTTCTTATAAACCTCCCTTCTTAACATAAACATTCTGTTCAGTTCTTCTTCCTTCTCTGGAATACCAAAAAAAACAGATCTTTCTTCACCAGATATTTTTACTAAAAGTTCATAAAAAATCTTCATGCCTTGTAACAATTATTCATTACTGCCTGTCCAGAATAGACCAGTTTTTCTTCAGAAATCTTAACAAACCCTAAATTTTCTAGCATTCTTTTTTGCTCACCTACTTTTAAAAAGTTGTAATGCTTTGCTCCTCCACTGTTTTTTATTTTTTTATTATAGTAAAACATCTTCAACGTCGGAACAAATAAAATAAAAAAAGAAGAAATTGTTTTTAAAAATCCCGCTTTTTTAATAGATTTTGCTATGTGATCTGTGTATATTTTTATTGGACTAAATCCCTTTTTAACGTTGGATATTACAAACTTTCCTCCAGGCTTTAAAACCCTTAATATTTCAGTCAACGTTTTATTCTGTTGTTCTCCGTCTAATGTATAAATGACATTGTTTGATACAACTTTTGAAAAATAATCGTCGTCAAACGGAAATTTTTGAGTAATATCAAAAAGGATTGCTTCGGCATCCTGGTCTTTGTCTTTATGAGCCTTAATCCCTTCATCAGAAAAATCCAACCCAATAATCTTTTTACACTTACTTTTTAATCTGACCATCAAGTTTCCGGTTCCAGACCCGACGTCCAAAACAATATCTTCTTGGCTTAAACCAAGCTCTTTCTCTAATTCGTCCAGTAATTCCTGGTATGGAATCACGGCGTTTAAGACATCGTAAACTCTAAAATATTTCTCCCAAAAATTTTCGTCTAATTTTTTCATAATTAATCTTAAAATTATTGTATTATACCACTTTTAGCCCCCGCATTAAACACCCAAAAAAAAGACCGACAAAGTTGCCGGCCCTACGGAGAAAACAATGAGGGAGCACGACGGGACTTGAACCCGCAACCACTAGATCCACAATCTAGTGCTCTAACCAATTGAGCTACGTGCTCCACATTGTTTTTGAGAACTTTTGAGAACTACCGATATACTAGCAGAAAACAATTACCATGTCAAGATCTACCTTCCCATTATCCAAGACAGGCAATCAAGAAAACCCTCTGTAAATGGTCTCTCGGAGACAAACTTGGATGCCTTCTTAATCTTTGCCGAGGCGTTCGCAACAGCACAGTGTGTGACACGGTTGCTTTCTATGACATCCGCATCGCCATCGCCTATCATAAAGAATTCAGCGCCGGGGTATTTTTTAAACAAAAATTCGTAGCCACTGGTCTTAGATGCACCCTCCGCATCCATTATGACTATGCCGTAAGCATCGTTGAAGTCGTTGGCAACTATCCCAGTTGGAAGCGGAATCCTTTTTGCAATTCTACACCCAGCCCTAAACCATGCGTCATCACGAAGAGCTACGCCATAATCGTCGGTCATGCGCAGATAGAAACCTATACTTTGCCTGCGAAAACCGTCGATTACAAGCATTCTGCGTTTAGGTAAAAAAACCTTCTGATCCCTCATCCAGGTTGCGGAGTCGCCCACTACCACATCGCAATCCTGGCCCGCAAAGACTTGCTCAAGTCTTGTAAGATAGCTCTGCAAGCCGCTGACGTGATTGAACGTATAGAATTTACCATTAAAAGAAACCACTGATCCTCTTTCACCAATAATAATTTTGGGGCGAATTCCTGCTGCCCAAAAAAAGTTATTGGATATTCGTTCTACGGGAGTATCCGAATTTGGGACGAGGACAATACCTTTCGGAATCCTCTGCAAAAAACTCCCGATTGCGATGGTGGTTTTATAGCTCTTGTCGAGCAAAACCCCATCCTGATCTGTCATGACTATTTTCATTACATTCCCCATGATGGTCTAACAATCTGTAAAAGAACCTTGATTTATTCTATCACCGAATCCAAAGCTGTAAGCACAGCTCTATTAACCCCTTCTTTAGCATTTGGATCTTCTATCAGCTGATAGACCAAATCAGGATTCTCTTCTATTTCATCAATAGACTCTGTAGTATTCACCGCCAAAACTGCCGCTGATTTTAGTCCCCTTAACTTGGCTATTAAAAATACTGCACTACACTCCATCTCTGAGCTTATAGCTTCAGAATCTTTTAATTTCAAAAAGTTTTCAATTGGTTCATAAAAAGCATCGTGCGTCCTGTTAATTCCTTTCCAATAGGTGTAATTTTTAGATTTTGCCGAAGATTCTAGTATAGCAATTAAGTCAACGTCGGCAATTGCAGGAACTTCTGGACCAACATAGGCACTAGTAGTACCCTCTTCCCTAATGGCTGAGGTTGGTATAATAATATCTCCCGGCTTTATTTCTTTTTTTAAAGCACCACAAGTTCCAATTCTTATAACTTTTTTTGCTCCAATATTTGCCAATTCTTCTACAACTATCGCCGCAGAAGGACAACCCATACCCGTACATGCTACAGAAACCGGAACGTTTTTGTATGTGCCAGTCCAAACGGGTAGTCCGCGATTATCCGCAACTTTTTCAGCCTTATCCCAATATTTTACAACCGCATCGATTCTACCCGGATCACCAACCAAAAAAACTATGTCTGCAACATCTCCTTTTTTACATTTTATGTGTGGCTGTGATTCATTCATACTTGAAATATAACATTATATACGCTTTAAGTCAAATTATGCCTTTATAAATAAATGAGGCCCCAGCAAGAATCCTTCTTGCTAGGGCCTATGAACTTTGTGAGCTCCGTTAAACAAACGAGATCGAGTGCTCGTGGTAAAGGAGAGTGTCAAGAATCCGCGTCTTGATGTGCGGAAATTCTTTGTCGCCGTTACAAATGGGCAGCCCGATATGCGGATAGGCGTGCACGATGTTTTCCAACGTGATCTTCCGCTTGTTGAGCCTTTCCATCTCGTGAAAGATAGACCTTGTCTGCTGCATGCAGAAGGCGCTAAACTTCTTAGCGTGCTCCACCGGGATACTCGCCCATTCGACGGGGTTCCCATACGGCAAAATGTAGGGCCTACAGAGGCAGAGACCGTTGTGAAGATACACCGGCATGTTCCTGCCGTCGTAGGAAAATCCTACAACCCTTCCTGCATTGGGAATGAACGGGTAGAAGTCGTGATCTGGCATCCAGTCCAAAAAACTATCTTCTCGCCAGGCGTGGATGTTCTCTATGTTCGGGAAAACTTCTGAGAGAACATCCTTAGCCGAGGGGAAAAGGAATCCTACTACCAGATGCTTGATCTCAATCTGCAATTCCTTGCAAATCTCGACCATGCGCTTCATCGTTCCGCCAGAAAAGCTTCCGTCCTCAACAAGAATCACGGGATGGTTTTCCAAACTTCCCTTGATCTCATTGATCTGGCTGTGAAGCGATACCTTGCCTGGTCGCGAGCCTGCTCCCATGGACTGGCCAGTTGCATCAACCAGCCGATTAATTTCGATGCAGTGACCGCCAGTCTTCAAGGCAACGTCTCGCACCGTGCTTATCACGACCGCCTCTGGCGTACTCGAACGCAAAGCGTGCAACAAGCTAACAATACTGTTGGTGAGATCACTGGCTTCGATCGTCTCAACGAAGCACTCCGGGACAACCCTCTGGAGTTCTGACGCCAACTCTTGCTGTCGTGTCTTAAGAAAGTCGATACTGGGAATCTTGATGCCTGCACATGCGTAGGCCTGCATCATTTCGGGCATATCCAAGACCATCAAATAGGTGCCTTTGGATTTACCGGTGGCAGAATTGTCAACCATAGCACTATCTCCTCTACAAAAGGGCTGTTGTTCAAGGAACATACCTTGAACCTAGATAGCATTAGTCTATCAAACCAAGAAAATATGTCAATGCTTTTTGAAACAAATTTAAAATACATAAAAAAAGTCCTTTGATGCCTTACGACACCAAAGGACTAGCTGCACTATGACCGAGTGACCTCCGAGAAGATCTGATCCTTCGGAACTTTGGTCTGTTGGCGGGTTGCCATGTTCTTCACGACAAACATGCCAGAAGAAATTTCGTCCTCGCCGACGAGAACCACAAACGACACGCCGATTTTGTCGGCGTAGACCATTTTCTTCTTCATCTTCCCCTCTTCGAGATACACTTCCACCGTGAGTCCCTGCTGGCGCAACATGGTTGCGATCTCCAATGGAACAGAGAGGTCATTGACGAAAGGCACTACGAGCACCTTCGCCAAAGTGGAAGCCCCAGCCTTCACGAGTCCGGCCTCCTTGAGCTGGTAAAACAGCCTTGTGAGACCGATCGAGATTCCAACTCCAGGAAGTTTCTTATCAGTGTACTTCTCCGCCAGGTTATCGAACCTGCCGCCAGAGCACACCGACCCGACTCCTGGATAATCCACCAGTGTTGTTTCATACACCGTGCCGGTGTAGTAATCAAGCCCACGGGCAATCGAGAGGTCGATAGCGAAAGAGCTATCCGGCATGCCGAGAGCCCTCATGTATTTGACTACTTCGGCAATCTCAGAAACGCCAGCGACAAACTTTTCGTCGGTCACGCCAAGCAATCCAAGACTCCTAACAACCTCTTCAGTGCTTCCACTGATAGCCAAGAAGTCAAAAATCTTCTGCACGGCATTGTCCGACAGACCGATTTCGACGAGGCTCTTGTGAACCTCGGCTTCCCCAGCCTTCTCGATTTTGTCGATTACTCTCATCACCTCAACCGCAAGCTCGCCGACCCCAGCCGAATTAAGCAGGCCGGTAATCAGCTTCCTATTGTTGATGCGAATAAGGAAACGGCCGATGTCCATCCTTGTGAATACATCGTAGATGACCCTGGGAATCTCGGCATCGTTGACGAGACTCAAAAATCCATTGCCGATGATGTCGATATCACACTGGTAAAACTCGCGATACCTGCCCCTTTGTGGTCTTTCGCCGCGGTAGACCTTTGCGATGTGGTACCTCCGGAACGGAAAGGCCAGGTCTTTGACGTGTTCAGCAACGTATCTGGCGAGCGGAACGGTGAGGTCAAACCTCAGAGCCAGCTCGTTATCGCCCTTCATGAAGCGGTAAATCTGCTTGGCAGTCTCTCCGCCCACTTTTGCAAGAAGCACTTCAGCCCTCTCAATGGCTGGCGTGTCAATCGGCACAAAACCGTACTGTTCGTAGACGCTCCTGATTGTATCCAACATCCGATTGAAAGCAATCTGGTCTGCCGGAAGGAGCTCCATGAACCCTGGGAGAACCCTGGTCGGAATTTTTCCTTCGCTGTTAGTCATGTCACTAATCTCCTCGGTTGGTTGAGTTTTTTGATCTTCTTTTGGACTTTCCATAATCTTAGGTAAATTTTACCCGTTTTGATTGTAAAAGTCCAGTCAATGTGGCCTAACATAGACCACCAATCCGATTTGTATACTACCAAAAAATTAGAAAAAGTCAAGCTATTTACATATCTATTTTTAACGTGCACAAACACGAAAACGCTATTTAATCAAGATATCACTTTTGGCCCTTGCATTAAACAACCCACAAAAAAACAACACCTCAGACAGTGCTTGAGGTGTTAAAACCCAAAAAAAAGGGG
>CAYYDH010000036.1:0-6996 GCA_964470615.1 uncultured Candidatus Saccharibacteria bacterium
CCTATTGGTATCGCTTGTGTTTGCGTTGTTTCCATACCCTAAGGAATGACGCATAAAAGTATTAAGTCCAGCCCCAAGGAGACAAGCTGTTGGTAACTAAAATCCCTAAAGCCTTTCAAAATACGGCTAAAAGTGGCAACAACATATCGCTGACTTGCCTCTAAAAATTAGACATTGAGCCAGTTGGTTTTGCAGATCTTTCAAAAGCAATACAAAATTAGTTCTTGTTTTTATTAAATCTTTTGAAATAATCATCAATTTCATTTCTCAACTCAATACCCACCCTTTCAAAACAATCGAGGAGGTCTTTATAGGTATTTTTACCACCAAGAAAATCCCAAAATTCATCAGCCACCTTGAGCTCATTTTCCAAATCTAACATTCCTCGCATTGTCCAACGTGTGTATGGTTCTGGTTCATACGGATTATATGGAATAGCTATAAATGTATTTATCTCTGCATCGGGTTTATTAGCTAAAATCACAGCCACCCATTCAAGTAGTGTACGTTTAAATTCCTTAAAACCACCAGCGTTTGGTTTTGCAGTTTTAATATCAAACAAGAAATACGCACCACCTTTTGATTCAAACATCAAATCAACCTTCGTTGGTTTGACTTTTACTATTTTACCAGTTTGACAGCTTTGCCACTTCTACTTCTGGCAATATTATTACTTGCGCTGGAAATAACATGTCTGGAAATGGATCTTCTGGTAGTGACGCTATCATGGGAACCAGCACTCTTACGCGAATTGGCGGGGGAGGAAGCAGTAATCCTACCAGTGTCTTTGGGTTTATCATGAATACTGGCTCTAACCCCGTATCTCATTGCACGATTGTGACGGTCACTAAAAATACTAACGGTACCACTTATGTTAAATCGCGTGGCTATAACACTTGTGCTAGCAACCCCAGAAGAATTGAAAGAGGAATCGAAGTAACCTATTAAATTATGATTGAATCGCTAGTACATTTTTTACAATTGAACGTTTTGCCTCTCGGTGCCTTTGGGGTTTTTATGGCCTCAGTTATTGAGGAGGTGATAGCCCCCATACCTTCAGCTCTGATTATGACTATGTCAGGATTTCTTTTTGTTTCCGGCAGTTTGTCGTGGGGCGCCATTTCCTCTCTGGTATTTAAGGTGGCTATCCCCGCGGCGTTGGGAGTGACCCTGGGTTCTTATGTTGTTTATTTCGTGGCTCGCTATGGTGGTAAATTTACTATCGAAAAATGGGGCAAATACATTGGTCTTCTTTGGGCCGACATAGAAAAACTTCAGAGCAAATTAAGTGGCACCAAGACCGACGAATTAATAATCGGGGGGGCTAGAATTTTACCAATAGTCCCTTCGGTGGCCATATCGGCCTTTTGTGGCATTTTGGAGATGAATGTCATTAAATATTTTTTCATTACTTTTATTGGAATGTTCTTGCGGGGGCTGATTTTAGGAGCTATCGGCTGGCAAGTGGGTAATGTTTATGAAAAATATGCCAATTTCTTCGCTTCTGCTGAACAAGTGGTACTATTATCCACTATCTTAGGTTTATTGATTTTTGTTGTGTTAAAATATAGAGGTAAATTGAGGAAATAAAAATCCTCTTTGTGCCTATGTCTAAAAAAACAATACAAATTTCTTTTTTTGTGGCTTTGACCCTGTGCTTATTGGTAGTATCTTTTTTGATATTCAAGCCTTATCTTGGAATTATTTTTTTGGCGGCGGTACTTTCCACTATTTTTTATCCCTTATACAAAAAATTTCTTTCTTGGTTTGGCGGCCATCCTGGTATCGCTGCCACTTCTACCTTATTAGTCATTGTTGTGATTATAGTGATACCGACCGTATTAGTATCGGGGAGTATTTTCAAGGAGGCTGTCGGTTTATATAACTCAATCGCTTTTGGTGGTATGGAAAATATTATTGCTTACACCGATACCCTTTCATCTAAATTGGGCCAAACTCTTTTTAATGATTCTTCTTTTCGTCTTGACCTCGGTGGATATTTCCAAAGTGTTTTGACGTGGGTAATAAGTCATTTTGATTCTTTTTTTACCACTGTCTTCAAAGGTTTGTTGGGCTTTGTGTTGATGCTAATATCCATCTATTATCTGTTGTGCTACGGCTCTCGTGTGAAGGAACACATAAAAATCTGGAGTCCTTTGCCTGACCGATACGACGAAGAAATTTTTTCTGCTCTACAATCTTCGACTGACGCTGTCTTTCGGGGGCGATTTCTGGTGGCTATCGCTCAAGGACTTTTTTTGGGATTGGGTTTTGTAATTTTTGGGATAAGTAATTCTGTGCTGTGGGGTTTTGTGGGAGCCGTTACTTCTTTGATACCGGCCCTCGGAACTTCTATTGTTACAATACCGGCAATTATTTATTTGTTTGTGAACGGAAACATTGGCGCTGGTATCGGGATGATTATCTGGGCAGCGGTGGCAGTGGGGTTGGTTGATGACACCCTTTCATTTTTCATCCTAAAAAGAAGAATTAAAGTGCATCCTTTGATAGTACTTTTTTCTATTCTTGGCGGAGTTCAGTTATTCGGAGCTATAGGATTTTTGGCTGGTCCGGTCTTGGTCAGTGCTTTCCTGTCACTGCTTCGGATTTATCCTTTCGTTATTTCTTCTAGAGAAGAGTAAACTATTCCATAAAATGGCAGATTATAAATTACCAAGTGTTCTAATGTTCGGATGGGAATACCCGCCGTTCAACAGTGGGGGACTTGGAGTTGCTTGTCAGGGGCTCTCCAAAGCTCTTTCTTCGAGTGGAGTGCCTCTGACTTTTGTCTTACCTTTTAAAATACCAGTGTCCGCTCCATGGTGTCGATTTGTCTTTGCTGATGAGACCGCTGATTTTTTAAATGATTCTCAAATTAGAAGTTTATTTTCGGGCTATGCTAGCCATTCTAATTCTGCCGAAGCTCGAAAGTATGGTCTACCTTCTTATATCTCCAATGATTTAATAGAAAGAGTCAGAGCTTATGCCAAGAAAGCTCCGGCTATTGCTAGAAATTTCAAGCATTCGGTCATTCATGTCCATGATTGGCTGACTTATCCGGCCGGGATTGCCGCTAAAGAAATTTCTGGCAAACCATTGGTTGTTCATATTCACGCTACAGAGTTTGACAGAAGTGGTTCTGATAATGTCAACCAAGAAATTTATAATATTGAACTGGAAGGTTTCAGAAAAGCCGATATGATTGTGGCTGTTTCTGAACGCACCAAGAAAAAAGTAGTACAAAAATATGGTATTTCGCCTAATAAAGTAAAAGTGGTTTACAATGGCATTGAATTTAATTCCATCCCCGCTTCTATCCCGCGTAATTTGGAAGCTCTAAAAAAAGCCGGCAATTCCATTGTCTTATTTGTAGGCAGGATTACTTTGCAAAAAGGCCCTGATTATTTTGTGGAGATGGCAGAAAAAGTTCTTTCTCGCGAACCGAATACTTTTTTTGTAGTTTCTGGCAGTGGAGATATGGAGGAAGAAATAATAAAAAATATTTCTAGACGTAGTCTTTCTAACAAGTTTATTTTTTGCGGATTTTTAAGAGGGGATGAATTGGCTCAAATTTATAAAGCAGCCGATATCTTTGTAATGCCATCTGTTTCCGAACCTTTTGGCCTGGTGCCTTTAGAAGCTATGATTGCTGATGTGCCAGTGTTGGTGTCCAAAGAATCAGGAGTCAGTGAAATCTTGACTAATGCCCTCAAGTCACATTTTTGGGATACTGATGATATGGCAGATAAAGTTTTAAGTGTTTTGTCTCACAAAAAATTAAAAAACCATTTATCCACAAATGGTAGCAGAGAAGTGAAAGCAATCCACTGGAAAAAGGCAGCAGAATCTTTGATTTCATTATATAATTCTTTAGATAATGCCTTCGGTATGTTTTTATTTCCAAGTTCACCAGCCTTTGAGGGTGCGCAAGTACCGCGTGTTTGACGTCGGTACTCACAGCAACTATTTTGACGATCAGGGTGATACCAATCTAAACAACAGGGCGGTTATGGAAAAAGTGGCTCTCAAATGTTATTTGCCAGCCAACGCCGTCTTGTTGGAAAACATAAAAAATAATCCCGAGTTTAAAGCCAGTTTTTCTATTTCTGGCACTGCTCTAGAACAATTTGAAAAATATGTACCGGAGGTTATAGATTCTTTCAAAAAATTAGTGAATACCGGTAATATAGAACTTCTTTCCGAAACCTATCACCACTCTCTTTCATCCGTTTACTCACCGGAAGAATTTAAGAACCAAGTCAAACTTCATCGTAAAAAAATTCGCGATCTTTTTGGAGTCACTCCTTCAATTTTTAGAAATACTGAGCTTATCTATTCAAACGATATCGCCAAGATGGCGGAAGACATGGGTTTCAATGCTATTTTAGCCGAAGGAGCCGACCATGTTTTGGGTTGGCGGAGTTCAGTTATTCGGAGCTATAGGATTTTTGGCTGGTCCGGTCTTGGTCAGTGCTTTCCTGTCACTGCTTCGGATTTATCCTTTCGTTATTTCTTCTAGAGAAGAGTAAACTATTCCATAAAATGGCAGATTATAAATTACCAAGTGTTCTAATGTTCGGATGGGAATACCCGCCGTTCAACAGTGGGGGACTTGGAGTTGCTTGTCAGGGGCTCTCCAAAGCTCTTTCTTCGAGTGGAGTGCCTCTGACTTTTGTCTTACCTTTTAAAATACCAGTGTCCGCTCCATGGTGTCGATTTGTCTTTGCTGATGAGACCGCTGATTTTTTAAATGATTCTCAAATTAGAAGTTTATTTTCGGGCTATGCTAGCCATTCTAATTCTGCCGAAGCTCGAAAGTATGGTCTACCTTCTTATATCTCCAATGATTTAATAGAAAGAGTCAGAGCTTATGCCAAGAAAGCTCCGGCTATTGCTAGAAATTTCAAGCATTCGGTCATTCATGTCCATGATTGGCTGACTTATCCGGCCGGGATTGCCGCTAAAGAAATTTCTGGCAAACCATTGGTTGTTCATATTCACGCTACAGAGTTTGACAGAAGTGGTTCTGATAATGTCAACCAAGAAATTTATAATATTGAACTGGAAGGTTTCAGAAAAGCCGATATGATTGTGGCTGTTTCTGAACGCACCAAGAAAAAAGTAGTACAAAAATATGGTATTTCGCCTAATAAAGTAAAAGTGGTTTACAATGGCATTGAATTTAATTCCATCCCCGCTTCTATCC
The DNA here is from genome assembly GCA_964470615.1 of uncultured Candidatus Saccharibacteria bacterium. Classification (GTDB taxonomy): domain Bacteria; phylum Patescibacteriota; class Minisyncoccia; order Minisyncoccales; family GWA2-38-27; genus CAYYDH01. The sequence goes on from CAYYDH010000036.1 coordinate 5,207, forward strand.
CGCGTAATTTGGAAGCTCTAAAAAAAGCCGGCAATTCCATTGTCTTATTTGTAGGCAGGATTACTTTGCAAAAAGGCCCTGATTATTTTGTGGAGATGGCAGAAAAAGTTCTTTCTCGCGAACCGAATACTTTTTTTGTAGTTTCTGGCAGTGGAGATATGGAGGAAGAAATAATAAAAAATATTTCTAGACGTAGTCTTTCTAACAAGTTTATTTTTTGCGGATTTTTAAGAGGGGATGAATTGGCTCAAATTTATAAAGCAGCCGATATCTTTGTAATGCCATCTGTTTCCGAACCTTTTGGCCTGGTGCCTTTAGAAGCTATGATTGCTGATGTGCCAGTGTTGGTGTCCAAAGAATCAGGAGTCAGTGAAATCTTGACTAATGCCCTCAAGTCACATTTTTGGGATACTGATGATATGGCAGATAAAGTTTTAAGTGTTTTGTCTCACAAAAAATTAAAAAACCATTTATCCACAAATGGTAGCAGAGAAGTGAAAGCAATCCACTGGAAAAAGGCAGCAGAATCTTTGATTTCATTATATAATTCTTTAGATAATGCCTTCGGTATGTTTTTATTTCCAAGTTCACCAGCCTTTGAGGGTGCGCAAGTACCGCGTGTTTGACGTCGGTACTCACAGCAACTATTTTGACGATCAGGGTGATACCAATCTAAACAACAGGGCGGTTATGGAAAAAGTGGCTCTCAAATGTTATTTGCCAGCCAACGCCGTCTTGTTGGAAAACATAAAAAATAATCCCGAGTTTAAAGCCAGTTTTTCTATTTCTGGCACTGCTCTAGAACAATTTGAAAAATATGTACCGGAGGTTATAGATTCTTTCAAAAAATTAGTGAATACCGGTAATATAGAACTTCTTTCCGAAACCTATCACCACTCTCTTTCATCCGTTTACTCACCGGAAGAATTTAAGAACCAAGTCAAACTTCATCGTAAAAAAATTCGCGATCTTTTTGGAGTCACTCCTTCAATTTTTAGAAATACTGAGCTTATCTATTCAAACGATATCGCCAAGATGGCGGAAGACATGGGTTTCAATGCTATTTTAGCCGAAGGAGCCGACCATGTTTTGGGTTGGCGGAGTCCGACTTTTATTTACAAACCAGTCGGTACTGAAAATATAAAACTGCTTCTAAAACATTATCGCCTTTCTGATGACATTGCTTTTAGGTTTAGCCAGCAAAGTTGGGAAGGGTGGCCTCTGACGGCTCCTAAGTTTGCCGGTTGGATCAACGCCCATAACGGCAACGGTCATGTCATAAATCTTTTTATGGATTACGAAACCTTCGGCGAGCATCAGTGGGAAGACACTGGCATCTTTGAATTTTTGCGCTACCTACCGGCGGAAATTTTAAAAAATCCTGATAATGATTTTGTCACTCCTTCGGAAGCCATTAACCGCTACGATGCTGAAGCCGAACTGGACGTTCCTTTCAATGTTTCTTGGGCCGATCTTGAGCGCGACCTTTCTGCTTGGACAGGCAATGAACTCCAACAAGAAGCTCTCAATACTCTTTACGCTTTAGGTGAAGAAATAATTCACATTGACGATATAGAACTTTTGGAAGACTGGCGCCGCCTCCAAACTTCTGACCATTTCTATTATATGTGCACTAAGTGGTGGAATGATGGAGACGTTCATAAATATTTCTCACCTTACGAATCTCCTTATGAAGCTTTTATCGCCTATATGAATGTTTTGCAAGATATGCGTCTCCGCTTGGATGCTGCCAAAAAATCCCAAGAGCATGGTATCTCTCTCAACAAAGT
>CAYYDH010000037.1:0-6902 GCA_964470615.1 uncultured Candidatus Saccharibacteria bacterium
TTTAGCCGACACCTCTATTGACGGTATTTTCCCTGCCATTGCTTCAACCACTATATCTTCTTTTACCAATTCTCTTTTCACCTTTTCCGGATTCGCCCCTGGCTTATCCATTTTGTTTATCGCTACAATAATCGGTATTTCTGCTTTTTTAGCGTGCTGGATAGCTTCTTTAGTCTGGGGTTTTACTCCTTCCTCTGCCGCTACAACCAAAATAGCAATATCGGCTACATCAGATCCCCTTGACCTAATCGCAGAAAAGGCTTCATGGCCCGGAGTGTCAATAAAGGTGATTCTCTTCCCGTTATACTCTGCTTCATAGGCGCCGACGTGCTGAGTAATACCGCCTGATTCTTTGGCTGTAATATTAAAATCTTTAATCGCTTCTAGAAGCGAAGACTTGCCATGATCAACATGACCCATCACAACTACCACTGGCGGCCTTAAAGCCAAGTTTTCTTTTTTCTCTTTTGTCATATTATTTATTCTTCGTTGCTTCTTCTACCGCCTTATTTTCTTCCTCAGACAAGGCATACTCGGAACTGCCATTCTTAACGGACTTAGCATAAACTCTATTGCCCTCTCTCCCGAAAAGACTAGTTATTACCACTCCATCGTTGTTGCTGTCCAATAAAGCAACTGAAAAACTCTGGTTGCCTCCTACTTCAGAAAATGGATTATACCTAATAATACCTATTCTCTGAACAAAAAACTTGCTTTGTCCCTTATACCCCTCTAACTCTTTAGAAAGCGACTCTACCTTTTTTTCTAAAGAATCGAAACCTCTCAAGATTTCTTTCAGATCCTTGGGATTTTTATCTTTTTTGGAAAAATTAAACATTTTTTGCAACAAAAAGCTTGATTAAAGTTATTACGAATTATATACCACTTTTCCAAAAAAACAAAGGCTGCTAAAAACAGAGGAAAACATGGCGGAGGGGGTGAGACTTGAACTCACAAGGGCATTGCTGCCCGCCGCTTTTCGAGAGCGGTACCTTGCCATTCGGTACACCCCTCCAAGTTTTTGTGTCCCCGGTGCGAGTTGAACGCACAACCTTCAGCTCCGGAGGCTGACGCTCTGTCCAGTTGAGCTACGGGGACGCTAAGTTTTTTCCGCTATGATATAGATATTGCGACGGTTTCCTTTCTTGTTTCTTATAACCCCGGCTTCCCGAATCTTAAAACCTGACTTATCAAATAACTTTATCAGCTCTCTTTCTGAAAACCAATGGTAATATCGCTCAGCTTTTTTGCCCCAGGGCTCTAAAATATCTTTGAAATCAAGCTTTGACTTCCTGATAACCTTCAAAAAGGTATATTTTATCAGCAAAAGTATTTCTTTCTTTTCGTGAAACTTCCAAACAGTTAGAATCAACAGCCCGCCTTTCTTCAAAACTCTTCTTACTTCATCTAAGGATTCCAGTCTGATTCCCTCCGAAGGAAAGTGATGCAAAACAGCTATACTAAAAACCTTATCAAAATAATTATCAGGCAAGGGTAGTCTTAGAGCATCTCCTATTTGGAAATTAAGTCCAGGGTATCTTTTTTTCGCCAATTCAATCAGTTTTTCTGAATTATCTAAACCAGTATACTCTACCTGCTTTTCTTTTAGAAAATCGTAATAACGCCCGTTCCCGCAACCTAGGTCAAGAACCCTTTCTCTGTTTTTTGTGTAATAATCAAATAAAGGCTTTAGTTCTTCCCAGGGTTTTTCTCTTGTCCTTGAAAACTCATCAGCAATCAGGTTATAATCTTCCCGAGTCTTCTCTAATAAATATTCTGCATATTCTTTGTCCATGAAATCTAAAAAATACGACCTAGCTGTTAAAAAGTTACTGCGTAGCCGAATCAGCAATCTGGCAAACTTAGATTCGGCAAAAAGGAAACTTTCCAAAGGGTCCGGTTTGGCCTTTCCTTCAAACGTTGAATTACTAAAAGCATATCACAAATTGGTCCTGAATAAAAGCATAAAACCCAGCCGAAAATTAGAGGATTTATTGAGAAAAAAGGCTGTCCGGTCGCTTTCCGGCGTAGCCATTGTGTCGGTTTTGACTAAGCCCTATAAATGCCCAGGCAAATGCCTTTATTGCCCCAGCCAGAAAGGAATGCCTAAGTCCTACCTATCCAACGAACCAGCCGTGATGAGAGCCGTTTTGAACAAGTTTGACCCTTACAACCAGGTTAAAATGCGATTAAAGTCATTGAAAGCCACTGGCCACCCAATAGATAAAATAGAATTAATTGTTATCGGCGGCACCTGGTCTTACCTTCCCTCAAGATACCAAAGCTGGTTCATCAAAAGATGCTTTGATGCTTGCAATAACAGGACTAGCAAAAAACTATTAATCGCCCAGAGAATAAATGAAAAGGCGAAATGCCGAGTTATCGGCATTACGGTTGAGACCCGTCCTGATTATATAAGCCAAAAAGAAATTAAAAGATTAAGAGAATTGGGAGTAACAAGAGTAGAAATGGGGGTTCAGATTATCTACGACGATGTCTTAAAAATCAATCTGAGGGGTCATGGAAAAAAAGAAATAATAGAAGCAACCAAGCTTTTGAAAGATGCGGGCTTTAAGGTTTGCTATCATTTAATGCCGAATCTTCCTGGCTCTGACTTAAGACGTGACGAGAAGATGTTTGAAGAAGTTTTCCAAAACCAAGATTTCCAGCCCGACCTGTTGAAAATATATCCTTGCGCTATCTTAAAAGAAGCTCCGCTCTATAGTTTGTGGAAACAAAAAAGATACAAGCCCTATACAGAAAAACAGCTTATAGCCTTATTGAAATCAGCTAAAAAGAAAGTGCCGTATTACTGCCGGATCCAACGGCTTACCCGCGACATCCCTTCGCCTAGCATTGTTGTGGGTCCAGCTAAAATTTCCAATATGCGCCAAATTTTAGCTAGGGAGTCAAAAGAAGAAAACTGGCACTGTAAATGCATTCGCTGCCGCGAGGTAGGAAAAAACTACCGACCGAAAGAAAAGCTTTATTTATTCCGGAAGGATTATGACGCCTCTGACGGTAAAGAAATATTCTTAAGCTACGAGAGCAAAAACCGAGAAAGACTGTACAGTCTTCTACGCCTGAGAATTCCCTCAAAGGAAAACGTTATTCTAGCGCTGAAAGACGTGGCTATCATAAGAGAGGTTCACACTTATGGACAACTCCACTCTTTAGGCGGTAAATCTAATACTGTTTCTCCCCAGCATAAAGGCCTAGGAAAGAAACTGATAAGACAAGCGGAAAAGATAACTAAAAAAGAGTTCTCCCTAAAAAAATTGGCCGTTATTTCCGGAATAGGAGTAAGGGGCTATTACCGAAAGCTTGGGTATGAATTAGATGGCACCTATATGGTAAAATACCTAAGGAGCAACAAAAAACGGCCAGACGGGCCGTTTTCTGTCTAATTTACCCTTGAAACTCTTATTAACCCTGAGCAAGGAATAATTTCAATTCCTTTTTTTTCTAGCTCATCTAAGAACAGATTTACTCCCAGAGAATCAGATGACATATGACCAGCGATAACAACATTGACATGGGCTGTTTCAGCTTCTTTCTTGTGCTCTTCGGAAACGTGCATACCGACAATCGTCCCAATGCCGGCGTTTGCCATTTTTTCAAAAAGTTTTGGCGATCCTTCGGTTCCGCCGGTAATTTCCGTCAAAGCAATCTTGCCGCATCTGTTCTCCGGAGCGCCCACAAATACTTTAGGCCCTACCCCAATCTTTCCCGCCTCCCTATACTCTGGTATTTCTTTAAGCAATTTTATCAAATCTTCAACTCTTGGAAGTTCCTTTTCTTCTACTTTGTCTTTCAAAAACTTAGCGGCCAAATTATCGCAGACTGTATGCAAACACATCAGGTTAAACCCCAACAGCTTCGCTGAATCAACAACTCTCTGATGGTTGATAGGATTTATCCCTCGTGCCACTTCACTTATCTTTTCTTTCATTAAGCCCTCGGCGATATTTATCGGGACGCCATACTGGCTTAAAACCTCGCACTGCATTTCCATTACATCGGCTAGGTTTGCTAAGGCCTTCCCTCTCGGGTGGTGAGAAATAACCAGATCGATATTGCCGAGTTCTTTTGCCAGCAAAATTTCCGCTAAGTCAATATCAATTCCGACTAAAACTTTTTTAATTTCTTTGTCATCGGCGATATTTAAGATACGAGAATCAGAATATGGGTTTTCTAAAGATTCCAAATCAAAGTCTTCTTTCTCAGCTGGAGAAAGTTTTTCATATTTCTCTTTACGTCTTGCTACGGTTTTTAACGCTCCTTCCTTGCCCCGGAAATCGGCGTTAATTCCCATTCCCACTGCCAAATTGTAGATTTCTTTAATTGTCATTTTTGTTTTTTAGGGTTTTATCTTCCAAATGATAAAATTTGCTATAAAGATCATTAAACAATTTATTTTGCTCCTTCAGACCTAAAACACCTCGGTGGATCCGTGACTTCTCCTTTCGAATATACTTCCGGATTGATTTCGACAGTTTCTTCTTCATAGTCAAAAAACTGACTAACGGTTAAAAAGAAAATGGCCTTTCTGGACATTTAATTATACCTATATAATACAAAAATGGCTACAAAAGTCAAGCTAGCTGTTTGAGCTCCTCACGAGCTATTTTTCTGTCATCCCAGGGAATTTTTTTGTCTCCGACAACCATTAATTGCTCTGTGCCCTTACCAAGAATCAAAACAACGTCTTTTTCTTTTGCCATAATCAATGCCTTTTTTATTGCTTCCCGTCTGTCCAAAATCTCAAACAAATTAGACTCTGAAAACCCTTCATTAGCAATCCCAGCTTTTATTTCTGACAAAATCTGGCCTGGGTTTTCTTCGTATGGATCTTCGTTGGTTAAAATAATAATATCAGAGTTTTCTGCTGCGGTTTTTCCCAAAACCGGCCGCTTCCATTTATCACGACCGCCTCCGGCCGCGCCCATAACTGTAATTATACGGGTGCAAGATAAAGCTTTAACTGCCTTAAAAACTTCTTGGTAAGAATCCGGCGTATGCGCCAAATCAACTATAACTTTAAAAGGCTTGTCTTTTATTACTTCCATCCTTCCGGGTATCTGAGTTATTCTTTCCAGGGCTCTTTTGCAAGTATCTAAGGTTACCCCCTCGGAAAAACCAATACTTATTGCTGCTAGAGCATTGCTGGCGTTAAAGCTGCCTATCAAATTAAGGTTAAATATTTTATCCTCAACTTTAAAGCTAACTCCTTTTTCTGAAGCAGGAAGCAACGAATAACAAATAACGTTCATTTCTTTATTTCTTCTTTGCTCATTCATTGTGAAGCCAATCTTCTTATCTGCCGAAAATCCTAAAAAGAATCTTGCGTTTTCATCGTCTAAATTCACAATGTGATTTTTCTTTACTGCCTTAAACAACCCTATCTTTGCTGCCCGATAGTTTTCAAAGCTCCCATGGGCCTCAATGTGCTCTGGCCTTAAGTTCAGGAAAACTGCCGTCAAGAAAGATATGAACTTATGGCGATTTTGGACAATACCTTCAGAGGTAACTTCTACCAAACAATACTGGCATTTTTCTTTTACCATTTGACTCATCAGCCGCTGGATAACAAAACGGCCGGGCATTGTCATATGATAAGGATTCAGCCATTCTCTACCACCAACTTTAATGCTGGCTGAAGATATCCAGCCGACTTTAAAACCAGCCTCTTCTAAAACCTTGCCAGCCAAAAGAACCGTAGTGGACTTACCCTTGGTGCCCGTAATGCCGACAACCTTCAATTTACGCGATGGGAAACGATACAAAACAGCACCGGCAAAAGCAAGCAAAAAATGATAGGTTTTTATTACAAACCAGGGAATTAGTTTTTTAATCTTCATATTATCTAATTTAACATAAAAAAGGAAAAAGAAAACCGGCTGCTTAAGCAGCCGGTTCGGCAGGAAGCTTTGGTATCGCGCGATTCAAGCCCTTTACCAGAGCCTGAAGACTCGCGTGGATGATGTTAGTAGAAACACCTTTGTCCTCCCACCTCCGCTTGTCAAGGCGGAACTCAATCCAAACCTTAACTGCTGAAGCAGTGCCCCTATGGCTGCTGACTATACCGACGTGGAAATCAGCAACCTCTACTTTCTTCAGCCCAGGATAATAAGGATCAAGAGCCTTTCTGAGAGCGTTATCGAGCGCATTAACCGGGCCATTGCCTTCGGCAACGACATAGATTTCATCTGGCTGGCCTCTAATCGCCAGCTTAATGCTCGCTTCAGAAACGTGGGTATTGTCTCCATCGCCGTCTGCTTTTACGTTAAACTGCGAGACCTTGAAGACCTTCTCTTTCCTTCTCATTCTTGGATCCTCCTGTCTCCTGAAATACAATGAGCAAAAACTGCTTTTAAGGCAGGGCTGGTTGCTTCAGGAATCACAGCCCTGTCCCATTTTGGATATTATTCTTGTTATAGGAATTGTCAACTAAGGGTTTTCTTTTGACTGAAAAGTAATACCAAATCGCTCCAAAAATACCCAAAAGAAAGATTATAAAAAGCCAGCGAGTTTTATCGCCTTGTTTAGGATATTTTCTTTTAGCTGCATCAAGCAGCATCATTAGCCAAAAAATAGAAAAGGTAATCAGTAGCAGGTAGTATATAACAATAATCCAGATGAAAGGACCCAACAAATCCAATAAGTCTTTAAAGTTTTCCATTTATTGTTTTCCTAAAAACTTTAATGCTTGCTTCACCCTTTCTTCACCACTAATGTTTTTAGGAATACTCTCTAGAGCCTCTTTGGCTCTTTGCCTGGAAAAACCCAAGCTTACTAAGACGTTTTCTGCCTCATCTGTGCTTTTTTTGGGCCGAGCCAGAGAAACGTCTTTTATCTTTCCTGAAAGCTCTAAAATAATACTCATTGCCCTTTTTCTGCCT
>CAYYDH010000038.1:0-5696 GCA_964470615.1 uncultured Candidatus Saccharibacteria bacterium
GTTGAAAGCGAATAAAAAAACTGCCATAAAGTAAGCCAAAAGCCGCCCACTGCCAGGTATACCATGTCGGTTTGGGTATATTTTTGAGACCAGCGGAGAACCCCGATGCTTTTTTGCTTGAAATCCATAAGATATATTAATCTTAATTAAAGTTATGACAAATAACAAGCCCAAGGTTTCTGTGCTGATGTCCGTTTTTAACTGCCAAGATTACGTCGGGCAAGCCATAGAAAGCATTTTAAGCCAGACCTTCAAAGATTTTGAATTTATTATTATTGACGACGGTTCTAAAGACAAAACCAAAGATATTTTATTAGCTTGGGCGGAAAAGGACCCCAGGATAAAAGTGGTTGCCAACCCGGAAAACATCGGCTTGACTAAATCTCTTAATAAGGCAATAAAAATGGCCCAGGGGGAATATCTTGCCCGCCAGGACGCTGACGACGTATCGCTCCCAGAAAGACTGGAGAAACAAGTTGATTTTTTGGACAACCATCAGTCAGTTAAACTTTTGGGAACCTTCGGCTACGCGATTGATAAAGAAGGAAGAATTTTAAAGAAGGAAATTTTACCGACCTCTTCTCGGAGAATTAAAAGAGCGCTTATCAAAATGAACCCTTTCTTCCACACCTCGGTTATGATAAGAAAAGAAATTCTGGACAGAGTGGGGGGATACAACGAAAAGTTCTTAGTTGTCCAAGATTATGAGCTGTGGTTTAGGATTTTAAGAATCGCCGAAGGAGAGAATTTACCGTTGTTTTTAGTCAAAAAAAGGCACCAGCCAGAGATGATTTCTTTCAAGAGAGACAGGGAGCAGATTAAAAGCATAATTTTTCTCAAGAAGGGGATTATAAAAAAAAGGGATTATCCGAAACTTTGCTATGTTTATCTCTTAAAGTCCTATTTCTCTTTAGGTTGCCCCTCTTTCTTGAAAAAGCTTTTTAAGAAGATATGAAGACTGTAAAAATTTGCTACGTCGCCAGTGCGGAAATAACCATCAGGTTTATACTATTCAATGTCCTTAAGTTTCTCAAAGGCCAAGGTTATGATGTTTCGGTTGTTTGCTCTTCTGGAAACTGGATAAAAAACATTGAACAGCACGGAATGAGGGTAAAAAACATAACAATGAAAAGAAAGATAAGCCCGATTTCAGACCTGATCGCTTTCTGGCAGCTGTTCTTTTACTTCAGAAAAGAAAAATTCCAAATTGTTCACACCCATACTCTAAAGCCGGAGTTTTTAGCCCAGCTAGCGGCCAAGCTGGCCGGTGTCCCGATCATTGTGAACACTATCCACGGATTTGATTTTAGCGAGCAAAGCTCTTTCCTGAAAATGAGAGCCGTTCTTCTTCTAGAAAAAATAGCCGCTAAATGTTCAGACACCATTTTCGCGGTAAGCAAGCTGATTATCAAAACGGCTATCAAAGAAAAAATCGGCCGGCCGGATTCAATAAAATATTGGGGGGGCAGCGTTGATATCTCTCGGTTTAGCCCCCAAAGGTTTTCCCGAGATTTCATCGCTCAAAAGAAAAAACACCTGGGTATTAGTCCTTCCAGCAGAGTCATTGGAATTGTCGCGAGGCTGGTTGTAGAAAAAGGATATCTGGAGCTTTTTATGGCCTTGGAAAACGTTCTGACTGAATTTCCCGATACCGTTCTTTTGGTGGTTGGGCCCGAAGAGCCAGAGAAAAAAGACGCCATAAAATCCAAAACTATCAGAAAATATGATATAGAAAAAAACGCTATTTTCTTGGGAGAGAGGATAGACGTTGATGAAATATACCCGTTAATGGATATCTTTGTTTTGCCTACCCACCGAGAAGGCATCGGAGCTTCAATTTTAGAGGCGTCTGCGATGGAGAAACCGGTGATAGTCAGCGACACGGGAGGCTGCCCGGAAGCGGTTGAGGATAAAAAAACAGGCATTTTGATTCCCGTCAAGAATGTTAAAAAGTTAACCGAAGCCATCCTTTATTTATTCAACAATCCCGAGGAAGCAAAGAAAATGGGCCGAAACGGAAGGAAAAAGGTTTTGAGAGAGTTTGACGAAAGACTGGTTTTTGACCGAGTGGCAACAGAGTACCAGCGGCTTATCAATAAGAAACTAAGATGATTTTCCGAAGATTTCTTAAAAAAGCCATTGATTTTTTAGCAGCCTTAATTGGGTTAATTTTGCTGGCTCCATTTTTCTTTGTTATCGCCATTTTGATAAAACTGGACTCAAGGGGCCCGGTGTTTTTTAAGCAGGAACGAACAGGGAAGAATGGAAGAACGTTTTTAATCTGGAAATTCAGAACCATGATAAGAAACATTGATGGCAATTACGCTCTTTCTGAAAAAGACCCGAGAATCACAAAAGTCGGCAGTTTTCTTCGCCGATTGACGCTTGACGAATGGCCCCAATTAATTAATATCTTAAAGAGAGAGATGAGCTTAGTCGGACCCAGGCCGCTGCCTGTTTATCAGACAGGGAACGAACTTCAGAAAAAAAGGTTGAAAGTTCTGCCCGGGATGATAAGCTTAGTAGACATTAAAGGGAGAAATTTAGTTCCCTGGGAAGAAAGGTTTAAAATGGATAGCTGGTATATTGATAACTGGTCTTTAGGGCTTGATTTCAAAATTCTTCTTTCCGTTCCGTTTGTTATCTTTTCCGGCAAAGGGATTTACGGAAAAGACGGGGTAAACAAGCCTTTCCAGGGATAATTTTATGATAATAACAATCCATCAGCCAGAGTATCTGCCGTGGCTTGGTTTTTTCGACAGAATCCAGAAGTCGGACCAGCTGGTTCTTTTAGACGACGTCGGATACCAGAAAAACGGTTTTATTAACAGAAACAAAATAAAAACAGCCAAGGGTTGGCAGTGGATAACAGTGCCGGTTTTAGGAAGATCGCCTAACCAGAAGATAAACGAGGTTTTGATAGACAATAATCAAGACTGGAAAAGTGGCCACTGGAAAGCCATGGATTTTAATTATTCTAAAGCCCCCTATTTTAAAAAATACGCTGATTTTTTCAACGAACTTTTCAAAAAAGAATGGTTAAAAATAGCCGACCTGGATGCTTATTTAATAAAAAATATCGCCAGCTTCTTGGGATTTAAAACGAAAATAATTGCTTCTTCTAGTTTAAAGACGGCAGGATTAAAAACAGAGAGACTGGTGAATATTTGTAAAGAGTTTGATGCCGATACCTATTTGTCTGGGCCAGGCGGCCGGAACTATATGGATTTAGAGCAGTTTGAAAAAGAGAATATTAAGGTTGTTTTCCAGGACTTCAATCACCCTGGATATAAGCAGCAATTTGCGAGCCAAGGATTTTTGCCCAACCTTTCTGTAATAGACCTGCTGTTTAATTGCGGGGAGAAAAGCCGCGATATAATTTCCGGAAACAGCCAATAACAGATTTTTGGAAAGCTTAAATTATGAAAAGAAAAATTAGCGCCGGCCTTTTAATCAAATTTATTATTTATTTGAAATATCTCCCCTCTGTTATTTTGCAAATAAGGAATTGGCCTGTTTTTTTGCTAAATTATATTAATATCGGCTTTGTTAAACCCGGCACTTATAAATTTAGAAACGGGATTTCCATCAAAACAGTCGACGCCCACGGCGCCGGAGCCATAGCCGTTATTTTTATGAAAAAAGACTACGGGGTTGTTGATGACAACTCGACAATTATTGATATTGGAGCTAATATCGGAGTTTATTCTTTATTCGCCGCCAGCGCTAAAAATACAGTTGTTTATGCTTTTGAGCCTGATCCTTCCAATTTTGAACTATTGGTAAAAAATGTTAGATTGAATAAATTAGAAAAAAGAATAATCCCGTTTAATTTAGCGGTCGGTTCTGAGAAGGGGAAGAGAACCCTGTATCTTGGCGAAGCTCCCTTTCATTCCTTTTGCCCGGTCAGCGAATCGCCCTTCAACGCCCTTTATCCGTCCCATTCAGGCGGCGCAAAGCAGAATTCAATAGAAGTGGCGTGCGTTTCGCTAAAGGACATTTTTGATAAAAATAAGATAAGTCACTGCGATATTTTAAAAATTGACTGCGAAGGAGCCGAATACGAAATTTTATACAACCTGCCAGAGAAATATTTTCAAAGAATTAAAAAGATTCACCTAGAATACCATAATCATAAAAAAAACGCCATGAATACCGGAGACTGCCTGCTGAAGTTTTTAGAGAAAAAGGGCCTCCAGCTCAAGAGGCACAAAAAAGGCTCTGCTTACCAGGGAGATTTATGGCTTGAACGCCAACCTTTATGAAGATATTAATTATTGCGCCCCATCCCGATGATGAAGTGCTGGGTTGCGGCGGGACAATAAAGAAATACGCAAGAAAGGGAGATGAGGTTTATTTATGCATTGTGACAAAGGCGTATGTTCCAGACTGGTCGGAGCAGTTTATTAAAGAAAGAGAGAAAGAAATTAATTGCGCCAAAAAGACTTTAGGGATAAAGCAGGTTTCGTTTTTGAATCTGCCGACTGTAAAGCTGGATACAATTCCGCAGAAGCAATTGAACGATTCCATTTCAGAATGCGTTCAGAGAATTAGTCCCGATGTTCTCTTTTTGCCCTTTCCCGGAGACATTAACAAAGACCATAAGCTGGTTTCTGAATCGGCCCTGGTAGCGGCCAGGCCCAAACCCGAAAATCCAATCAAAAAAGTATTCTGCTATGAAGTGCTGTCTGAAACCGAATGGGCCAAGCCAGCTCAGAAAATAGAAGATGTTTTTGTACCCAACTTTTACGAGGACATTTCCGATTTTTTAGACGATAAATTAAAAGCAATGGAGTGCTATAAATCTGAATTAAAAAACTATCCTCATCCAAGGTCTTTAGAGGGCATAATAACCCTGGCCAGAAAGAGAGGGACTGAATCCGGCCTGAAGGCGGCCGAAGCATTTATGCTAATAAGAGAAATAAAATGAAAAGGTTCAATAATTGGCAAAAGCCGAAAATTGAAGAGGGTAAATTAACCAAGTGGCACTGGCTGGTTCAACATAAAATGGGCCTGAAGCTTGGCGCTAAAGTTGATATAGGCGTTTTTACCTATATCAATGCTCGAAACGGAGTGGTGATTGAAGACGACGTTCAAATCGGATCCCACTGTTCTATTTATTCCGTTTCCACTATTGACGGAAAAAAAGGAAAAGTAGTTTTGAGAAAGAATTGCAAAATCGGCAGCCACAGCGTAGTGATGCCCGGGGTCACGGTTGGGGAAAACTCTATTATCGGCGCTTTCAGTTTCGTGAACAAAGATATTCCCGATAACGCCCTAGCTTTTGGCATCCCGGCAAAAGTTATTAAAAAAAAGAAATGATTTGGAAAATTCCTTTATCAAAACCAGACGTTAAAGAATCTGATAAAAAAGAAGTGCTGAAAGTTTTAAAAACTCCCTATTTGTCTTTGGGGCCGAAATTAGCTGAATTTGAAAAAGCAATAGCCAAGTTTGCCGGCGTAAAATACGCTCTGGGAGTAAGCAGCGGTACCGCCGGGCTCCATCTGATAATCAGGGCTCTCGGGATCGGGCGGAACGACGAAGTCATCACTACGCCTTTTTCTTTTATTTCTTCTGCCAATTGCTTTGTCTATGAAGGAGCCAGGCCCGTTTTTGTTGATATTGATGAAAAGACGCTGAATATTGATGTCGGCAAGATTGAAGAAAAGATAACAGCCAGAACCAAAGCCATCTTG
>CAYYDH010000039.1:0-5490 GCA_964470615.1 uncultured Candidatus Saccharibacteria bacterium
TGGATGTCGAGGCGGCCTTGTATGACGGTTCCTTCCACGAAGTTGATTCTTCAGAGAATGCTTTCAAGATTGCCGGGTCAATGGCCTTGCAGGCAGCCGTTAAAAAAGCCAAGCCAATATTACTTGAGCCAATTATGAAATTGGAAGTAGTAATCCCAGCTGACTTTTTCGGAGACATAATCGGCGATTTGTCAGCCAGAAGGGGAAAAATCGAAGAAACAAAAGACAGAATGGAGATGAAAGTCATTGATGCCAAAATTCCGCTGGCAGAAATGTTCGGCTATGCTACTAATGTCAGGTCGTTGACCGAAGGAAGAGGAACCTTCACCATGGAATTTAACCATTATGAAGAAGTGCCTGGGAACATAGCCCAGGAGATCGTTGAGGGGAAAAGGCGGTAAAGGCCTTGACATTAAATTTATTTTGAATAGAATACTATATATAATTTGTAATTAACATTAAATTATAATTCGGACGGCTGAAAGCTTTTGCTTCGCCTCCGAAGAGTTAATAAAAACATGGCAGAAAAAGCAAAATTTGAGAGATCAAAACCGCACGTTAATGTTGGTACTATTGGCCACGTTGACCACGGAAAAACCACGCTTACTGCAGCCTTAACGAAAGTTTTGGAAATGCAGGGAAAGGCCAAATACAAGACCTATGAAGATATCGCCAAAGGCGGTACTGTTCGTGCTGCCGGCAAGATTCTAACTATTGCCGTAGCGCACGTTGAGTATGAATCAGATAAGAGACACTATGCTCATATTGATTGCCCTGGCCACGCTGACTATATTAAAAACATGATTACTGGTGCTGCCCAGATGGATGGTGCCATTTTGGTTGTTTCTGCTCCTGACGGTCCAATGCCGCAAACCAGAGAGCACATTTTGCTCGCCCGCCAGGTAGGACTTCCATCAATCGTTGTCTTTTTAAACAAGTGTGACTTAGTTGATGATCCGGAAATTATTGATTTGGTTGAATCCGAAATAAGAGAGCTTTTAAAGAAATACAATTTCCCTGGAGATACCACTCCGGTTATCAGGGGTTCAGCTTCGAAGGCTATGGAAGCTAAATCAATCGATGATGCTGATGCCAAGCCAATTCTTGATTTAGTCAAAGCTTTAGATGAATTTGTTACAGAACCAGTAAGGGAAACCGACAAACCTTTCTTAATGGCGGTTGAAGACGTCTTTTCAATAGAAGGCCGTGGCACCGTTGCCACCGGCAGAATTGAAAGAGGTATTGTAAAACCCAACGATGAAGTGGAATTAATCGGATTGAAACCGACTACCAAAACGGTAGCTGTTAGCGTTGAAATGTTCCAGAAGATTCTTGACGAAGGAAGAGCCGGAGACAATGTCGGTATTTTGCTTAGAGGTTTGAAGAAAGAAGACGTTGAAAGAGGTCAGGTCTTAGCTAAACCAGGATCAGTTACTCCGCATACTGAATTTGAGGCTGAAGTATACATTCTAAGCAAAGAAGAAGGCGGTCGCCATACTCCGTTTTTCACCGGGTACAAGCCCCAGTTTTACTTCAGAACCACTGATGTTACTGGTGAATCTGCTTTGCCAGAGGGAACCGAAATGGTTATGCCGGGCGACACTGTTAACTTGAAGATTAAATTAATTTCTCCGGTTGCTATGGAAGAAAAGCAGAGGTTTGCCATCAGAGAAGGAGGTAAGACAGTGGGAGCCGGACTGGTAACGAAAATAACAAAATAACGATTTAATGCTAAATTTCCAAGATTTGGCATTTACCTTATATAACAAACGAATTAGCAGCTCTTTTTTTATAAAATGCCTGCCAAAAAGAAAGAAACCACCGAAGAAGTAAAGCCGAAGCTTAGAATTAAGCTTAGGGCTTACGATTACAAAGTTATTGACAACAGCGCTCGTCAGATTATTGACACTGTCCTGCGCTACGGGGCCGAAGTTGTAGGACCCGTTCCTTTACCGACGGAAATAAAGAAATATACTGTTAACCGATCTACGTTTGTTCATAAGGATGCTAGAGAGCAGTTTGAGATGAGAGTCCATAAACGGCTGATTGATATTTTAAACACCAATCCTAATGTTATTGACGCCCTGATGAATTTGACGTTGCCAGCCGGAGTAGACATTGAATTGAAGGTGTAATCGGAGGAAGGTTCGTAAGTGTCGAACGCTGCAAAAATAATTCAATTTATGACATTTTCTTCCGAAATTAATTTTTAAAAAAGATAAGATAAAAGCGACTAGTCAAGATAACTGGGCTAGCGCCCGGTTTTTTTGTTAAACGACTATCATGAAGTTTCTACTCGGGTTAAAACTAGGAATGTCCCAGATTTTTGATGAGAAGGGGAATGTCATACCTCTGACTTTGGTTCAGGCCGGTCCCTGTTATATTACCCAGGTAAAAACAAAAGAAAAAAGCGATAAGTATGAAGCAATTCAAATTGGTTTTGTTGAGCTGAAAGAAAAGAAAGTTAAGAAACCAAACAAGGCCAAGCCCTACCGATTTTTAAGGGAGTTTAAGGGAAATATTTCCGAATGTAAGGCAGGAGATAAGATTGACGTTTCAGCTTTCCAGGAAGGCGATAAGATCACAATTTCCGGCATCACCAAGGGCAAAGGGTTCCAGGGCGCAGTTAAGCTCTGGGGTTTTAAGGGAAAGATGGCGACTCACGGCACCAAGCATGAAGAAAGAACTATCGGGTCAGTAGGTTCAAGGTATCCGCAGAGAGTGATAAAAGGGAAGAAGATGCCGGGCCGCATGGGAGCAGAAAGGGTTACGGTTAAAAATCTGAAAATAGTTAAAATTGACCAAGAAAATAATTTATTAGCCATAAGGGGAGCAATACCTGGGAGAAAGGGAACCCTTTTGGAGATTAAGGGATAATATGAAAGTCGCGGTTATCAATCAAAACGGAGAAACAGTTTCAGAAGTTCTTTTGCCAAAGGATATTTTTAGCGTAGAGATGAATGCTGACCTAGTTCACCAGGTTGCCTCAGCTCAAATTTCCAATAAAAGACAAAAGGTTGCCAAGACAAAAGATCGGGCAGAGGTACGAGGCGGAGGCAAGAAACCTTGGAGGCAAAAAGGAACAGGTCGAGCCAGGCACGGATCTATCCGCTCTCCTTTATGGAAAGGAGGTGGCGTCACTTTTGGACCGAGGCCGGAAAGAGTTTTAAAGAAGAAGATAAACAAGATAATGAGAAGAAAGGCTTTGTTTATGGTTCTTTCCAGTAAAGTTAAGGACAAAAAGGTTTTGGTTTTAGATGATCTGAAAATGGAAAAGATAAAAACCAAGCTGATGGCAAAGATTCTGAATAAGCTGTTTTTGAGCCAAGGAACAGGGATGGTTGCTTTGCCCGGAAAAGAGGATGCTTTAGTAAAATCCATCAGGAATATCAAAGGAGTAAAGCCAATATCAGCTAAAGACCTGAACGTGCTTGATTTGCTTTCCTACAAATATTTGTTGCTTCCCAAAGAATCAATAAAAGTGATAAAAGAGACATTTTTGAAATAACATGGCTTTGTTGAATATTTTTAAAAAGAAAGAGCCGAAAAAAGCTGTGGTTGCAGAAAAGAAACCTCAAGAAAAGAAAGAGGAGCCTATCAAGATTGAACAAGCTTCAAGGAAGAGAGCTCCAGAACATGCCTACCGAGTTTTGCTTTCTCCACACGTTACTGAAAAAGCAACAGCTTTAACTGAAGAAAATAAATATATTTTTAAAGTTTGGCCGAGAGCCAATAAGCCAGAGGTAAAAAAAGCCGTTGAGGAAGTTTATGGAGTAAGCGTTGAACAAGTTAATATCTTAAAAGTGCCAAGCAAGGAAAGAAGAGTAAGGGGACAGATAGGCCATAAAAAAGGATATAAGAAAGCCATTGTTCAAGTTAAGAAGGGTCAGAAAATTGAGATTTTACCCCGCTAAAATATGAAAAAGAAAGTTTTTTCACCAAATAAATTATTGACCAAAAAAGAGCCTGAAAAAGGATTGCTTTTGTCTATTAAGAGAAGAGCTGGAAGAAATAACACAGGCCGCATTACTGTTCGCCATAAAGGGAGCGGAGCGAAGCGGCTTTACCGAATAGTTGATTTTGGCCAAGGAAAGATTGATGCTCCAGCTAAAGTTATTGCTATTGAATACGATCCTTATAGAACAGCTTTCATTATGCTTTTAGAATACAAAGATGGCCAAAAGAGGTATCAGATAGCGCCGGCCGGTCTAAAGACTGGAGACGAAGTCATTTGTAAAGAACAGGCTGAGGTTAAAACCGGCAACAGGATGAAGATAAAAAACATTCCAGTGGGAACTTTAGTGTACAGCGTTGAGTTAGAACCGGGTCGGGGAGGAAAAATAGTCCGTTCGGCGGGCAGCTCAGCCAGAGTTTTGGCCCATGAAGGAAAATATGCGAACATACAAATGCCGTCCGGGGAAGTAAGAAAAGTTTTGACAGAAGGATACGCCTCTATAGGGTCAGTTTGTTTCCCCGAATGGAAATATATTAATATTGGAAAAGCAGGTTCAAACAGGAGAAGAGGCGTAAGGCCGGCAGTGCGCGGCTCAGCTATGAATCCGGTTGATCATCCTCACGGAGGAGGCGAGGGTCGGACGTCGATCGGCTTGAAGTATCCGAAGACCCCTTGGGGCAAGCATGCTTCAGGAGTCAAAACAAGAGGTAAGAAATGGACCGATAAATATATTCTTCAGAGGAGAAAGAAAAAAGAATAATCTTATGACAAGATCATCTAAAAAAGGCCCATATATTGACGAGAGGCTGTTGAAAAAGGTTATGAACCTTAAGCCAGGCGACAAGGCAGTAATCAAAACCTGGTCAAGGAAATGTTCCATTACTCCGGAAATGGTTGGCCTTAACTTCGGCGTTTACAACGGAAAACAGCATATTGCAGTTTTTATAACAGAAGAAATGGTCGGACACAAATTAGGCGAATTTTCTCCGACAACCAAGTTTTCAAGACACGGCGGAAGAATGCAAAAGGAGCTAGAGCAGAAAGTCGCTCAAGCGGAAACAGCCAAGGTTGAAGCGGCAAAAGAAGCTCCAGCTGCTCCAGCCAAACCTAAATAAAACCATGGATTTTAAAGCAAAATTAAGTTCCTTAAGAGTGGCGCCCAGGAAGGTCAGGATAGTGGCTGATATGATAAGATGGAAAAGAGTTGAGGAAGCTCAATCTATTTTAAGGTTTACAGTAAAAAAGGCTTCTCTCCCTTTGCTCAAGCTTTTAAACTCTGCCGTTGCCAATGCTAAGAATCAAACCGATTCCAGCAACTTATACATTTCTAAGATAACAGTTGACGAAGGGCCTAAATACAAGAGATGGATGCCTAGAGCTAGAGGATCGGCATCTGAGATTCAAAAGAAAACTTCGCATATTAATTTAGTTTTAAGCGAAGTAAAAGAAGGAGCCAAGATTAAAAAAGCAGAGAAAAAACAGGTTGTTGAAAAAGAGATTCCTGTAGTCACTGAAGAAAAGAAAGTTCCTGGCTT
>CAYYDH010000040.1:0-5460 GCA_964470615.1 uncultured Candidatus Saccharibacteria bacterium
GCCGCTGCAAGAAAGGAAAAGAAAAGACCTTCAAGAAAAACAGCTAAAAACATGATTAACCTCAGTCAAATTAAAAAGCATCCTCAGGTACTGGAGTTTATAAAGCAAACCGAAAGCGCGTTGGTTGCGCTTTCTTACACTGACCATGGTTTCAGGCACTCAAACTTAGTCGCTGACAGGGCCAGGACTATTGCTAAAGAAATAGGGATTTCTCAAAGAGATGGGGAGTTGGCGGCAATTGCCGGATTTTGTCATGACATGGGAAACTTTTTAAGCCGTACTTATCACAACTATTTGGCGCCGTTGATGTTTCAGCAGATTTTCTGTAACCAGTTTGAACCGCGGGAAATGGCTGAAATTATGCAGGCTATCGCCAACCACGATAAAGAAGAGATGAATTTTACTAGTATTATTTCAGCTGTTGTTGTTTTAGCTGACAAGTCTGACGTACATCGCTCCCGAGTTTCGGTTAAAAATCTAGAGCAGATAAAGACCGATATTCACGACCGCGTTAATTATGCTACTAAAGAGAGTCGACTTAAAATAGACAAAGTTAAGAAAAGAATAACTTTGACTTTGAAAATTGACACCAACTTTGTACCAATAGTGGAATACTTTGAGATTTTTACTGAAAGGATGGTTTTTTGTCGAAAAGCGGCAGAATATCTAAAGTATAACTTTGGGCTGGTTATCAACAATTTCAAGCTGTTGTAACAATGAGCTTGTTTTATGTTGTCTGCGATAACATACGAAGCTTAGAAAACATCGGGTCGATTTTCAGAACTTCTGATGCCCTAGGTGCAGATAAAATCTTTCTCGGCGGTATTTCGGGGTATCCTCCGAATGCTAAGATTTCTAGAACCGCTTTGGGAGCTGAAAAAACCATTCCTTTTGAGCATCATTGGCATCTTTGGCGCGTAATAGAAGATTTAAAAAGCAGAGGTTTCCAAATAGTCGCCTTGGAAAAAACAAAAGGCGCTTTTTTATACACCAAATTTAAACCCAAATTTCCTCTTGCTTTGGTGGTAGGGAATGAAAAAACAGGGGTATCAAAGTCAATTTTGAAGCGAGCAGCTAAAATTATTTATCTTCCAATGCGAGGAGAGAAAGAATCGTTGAATGTGGCAGTGGCGTTCGGAATAGCAGGGTATGAGATTAACAAGCACCGCAGCGGTTGACTGTTCTAGTTAACGGATATATTATTTAAATAGTACTCACCTCAAGGAGTTCTTGGGCGATGGTGCTACGGCGCCAGAAAGGAGGATCTTCTCCTCGTGTGCGGAGGGTTGCCGTGCCACAAGGTTACCCCCTTGCTCCCCAGTGCATTTCCCATCCCTGCCCAAGTTCTCCAGGGGCGGACGCCTAACGCGCTCCGCCCCTTTTTTACTTGTTTTTTAATTTAAAAAAGATAAAATTAAGATGTAATAGAATAACCATAATAAAACATGAATGTTTATCAAGCAATCGAAACTAGAAGAAGTGTAAGAGAGTACCGGGAGGATCCGGTGTTGGAAGATTCCTTAAAAAGAATAATGACAGCTGCTAGCTTAGCCCCCTCGGCCCACAACGCGCAGGAGTATAAGTTTGTGATTGTTAAGGATAAGGAGCGGAAAAAAGAACTGGTTAAAGCTGCGATGGGTCAAAGATTTATTGCAACAGCGCCAGTGGTTATTGCGGCCGTTTCCTTGAATCCGGAAGCAGTAATGGATTGCGGGGTGCTTCAATACCCAGTTGACGTGGCCATTGCAGTAGATCATATAACCTTGGCTGCAGCAGAAGAGGGGCTGGGGACTTGCTGGATCGGCGCTTTTAACCAAGAAGAAGTGAAAAAGATTCTAGGGGTTCCAGAACAGTACAAGGTTGTCGCTTTGCTTTCGCTTGGCGTTGCTTACGACGAACCAGAACCAAAGTCTCGCAAAGAATTGCACCTGCTCGTTTGCCAGGAACAGTTTTCAGAATAAGACACAGAGCCGTTTGTTTTTTGAATATTGACACCAGTCTATCTGTTTGTTAGGATAAAGCCGACTAATTTAGTCGGTTTTATGGTAAAGATATCAAAGAAGGCTCAATATGGGTTGCGAGCCATGGTCTATTTAGGCCGCGTATCGCTGAAAAAAGAGATTGCTTCTCTTAAAAAGATCTCTCAAGCAGAAGGGATACCTTTTGATTTCCTGGAAAAGATTATTTCTTCTTTGGAAAAAGCCGGTTTGCTGAAATCTAAGAAAGGCGTCAGCGGCGGATACTTTTTAGCCAGATCGCCTAAAAGAATCAGCGCTGGAGAAATTATGGAAGCGCTTGAAGGAGAGATTGCGCCTGTCGGTTGCGCTCTTTGCGGCAAATCTAAAAGATGCTTATCAAAGAATGTTTGGGATGAAGTTAGAGCGTCACTTGTTTCTACCTTAAACTCCATAACCTTGTATGACTTACTCAAAAAGTAGAATATATCTTGACTACGCGGCAACTACGCCCATTGACCCTCGTGTTTTAAAAGCGATGGCGCCTTTCTTTTCTAAGAAGTTTGGCAATACAATGTCATTGCATTCTTTCGGCCAAGAGGCAAAGGTAGCAACAGAAGAAAGCCGGGAAAAAGTAGCCAGTTTGATGGGAGCTAAGCCTAGTGAGATAGCTTTTACTTCTTCAGCGACTGAAAGCAATAACTTGGCGTTAAAAGGAATAGCTTTTGCTAATAAGGGCAAAGGGAAACATATTGTCATTTCTTCTATTGAGCATGCGTGCGTTATGGAGAGCGCGAACTGGTTGGAAAGGCAAGGGTTTGAGATAACAAGGGTTAAGGTTGATAAGCAGGGGCTGGTGAACCCAGCTGATACTAGCAGGGCGATAAGAAAAGACACTATTTTAGTTTCCATAATCCATGCTTCCAACGAAATCGGTACGATCCAGCCGATAGAGGAAATCGGTAGAATCTGTAAAGAAAAAGGAGTGTATTTTCACACTGATGCGGCTCAGAGCTTCGGTAAGATTCCAATCGATGTTAGAAAGATGAACATTGATTTGCTTACAGCCAGTTCTCACAAGATGTACGGGCCCAAGGGGGCAGCTTGTTTGTTTGCGCGGGAGGGCGTGAAGATTGAGCCCTTGCTTCATGGCGGAGGCCACGAGGCAGGATTACGGTCTTCAACCATTAACTTGCCGGCGATAGTCGGTTTTGCTAAGGCTTGCGAGATTTGCGAGAGAGAAATGAGCAAAGAAAGTAAAAGATTAGAAAAAATGAGAGATAGATTGATAAAAGGAGTTCTTAAGATAAAGGATTCTCATTTAAACGGCCATCTTGCAAAACGACTGCCCAACAATGCCAGCTTCTGGTTTTCTTTTATTGAAGGAGAATCCCTGATCATCCAGCTTGATTTGCAGGGGATCGCTGCTTCTACTGGTTCTGCTTGTTCTTCTATGAAGTTGGAGCCGAGCTATGTTTTGTTAGCTATCGGGTTAAGACCGCAGGAAGCGCATGGTTCCTTGCGAGTTTCTTTGGGCAGATGGACAACGAAAAAAGACATTGATTATTTGTTGAAAGTTTTGCCAAAAATTGTTAAACAATTAAGGGAGATCTCTCCTTTCAAGAGATAAAATTATGCAGCAACAAGGACCCTATACAAAAAAAGTTATTGAAACATTCAGGCATCCGCACAACTACGGCAGTTTAAAAAAGCCTGACGGCATAGGACAGGTTGGCAATGTCGTTTGCGGTGATTTAATGAAACTGTATATTAAAATTGCTAAAAACAAAAAAGAAGAAGAGTTTATCAAGGATATAAGGTTTGAGACCTTTGGCTGCGTGGCGGCAATAGCGACAAGCAGCATTATTACAGACTTAGCGAAGGGGAAAACAATAAAAGAAGTAATGAATATTACAAAAGAGAGCGTGATTGATTCGCTTGAGGGGCTGCCTAAGATAAAATGGCACTGTTCTGTTCTAGCAGTAGATGCTTTAACAGAGGCGATTTACGATTATTTATCAAAGAATAAGAAGTTAATACCAGAAGATTTAAAAGAACGCCATCAGAGGATAAAAAAAGAAAAAGAGGTAATAGAGAAGAAATATAAGAAATGGCTAAGGTAAACAGAAAGGTTGTAGTTGCCATGTCAGGCGGAGTAGATAGTTCCGTGGCAGCAGCCCTGCTTAAAGAGCAGGGCTTTGGTGTTGTTGGCGTTCATCTCAAGTTCTGGACGCAGGATGGCAAAGAAAACCGTTGCTGTTCTACAGAAAGCGAGAATAGGGCGCGGCTGGTTGCTAAAAAACTAGAGATTCCTTTTTATATCTTTAATTTCGGGAAAGAATTCAAAAAGCGGGTGGTAGATTATTTTTTAGAGGAGATAAAAGCTGGTCGAACGCCTAACCCTTGCGTTGTTTGTAATAAAGAGATTAAATTCGGCCTTTTGCTGAAAAAAGCGCTATCCTTGGAAGCAGATTTCATAGCCACTGGCCACTATGCGTGCCTTAAGCGTGTTTCAGGCAGAATTGCTTTGTTGAAGGGAAAAGACAGGAATAAAGATCAGTCGTATTTCCTATGGCAGCTAAGCCAGAAACAACTGAGTTGCGTTTTGTTTCCTGTTGGCGGATATACAAAAGCCCAGGTTAGAAGGCTGGCAAAAAAGTTTAAGCTACCAGTTGCTGAAATTCCAGAATCAATGGAAATATGCTTTGCACCGGCTGGAATAAATAGCTTTGTTAAAAGATACTTAAAAGCAAAGCCAGGGGACATAGTTGATACTAGGGAAAAGGTAATTGGCCGGCATTCAGGCCTTGCTTATTACACCATTGGCCAGCGCAAGGGGATCAAGCTGCCTGGCGGCCCTTATTTTGTTTTTAGCAAAGACGAGAATCGTAATTGCCTGATTGTTACTAAAAACAAGAAAGACTTGTTTAAGAAAGAGGTTATTTTTAGAGACCAAAACTGGATTTCAGGAAAAGCGCCTAAGTTTCCAATAAAAGTTATGGCGAAGATAAGGTATGGGCAAAAGGCAGCATCAGCAACAATCAAGGGAAAGAATTCAGCAGTTTTTTTGAAACCGCAGCAGGCTGTTACTCCGGGCCAGTCAGTAGTTTTTTATAGTAATAGTGAAATATTAGGCGGAGGGGTTATAATAAATAAGTAGATATATGGTTAAGAAAGGAATATTAATTGCCTTCGGGGAATGGTTTCTAAAGTCAGAAGGCGTGAAAAACTTATTCCAGAAAAGATTAATGGAAAATCTTCGTTTTTTTCTTTCTAAAGAAAAGATTAAATTTAAACTAAAGTATTCTCGTGAAAGGATTTTTATTGAAACCGAGAGATGTGGCCAGGCCATAGCTGTTATTAAGAGCGTTTTTGGTATTGGCTGGTTGGCTGAATCTTTCTTGCTGCCTGAGGCTAATTTGAAGAAGCTTTCTGATTTTGTTGCTGCAAACTACGAAGATTGGATAGAAAAAGACCGAACCTTTGCCATAAGGTTGAGAATGGA
>CAYYDH010000041.1:0-5439 GCA_964470615.1 uncultured Candidatus Saccharibacteria bacterium
CAACAATTATTAAGTCGGGCTCTAATTCTTTAATTTGTGCTTGGCAATTGGCGATATTGGCTGGTTGCGATATTTGGAGATTGTATTTTTCTGCTGAAACCTTGACTGGCAAGGGAGTGGGAACTTGTTTTCTTCCCATTGGCTTGTCCGGCTCCGTAATAACTAAAACCGGGCTGTATTCATTTTTGATAAGCCCCTCCAGAATTATTGCTCCGAAATCTGGGGTACCGATGAAAACAATTTTTAAGTTATTTTTCATTTTTCAACTTCCATTCAATTTTATTCTCCTTATCGGCGAATTCCAGCCATTCGCCGTCCTTTGAAATTACATACCATTTTTTTCTTGTTTCCGACCAAATCATCGGGTCCCCCATATAGAACGGCTTTTTGACTATTTCTTTAGGTTTTAAGCGGTCCAGTTCCAACCACTTCTTGAAAACAGTTTCAATGGCATAATCTAAATTGCGGGAATTGGCCCATCCAGCAACCTTGGTGATTGCTTCTTTGGCTTTTTCAATAGAACCGGCCAGCTCTAAAAGCTGTTTTGCTGGCTTGGTAAAGCGGGAATAAACTATCTTGCTTTTTTTAGCGTTTTTCTTTAACTCTTCCAGCGAAACCCCCTTCGTTTCAAAAAAACAGGTGACGATTTGGCGGATTGCGGTTTCCTCTTTTAATTCTTCGTACTGCTTAATCTTTCCTTTTTTCAGATACTCTTCAATTTTCTGGGCAATACTTTGGCCGATTCCCGGAATATTCTTAAGCCCTTTTTCTTTATAAATTAAGGAAATATCCTTATCCAGGCTTTCCAGACTTTTAGCTGCTTTTCTATAAGCGGCGGGCTTGAAAGCTACGCCCTTTATCTCATAAAGGTCGGCGATTTCGTTCAAGATTTTAGCAATTTCTTTATTCGACATTTTAAGTATATTTTTCAATTACGAAGCGGGAAATAATAGTTTTTTCTTTTTTCGGATCAATGCCGCCCTTTCGGCAGACAATAGAGATCTGCTGATCAGTTGTTTCCACTCCGTCTATGTCAGGCAGCAATAAGGCGGATTTTTGATAAGAACCGTCCGTTGTCTTTATAATAATACCATATTTCTTAGGATCAAGTTCTTTAATATTTTCCACTGGTTGGGGCTTGCTCAGAACCGATACGCCAAAAGAAAGATTAGCTAAATCTTTTAACTCCACCGGGTTGAAGCGGTAATCTTCTAGGGCAGCGGCAATGGCGTTGCTGATGGTTTCTTGAGCAATATTCTCTCTTGTCGGCAAGTAGGTTCCGATGCAGCCGCGCAGATCACCTTGCTCCTCAATTGTTACAAAAACGCCAGCCCGTCTTTTTAGAAATTCCAAAGGCAGATTTTCTGGCACAGGGATAACCCTTTTTTCCTTTAGATATATTCTTACTGCTTCTTTGGAAAGTTCAGGTAAGGTCATATTATTCTTTTTGGTAGATGTATAATGTCCCGGACTGTTTTTTACCGGTAGGGATTATTTTAACTGGCTTCCAGGTGGGAAATTGGAAAGTGTTGGAAACAACCCAAGCGCCGCTTTTTAATTCCTGCTGGAATTTTCCCTCCAGTTTTTTCATGAAGCTTGTGAGTAAGAAGCAAAAGACAATGTCAGCTTCTTTAAGATCGGCTTTGAACAGGTCTTTTCTGAAAATATCTGCCTTAAGGCCCCTGATGAAGAACTTTATCTTAGCTTTTAAAAACTGGCTGGGCCAGATTTCATAGCCGATAACCTGGGTTTCAGGATATCTTTTTTTGACTGCAAGAAGCACTTTTCCTGTGCCGCAGCCCAGGTCAATAAAAACCTTCTTTTCTTTATCTTCCATCGCTTTCAAGAGCGGAGGAATCACCGATGAAAAAGTGGGTAGGGGCGGGATTTTTTTAATTATGAAATCCAGCATGTCAAAAATCAAAAAACCCAGATAGATGATTAAAGCTAAGCTGGTGACCAAATCAAAGATTAAGTAGAACCACCTCATTTTTTAGGAAATATCTTAAAATTAGCAACTAAATACCCGACGCCGAGGGGCCCTTGGTATGATAAAACTTCTGGCTGCCACCTGAGTTCGCTTAATATGCCTAAAAGAAAAGAGAAAGAGCGTAAGCCGCATTCTCCAGCTTCGGGGAAGCTCTTGTTTAGTTCCAGAATCGCTTCCACGTCTTTTTCTTTCAGCGCCTCGTTTAGCTTTTGGTCAAACTTCGGACCGTCAGGGTGGAATCCGTAGGGGCCATCTTCTCTTAGGCAGTGGGATAGGTCGCCTGAAGCAATTATGGCCCATCTTTTGCTTTTGTCCAAGCCCTTATATATCTTTTTTCCTTTTTCAAAGTAAGAAGAAGGTTCTTCCAGCCCAGTTAGATACGATTTTACATCTCCTTTGAAATCTCCGGCTAGGAAATAGAGAGGAACATTGAATCCCCAGTCTTGGTGAGGAGAAGAAATAATTATTGAATCGGGTTTTGCCTTCTTGAATTCTTCAGCTAAGTCGTGAAGACCGGCCAATGTTTTTTTGACCTTTTCCTTGTCTTCTATCGAGCCGATTTTAGGCAATAAAACCGGGGGGTGGGGGCAGATTGAAGCAAAAACAATACTCATTCTATTATATTAAGCTTTTCGTTGCATTTTGAGCATCTTCCTTTGTTATCCGCTCTTTTTACAGAATATCCGATGCGGGAAATCATCTTCTCTTGGCAATGAGGGCAGAAAGTATTTTCTGATTCTATCCCAGAGACATTGCCGCAATAGACATACTTTAACCCTGTTTCAATTCCTATTCGGTGGGCCAAAGCGAGGGTCGGGAGGGGAGTGTCCGGTAAATCCTGAAACTTCCAGGAAGCTGTTCCGGAGAACCTGCTTATGTGCCACGGAGTTTCCGGGCCCAATTCGTTTTTGATAAACAAGGCAGTGTCTTTAAAGTTTTTTTCAGAATCATTTAACCCTGGGATTACCAGCGTTGTTATTTCTGTCCAGATTTTGTTCTTTTTCATAAGTTTCAAAGTTTCAAGAACCGGAAACAGCTGACCACCGCAATATTTCGCATAGAAATCGTTAGAAAATGATTTTAAGTCAACGTTGGCAGCATCAAGATACGGAGCAATTAGCTCGAATGATTCTTTTGAAAGAAAGCCATTGGTTACCCAGGCATTTTTAAGGTTCTTTTTCTTGGCTAGCTTCATCGTGTCTAGAGCGTACTCTAGAAAAACAGTCGGTTCAGTATAGGTGTAGGAAATTGAGGGCACATTATTTTTTAGTGCCAATTCAACAAGGTTTTTCGGGGTTATCTTCTTTTCGCCTTCGATGCTTTTAGAAAAAGACGGGAGGTCGATTTCGTCTGAGATTTTAGGTCCTTGCGAGATTGACCAGTTTTGGCAATTGGCGCAGGTAAAGTTGCATCCGGCAGTAGCTAAAGAAAGAGATCGGGTGCCAGGCAGAAAATGGAAAAATGGTTTCTTTTCAATCGGGTCAATATGTATGGCGCAGGGTTTACCGTAAACCAGAGAATAAATTTTGCCGTTCTTATTCTTTCTTACCCCGCAGATCCCGCGCTGGCCGTTTTCAATTATGCAATAATGGGCGCAGGTTTGGCACTGGGCTGTTTTGCCTTTAATTTTTCTGTATAAATAAGCCTCAACCATACTTTAATTTTAGCACCCTTTCTGCTAAAATGTAAAAACATGCGGCACAGAATCTTTATTGCTATAAACCTGCCAGAAAACATTAGAAAAAAGCTGGCTGGTTTTGAGGCGGAATGGCCGAGCCTGCCTGCTCGCTGGACCAAGGGCCTTAATCTTCATATTACTTTGATTTTTTTAGGATACCTAAACGATGAAGAGCTGTTGGAAGTTTGCCGGTTAACAAAAAAAGCAGCAGAGCGCAATCCAGGTTTTCAGGTAGCGTTTACAAAAATCTGCTACGGACCGGCTGGTAAAACGCCGCCTCGGATGGTTTGGGCCGTAGGGAAAAAATCGCCAGAGTTCTCAATTCTGCGCGATGATCTGGAAAAGACCTTTTTGCAGTCAGAGAAAGTTAGTTTTTCTCGAGAAGAAAAGTCCTTTTCTCCTCATATTACGTTGGCCAGAATAAGGCGGTGGGATTGGCGGAAGATAGAGCCGGAAGAGAGGTTGAATATAGACAAGGACGTTAGTTTGGTTTTTGATGTTGATTCAATCGAGGTGATGGAGAGCGAGTCAAAAAAAGGGGGTCCCGTGTACACCATAATAGAGTCTCATAACTTAAAAACATGAAGATACATTTTATCGGCATAGGAGGAATCGGCGTTTCCGCTTTAACACAATATTACTTGACCCGTGAAGGTTACAAGGTTTCGGGGTCAGATTTAGCATCTTCGGAAATAACCCGATTGCTTAAAGAAAAAGGCGCCAAGGTTTTTATTGGCAAACATAAGCCCGGCAACTTGCCCGATGACGTCAACTTAGTTATTTACAGCCCAGCTGTTTTAGTGACAAACCCAGAGTTCAAAAAAGCTAAAAAGCTGGGGGTAAGGGTTATAAGTTATCCTGAGGCGTTGGGCGAACTAACTCGTCGCTATTTTACAATTGCCGTTTCCGGCACCCATGGCAAAAGTACAACTGCTTCAATGATTGCTCAGATTCTGATTAAGGCTGCTTTGGAGCCGACAGTTATTGTCGGTACGAAACTCAAAGAATTTGGAAACACTAATTTTTACGCCGGCAAAGGGAAGTTTTTAGTTATAGAGGCTGATGAGTGGCAAGCGTCTTTTCTAAAATACTGGCCGAAAGTGATTGTCCTGACCAATATTGAAAAAGAGCACTTGGATTATTACAAGAACCTAGAGGATATTTTAAAAACCTTTAAAGAGTACATCGGCCATTTATCAAAAAAGGGCCTATTGATTGCTAATGCTGAGGATGAAAACATCGCCAAGATTTTACCTTTGACAAAAACCTACAAAATTGAGAAATATTCATTAAAACAGAAAGAAGCAAAAAAGATTAAAAAAATATTACAGGTTCCGGGCAATCATAATGTTTCCAACGCTTTAGCTGCTTTGGTTGTAGCTAGGTCTCTTGGCGTGCCAGATGAGGTTTCTTTTAAGGCTCTTTCAGAGTTTAAGGGCACTTGGCGCCGATTTGAAGTTAAAAAAGGGGCAATAGATAGCAAACGCTTCACCATTATCAGCGATTACGGTCATCATCCTACCGAGATTGAAGCAACCCTTGCAGCGGTTCGGGAAAAGTTTCCTAATAAGAAAATCTGGTGCGTTTTTCAGCCTCACCAATATCAGCGCACCTTCTATTTATTCGACGATTTTGTTAAGGTTTTTTCCGAGGCGCTAACTGGGAAAAAGGAAATTTTAGAAAAAGCAATAATCACTGATATTTACAGTGTGGCAGGGCGTGAAAAAGCAGAGATAAAGAAAAAGGTTAATTCTAATAAGTTAGTCCAGGC
>CAYYDH010000042.1:0-5368 GCA_964470615.1 uncultured Candidatus Saccharibacteria bacterium
TTGAACTACGTCCCCAAAAGGACGCTTCCGTCCTTTATTTCTTCGTCTCTTTATGGGGTGTGTGCTTTTTGCACCACCTGCAGAACTTCTTCAAGGCCAATTTCTTCTCCTCTGCTTGTTTTGATTTGTGAGTGAAATAATTCACCTTTTTGCAGGTTTCGCACTGAAGTTTTACAAATGCTTTTTTCTTTGCCATAATTTTCCTTTTATTATTAAGCTCTGAAGCCAAGGGCGAGAATCGGACTCGCGACCTCGTCATTACCAATGACGTGCTCTAACCAACTGAGCTACCTTGGCACAAAACAAGTGGGTAGAGCAGGATTTGCACCTGCGAAGGCATAAAGCCGCCACTTTTACAGAGTGGTGCGATTGACTACTCCGCCATCTACCCGATTCACCTTTTCTATCACAAAAATACTTATTTTTCAATAACCTTTCCGTGCTCTCTCCGCCATTCTTCTATCTTTTTATGGTCGCCCGAAAGCAAAACCTTTGGTACTTTCCAGCTTACGCTCTTTTT
The DNA here is from genome assembly GCA_964470615.1 of uncultured Candidatus Saccharibacteria bacterium. Lineage (GTDB taxonomy): Bacteria > Patescibacteriota > Minisyncoccia > Minisyncoccales > GWA2-38-27 > CAYYDH01. Next base: position 521 of record CAYYDH010000042.1, read on the forward strand.
GGGCGAGAAAACTTCTGGCCTTGTATACTGAACGTATTCAGTAAATCCTTTTTCTTTAGTTATTCTTTCTTTTAACAGCTGCGGCTTGCCCAAAACCCCTGGAACAAGCCTGGCTATTGTTTCTGTCACTATCATTGCCGGCAGCTCTCCGCCCATTAAATCGTAATCCCCTATTGATACCTCAACATCAGCAATATGTTTCGCCACTCTTTCATCAACTCCCTCATAGCGGCCGCAGATTAAAATCAACTGGCTTAATTTTGAAAAATCATAGGCAATTTTCTGATTAAACTTTCTTCCGCGAGGAGTAAATAAAACAACCTTTGTTTTCTTGCCTTTCTTGATTTCTTTTATCGCCTTGGATATCGGCTCTACCATCATAACCATTCCTAACCCTCCGCCAAAGGGCCGATCGTCAACTGTTCTGTGTTTGTTCTTTGCCCATTTCCGCAAATCGTGAATATTTATCTTTATCAACTTCTTTTTCAAGGCACGGGCAATAAGGCTCTCTGATAGATAAGAGGTGAAGATTTCTGGAAAAATTGTGATTATATCAATCCTAAGCATGGCTTAACGAAAACAGCGCTACTAAGATAGTAGCACCGTTTTCTAAATTCGTAAACGCGGCTAAACAGCGTTTAGAGTTTCAAATCGTCTAATCCTTCTTCCTTGGAAGGAGCTCTTTCTCCTTCAACTCTTCCGCCTTCCGGCTCTTCAATCTTCAAGTTCACTCTTGCATGGTTTTTTAAACCAACAATGCGAACTAAGGATCGAATAGACCTGGCAGTTGATCCGGCGCGGCCAATAATCTGGCCCATGTCTTCGGGGTTCACCTTCAAAGAAAGCAAAACTCCCATTTCATCAACCTTCCTGTCAACTTTGACATCTTCAGGGTTGTCAACGAGCGCCTTGATCAAATACTCAAGGAAATCCTGATCAGCAATGACTTTTGCCATAAATCCTTAGCTTATTCTTTCTTTTTTTCTTTCAGTAGCTCGACCTTAGCTACTTATTCCAAAATTTCAAAGATATTTTACTTATACATTTTCCTTGACGCAATGTCAAGAATTATTTCGGCTCAGCCAGTTTAGCTTCCTTGTCTTCAACTGAGGCTTTATCTTCCGCAGGTTTTACTTCTGCAACTGGAGTCTTATCCTCTGCAGGTTTTACTTCTGCAACTGGAGTCTTATCCTCTGCAGGTTTTACTTCTGCAACTGGTGTTTCGGCCGGCTTTTGTTCAACGACAGGAGCTGCTGCAGCAGGCTTCTGTTCTCCCGCCCCTTGTTTTTCTTTCTTAACTTTATGAACTGGGGTCTTTTTTCCTTCTAAAATCTTAGCTTCTATTAATAGGTTGCGAACTGTGTCAGAAGGCTGCGCGCCAACTGACATCCAATATTTAACTCTGTCTTCTTTCAAAACTCTCTGCTTGGTTAAGGGACTCCAAAAGCCCACTTCTTCGGTAAAGCGTCCGCCCCTTGGCGCCCTTCTTTTGTCGGTAACGACAATCTTGAAAGAAGGCTGATTCTTTTTTCCTACTCTGAAAAATCTTATAACTAACATATTTTTATTTTAATCTTGTAATCTATGCTTTCCTCTTAGCTTCTAAAGCTTTCTTAGCTGCCGCCTCTTCGGCTTCTTGCTTGGAAGAGCCTTCGCCTTCTGCTATCAGCTTGTCAGCCAAGAAGACACCAATAATGAATTTCTTAACGTGGTCAGGCCCTGATTCTTCCAGAACGCTGTAGGTCGGAGTAATACTTACCTCTTCCTGCATCTCCTCTTGAAAACGCGACTTGGCATCTTTATAAAGGCCGTTTTGTATAATTTCTGGCAGTTCTGGCAATAAATATTTCTCGATAAAACCCTTGCAAGGTAACAACCCCTGATCAATGTACAAACTGCCGACAAAGGCCTCTAGGGTGTTAGCTAGAATATACTGCCTGGCCTTTCCTTCTTCTTTCTCTTCGCCCTGAGAAAGCAAAAGGAAATCGTTAAAGCCGATATTCTGAGCCATTTTGGCCAGCATCTTGGCATTGACTAAAGCTGCCCTCCAACTGGTCATCTCTCCTTCGTTCTTGTCTGGATACTTGGTATAAAGATACTCTGTAACAATGTGCTCTATTACTGCGTCGCCTAAAAACTCTAGTCTTTCGTTGTGTCCGATACTGAACTTCGGATTCTCGTTTAAAAAGGACCTATGAACAAAGGCTTGAGCAAGCAGGTCTTTGTTCTTGAAACTTAAGCCCAATTTATTTTCTAATAAAGAAAAATCTTTCATTGAGAAAGAGAACATTGGGCAACGAATAGCGGGCAAAATCTCTTACTCATTATTCGTCGCTCCTTGTTCGTTTATCTCTTTGTAAACTGTGCCCAAAACTCCGTTGATAAACCTTCCTGAACTTTCACCGCCAAAAGTCTTGGCCAACTCAATGGCTTCGTTTATCGCCACCTTAGGCGGCACCTCTTCTTTGTCGCCGTACAAAAGTTCGTAAAGACCCAGCCGCAGAACGTTTCTGTCAACTATGGTTATCTGTTCTATCGGCCATTCCGGAGCTGCTTTTTCAATAACCTTATCAACATTCTTAATATTGGTTACTACGCCGTTTATCAGTTGCCAAACAAAAGTTTTATCTTCTAGGCCCGGGCCAAACTCTTTTAGGTTTTTTTCAACAATCTCTTCCAGTTTTTCCGGATTCTTACCGGAAAAATCCCACTCGTATAAGCTCTGCATCACGATTGACCTTGATAAATGTCGGCTAGCCATGATTATTTCCTAGAAAGTTCCTCCATTGTTAAAGGCTTAGCTTCTTTTTCCTGGCCTTCTTTATCTGACATTTCTTTCTCTCTGGCCTTTTTTTCTTTCTTGGTTAATTTGGCCAAAACGTCAATCACCTGCTCCCCTTTATAATACCCGCAGTTCCAGCAAATTATGTGAGGCCTTGTTTCTTTGCCACATTTTGAGCACAAAGTCAAAACTGGCTTCTTTAAAAAAAGATGCATTCGGCCTTTATCCCGTCTTGATTTAGTGTGTTTTTGTCTTGGAACTGCCATAAATTTTTACATTCCCCATAATAGCAAATAACAAATCTTAGCGCAAGCCCTTAACTGGCCAAAATGTTTTACGATGTATCTTACAGGGCCCGTATTTTTTCAATGCTTTAAAATGGTATTCTGTCGGATACCCTTTATGCCTGTTAAAACCGTAGCGCGGATATTCTCTATGATATTTTACCATTATTCTGTCTCGCGTAACCTTTGCCAAGATAGAAGCTGCAGCGCAAGAAAAGACCTTTTCATCGCCCCTCACCACCGACTTTTGAGGAATATCCATATCAACCTTGAAGTTCCCGTCTAGAATCAAAAATTCCACATCCTTGAACTTCAGCTTTTTTTCTAACGATTTAACGGCTTTTTTCATTGCCAATTTGGTAGCTTCTAAGATATTAATCTTGTCTATTGTCTTTTCTGAAACCTTGCCTATCCCCCACCCTATACATTTATGCTTAGTCAAAGATTCAAAAAGCTTTTCTCTTTTTAATAAAGTTAATTTCTTGGAATCGTTAACCCTGATTTTAAATTTCTCGGCATAGAACTTGGGATCAACTGACAAAGCGCAAGCGACAACCGGCCCGGCCAAAGGACCGCGGCCTGCCTCATCCATTCCAACGACTATTTTAATGCCTTGCCGCCATAGTCTTCTTTCTTCCTTGAAATCCGGATACTTCATAGTTTTAGTTTACAATAAATAAGGAAAAGAAAAAGGCGAAGAGATTTTCTCTCTCCGCCTGTTGATCACCTTCTGCATTCCCAACCACCTGGCCGGTAAGAGTTGGGGTTGCACCCGCTCTGGTGGAAACTCGTGTTCGGCGGCCCGGAAAAACACCTGGGGTTGTAACTGTTCGGATTGTAGCCACCCGTATGAAAAGTGGTGTTCGGCGAACCTGAAAAGTTAGCAGGGTTGTACGGCGAAGTGTAACCTGGGACTACGTGGAAACTCGTGTTCGCCGATCCTTCCCAGTATCTTGGCGAATAGTAACTGCTGTAGCCGCCGCGGTAGCCATGTACAGGATACGACGGTGCGCATCGGTACTGGTAGTTTCCGTACGACGGATAGTACGCGTAAGGCCGGTAGTACTGCACTGGTTGTACGTAGTAGCACTGCTGCGCCGGCTGAACGTAGTAGTACTGCGTCGGCTGTACGTAGTAGTACTGCTGCGCCGGCTGGACGTAGTAGACGGTCTGCGCGCTGGCAGACTGCCAGCAGAAGAAACCGACAACCAACATCATCACCAAAACTCTTAGCGTTCTCACGGCTATTCTCCTTAGAAGGGATCCTTGTGATTAAGAACTGCCTTGATTATACACTTTCATCAAATTTTGTCAAATAAAAAGGAGGCATTGAGATTTTTCTCTTTGCCTCCCTGCCCCGCTTTGCGGGACCTAGTCCTTACCGCTGGATCAGCACCTGAACGGCGCTGACCTTGATCCCCTCCAGTTTGAACTTCTTGCCGTCGGGGAGTTCGCCCTTGATCTCGTCCTTCTCCTGCTTGGTGATCTTCGTACCGGCAGGAAGGATAAGCGCGGGCGCCACAATCTGGGCGGACTGCTGGACTGGTTGCGGAGCCATAACGGTCGGGTCAACGGGCGCCGGAACCGGCATAGGAGCCGGGACCGGGACGTTGACTACGACATTCTGGCTAACCGCCACCTGCGGGACCGACATCGGAACGGTCGTCGAAGCGGGCATGGACATCGGAGCCGACATTGGAACGGGCTGACCGACCGGAGTCGGCATCATCATCGGGACCTGCTGGATCTGGCGAGATTGATAAATCGTCGCACCAATCCGCA
>CAYYDH010000043.1:0-5034 GCA_964470615.1 uncultured Candidatus Saccharibacteria bacterium
TTTCATACACGACAGCAACGTTAACGCTGACCTTCGGACTGTTTCTTTCTTCTGTTCTTAACATATTCCCTCCTTGCTTGTAGGGGTTTTTCTCTTGTCAGAGCTTTACCCGACGTTTGGACCGGAAGAGTATCAGCAGAACGACAACCAGCAAAAAAAAGAAAAAGACCAAACCGCTATAGCCTTCGGGGTTCACGGCAACCTCCTTCTGTATTTAAAAGACCTTTTTTAACTATACATCTTTTATTGTTTTTGGCAAATTTTACTCTCCCCGTTCTCCTAACACAACCTCCAGGTTTTTTTCCTGGCCATCGCTCAGAACTTTCAGGGTTACCTTATCTCCTGGATTGTAATTAGAAATCATCCTTGCTAAAGAATTGTCTTTGGTTATTTTCTGCCCGTTGAATTCCAGTATTATATCATTCTCTTTCAACCCGGCTTTTTCAGCGGCCGAACCTAAAGTTATGGCTGGCTCTCCGTTATCCCCTTTTAATATCAAAGCGCCGTAATCCACTAATAACTTCTTATCTTCCTTAATTTTTTCATTTACCAAAACATAGCGAACTCCCAAGAAAGGATATACTATTTTGTTTATCCTAACGACTTGTTCAATGTCTCGCTTGGCCTTGTTAATCGGTATCGCAAAACCAATGTTTTGAGCTTCCTGCGCAATAGCTGTGTTTATGCCGATAACTTCCCCTCTCAGGTTTAAAAGCGGACCGCCGGAATTCCCAGGATTAATGGCAGAATCTGATTGGATAATATCTTCTAGGATTTCGGACATTCCTCCGCCTGAGGCGCTAATCGTTCTGCCCAAGCCCGAAACCACTCCGACTGAAACCGTATTGCGATATTCTCCTAACGCATTGCCAATGGCTATTACGCTTTGACCAATCTGCAGAACAGAAGAATCGCCAAGCCTAACAATCGGAAAGGCTTCAACAACAATCTCGCCATCTTTATTAACCACGCTATCTTGTTCAATCTTAAAAATGGCTAAATCCTGCACTGGGTCTTTGGCTAAAACCCTGGCTGTGTATTTCTCCCCGTCATTGGTAAAAACCGTGTATTCGGCTTCTTTATCGTTAACAACGTGCTTATTTGTCAAAATCAAGCCGTCTTCAGAGATGATAAAACCGGTGCCGCCGCCAATCTCTTTTTTCTCTGTTCCTTTTTGGCGGTATTGAGGAACACTGAAATCCGGCGCCAGGTTTGGAAAGGGGTTATAATAATACTGCTCTAACACGGGTACGTCTTTTGAAATAATAATACTTACTACTGCCGGAGAAGCTTCTTTCACAACTCTTATTACTGCTTCCTCCTGAGATGTCTGAGGGGTATACCCTGGAATCGGCGTTGCCTGAGAAGCCTGGTTTACCACCGGTAAAATTATATTCCACTTTCCCAAGTATTCCTTAATGCTGTCGTACAAATAATTGCCAGAAAAAATCCCAGCAGCAAAGCTTAAAAAAGAAAACAAGACAATTGCCGTTAAAAAGTAAAGAAAAGTCCGGCTTTTTATCGCTTCCAAGGTCTTAGAAAAAAACTTCTTTATCTTTGCGTACTTAATTTGAGGCAATTCGTAAAGTCCCATGCCTTATTCCCCTTTTTTATTCTTAGGATAATAATCGTATTTGTATTGTATTATACCAGACCGCAAGGGCCCGACAAAAATCATATGAAGTTCGCAAAAAAGATATTTCAGGGCGGTTCTCAGCCAGCCGTCTTTTTCAAACCTTCTCTCGGAAATAAAAAGCTTTGACGACTTAAGAATACCGTAATTCCCAATCTTTTTCGCCTCCCGGGCTAAATTGTGGTCTTCGGCCAAAACAATACCTTCGTCAAAACCGCTTATCTTTTTGAAAAGATCTTTTTCAATCAAGATTCCAGTAGCAGCGTGTGGCAGAAACTTTTCCAGCAAAACAATCGGGAAGTTGTAAAAGATATTGAAAACTAAATGATGCGATTTCTTTTCGTTAAGCGGCTCCAAACAATAGCTGGCTATTTTTAAATTCCTCTCTTCAAATTCTTTAAGGCTTTTTCCAAAAAAGTCTTTGGAAGGAAGAATAACGTCAGCATCTAAAAACAACAGCCTCTCTCCTTGAGCTATTCCTGCCCCTTGGTTTTTCCCTTTGGCTGGCAGACCGCCCTTAGTTGTCACGCAGCCGTATTCTTTGGCCACCTCCAGCGTTTTATCAACGGAACCAGCATCAGCTACGATTATCTCGTAATCTTTAAAATCCTGCCTCTTTATAGATTCAAGCAGGCAACCAAGATATTTTTCTTCATTGAGTGTCGGAATAATAATAGAAAGCATAAAACTCCTCTTTTAAGTAATCTGCCTATCCATTTTATACTCATTCTCCGGCTGGAGTAAAGAGATTCTTAGCTTCGTTCCAAATATCTGGCATATTTTGCTTTTCTTTCAGCCAATACCACCATTCAACTCCCCAAAGATAAAATTCCTTCAGCCCGGTTTTTTCAGCAAAAGATATATTCTTTTTGAACTGCTCCAAATTCATTGTCTTCAACTGTTCTGGTAGGGACAAATCATACAAAAGTAAAGGGCCCCAGGGTTCAGCTTGCAACTCAACGCAGATAACCTCCTTGCCAAAGAATTTCTTGATGATTTGGGCCTTTCTTGAATAAAAAACCGGCGGCAAGGGATATTTAAGATAAATGTTCATTTCTTCAGACCAAACTTCTCGATATATTGTGGTACCGACAATGTCGCCCATCTCAGCGGGCTTTAGCCAAAAAGACATCTCTCCACTGTCAGAAATTATGACTGGCCTTTGGTCCAAGGACTTAACTAATCTGATTTCTTTTTCTAAAAACTCCCTGTCAAACCAAGGGCATTCTCCAAACTTGAAAAACGGCTCGTTTTCAATCTGCCAAGCCGAAATTGTTCTATTCCCCCTATAGCGCAAAATTGTCTCTCGCAAAAAATCCAGAATGCTTCTCTGCTGTTCCTCTTTTGTAAGATCAACTGCCCAACTCGGAATATGGCATTCTGGCCAACGAGGAGTTTTGAGGCCAGCGACAATAACAATCTTTGCGCCTCGCGACGCTGCTTCATTTATTTGCCAGTCCAAATCTCCAAAGTCGTATTTTCCTTTCTCCGGTTCAACTAAATCCCAATAAGCAATCAGACGCAGCTTCCTGGCTTTTAAGTCGTCAAGCAAGGCCAAATAATTCTGCTTCCAATCTAAGCCTAGGTAATGGGAATGTTTTTGAGAAAAAGTCACTCCCCAGCTTGTGTCTTTTTCTTTTGAAGGAAAGCCAAGAAAAAGATAGCAAGCGGGAATTAGAAGTAAGCCGATTAAAATCAGAAAAAAATACTTTAAAACTTTTCTAATTTTCATTTTGGTTTTGAATGATTAGTTTTTCTTTCATTCTAATTATTTTTAAAAGCGAACTGTCTATTCTTTCCAAAGAAACGGTCCCCGTACCAACTGCTTTTTTAAACCAGGCTACCCCGTTTGAAACCGGGGTCCGCCAGCCGGAAAAAATCAGCAAATCGACTCCGGCATTAAAGGGCTTGGAAACTATTTCTTCTGTTGAAAAATTGTTCAATAGAGAATATTGCGCCAGGTCGTCGGAAACAACCAAGTAATCGCCAGGAAACTCTTTCTTTAAAAAGTCTATCCCGTTGGCCAGAAAAGAAAACAAAACCTTACTGTCCAGTTCTTTATAAATAACATTGGAAATCATCACCATTTCCGGCGATGATTCAGCTGCTGTTTTGAATTGAGAGATTTCCGGAACTTCTTTCAAAGTAGCAAGTTTGTCTTCTGGGTTGAAATAAATCCCGCCGTAGCCAGGAAAATGCTTGAGACAGGATAAAACGCCCCCTTCTTTTTGCCCTGAGATTAACCCTTTTGCCAATTCGCTGGCTGTCTCTTTATCCTTTTTAAAAGACCTTTCGAAAATAAAATCATCCTTTAAAGCTGCGTCTGCTAACGGCCCAAGAATCAAATTAATGCCCAGCTCCTTAAGCTCTTCTGCTCTTTCTCGTCCTATTCTATAGGCATCTTCTGCGTCTTCAATTTCCGACTGAGGAGTGCTTTCCGCCCAGCTAATGCGAGAAATTATTCCGCCCTCTTGGTCTACTGCCACAAAAAGCGACAATCCGCTGTCCTTTAAAGAGGCTTCTTGAAGGGAATTCACTAGGCTTTTTAACTGCTCGATGTCTTGGATATTCTCCTTTAACAACAGGACACCGCCAGGATGCAATTCTTTGATCAATTGCGCCATTTCTTCGTCAAAAACACTTCCCTTAACCCCGATGACAAACAACTGTCCTATTTTCTGGTCAAGGCTCAAGTTGTTCCCTTTGGTTTTAGGGAACGAAACGTCTTCCTGATTCACCTCAACTGTCTTGTTGCTAAAAATAACGAAACCTGCCGCCAAGAACAAAACTAGCAAAAAGAGGCAAAGAATTGTTTTAAAGTGTTTTTTCATCAAACAGCTTCTGGCAGATTTTCTTAATATTATAGGCTCCCCGCTTTTCTACTTCTATAAAGCCATGCATAGCTGCTTCGGCAAACCGACCGCTTTCTAAATAATCGATAATCCATTGGTGGCTGAAGCTGGGATTTTCTTGCAGAATGCCAGCGCCAATTCTCAAAAGCCATCTTCGATTAAAGTCTTCTTGAGATCCGATTGACGGCGCAATAATAATCGGTAGCCCTAAACCTGTGTAAAAAGAAAGCTCGCTTGGCTTTGTCCATAAAATATCGGTTTCTCTCAACTTTAAATTAAACTTGTCAAAATAGCTGTTAATGTCCGGAGAGAAAACTATTTCCAGGTTTTCATTATTTTTCAGACCAATTTTCCTGATGCCCTCGTTGAAATACTCTTGCACTTCTTTTTTTATCCCAGCGCTTAAAAATATCCTTATTTCCTTTTTCTCAATTCTATCTTTCAGGCTTTTAACCGCCCTCAGGGCAATTTCTTTTTGCGCACCAGCACCCCCGACAGAAAACATTACGGTCAAAGGGCGATCGGTACTATCTGGCAAAACGCCTATAT
>CAYYDH010000044.1:0-4429 GCA_964470615.1 uncultured Candidatus Saccharibacteria bacterium
TGTCACCCTCTGATTTGGCAATGGCTAAATCAGGAGAATTACTACAGATTTTTCGGATAACGAAAAGCGGGAAAAGGCCAAATTAGACTTTATCTCGGTTTTGAATATAACAAAATTTGCGTGGAAGGAAACAATAGAATACTTGGAGGGTAACTTTAAAAAGATAACATCCTAAGAGGGTATCAAAATTCCCGAAGTTAGTTCCTCGTCTTTTTTCTTGCCAAGCAGAGAAATCAGAGTAAAATGAATGTATTATGTTAAAGGAAATCATTGATAACTACTATCTGGAGAAGCAGAGAGATAGGGAACAGCGTCACTTCTATATCACCGATGCCGGCAGATGCGCTCGGGCTATTTTTTTTAAGTTCAAAAAAGCGCCTCGCAAGGAAATGGAGGCGAATATCTTAAGATTGTTTGATCACGGGGACCATATTCACAAGCTCATAATGAAGCCGCTTCTGAGCACTCGGGATATTCATGTAGTTGCTTCAGAAGTAGATATTCCTCCCCAGGAGCTAATATCCGGAAGAGCTGATGCTGTGCTTTCAGACGGGGAGCAGCTCTTTGTGCTGGATATTAAAAGCATGAACAGCATGATCTTTAGGACTCTTCAGGAGCCAAAAGAGGAGAATATAAATCAGATACAGCTTTATCTTCATTATTTCAAGATCCAGAAGGGGATTTTGCTTTATGTGAATAAAGACAGCCAGGACTTGAAAGAGTTTGTGGTGGAGTATAATCCGGCCAAATCCCAGCAGCTTTTAGATGAGCTGACTGTTCTTAAGAAGCAGATTGATTCTGATGCGCTTCCTGCCAGAATACCTATTTACCCTGATAATTGGCAATGCAAATACTGCCAGTTTAAAACAATCTGCAAAATGGCTGAAGCCGGAGAGATGAAATGGCTGGACCTGAAAACAAAGATTTCTTCTTTGAACGGAGAGGCTTAGTACCAGGGAACTATTCTATTGGAAGAATAGAGAATATTGTCATCTAGAAGGTATATCTTCTTTTCGTTGTTGTTCCAGAAGAACTTGGAGATTGAAGAGAAGGAGTCAAACTCAACAATGTTTAACTTGTCGCGGTTGTCTATCTCCGCGACTTTTATCTTGCTGTTTTCGTTGAAGATAAGGTAGTGGCTTGTCAGCCAGAAGATGCTGCTGACCTTTTCTGAAGAACGGGTTAAGAAGACCAGGTCTCCTTTTTGCTGAAAGGGCTGGTCGTTTTTCCTGTCTAAGAACAAAACCCAGAGTTCGCTGTTTCCCCAGTAGACCATCTTTTTGTCGTCGCTAGAAAAAGAAAAGCCTTCAGCTGAACTGCTTATCTTCTTGGAAGAATTGTCAGTTCCGTCAAAGAAATACAGATCTTTGCCTTCAAGCAGAACAGCAAAAGAATCTACTCCGTTAATTATATATTCTGTTTCCTTTTTTAAAGGAAAAGGATCCTTGTTTATCTTGTCCTTTGTTTCAAACATCAGATTGATTCTGAAGACAAGGCCCGTATTGTCGATATAGTAAAGACTGTCTTTGTTGATTGAAAAGGAAATAACTCCTTCAGCTAACTGCTTGGGCTCTTCTTTTCCTTCAAAGTCAATCTCTATAATCTCCCCTTGGCTTAAGGTCAGCAATCTCTTTGGGTTCCTGGGGTTGAAATAGGTGTTGTTGAAATCAAGCGAGATGTTTAAGGGGTCCAAGGGGGATAGGACTGCCGGGTCTTCGTTAATATCCAGCAAATAGTATTTCAGCTGTTCGTTCTGGGCTATTTCCAGGAGCAGGGTTTTAGAGTCAGAAGAGAACTTTAAGTTAATCAGTTCGTTCTTCCCGGTCAGAGGCTTGCTTTTTTCTCCTATTAAGCGGCTCTTTACGTTGTTCTTCGTATCAAAAAGCTTTAAAGCCCAGGCTTCATTTACACTTTGGCCTAAGACTTTGTCGTCTTGGGGCCCGGGCAGGTCTTTTAAGATTATCTTTTTTCCGTCAGGGGAGAAGTAGAAGTCTTTTACGCCCTTGGTCAGGGTGCTAAAGCCAGGGTCTTTAGGTATTAGAAGGATGTTTCTAGCTTCAGTGGCTTCCTTTTCTTTTATCTCCAGAGTTTTCTGCCAGGGATAAAAGCCTTCTTTTCTTACCTCTACTTGGTATTTGCCAGGAAGAAGGTTGCCGATTGTAGCTGAGTTGAAGATAATGTTTGTTTTATCAGATAGTTTTCCGTTGAGAAAGATCTCCGAGGTTCTGGGCAGGATCTGGAAGTAGAAAAGCCCTACTTTAATAACTCTTCCTTCTTTCCAGTCGACTCTCCAGCCCAAAGAATAAAGGGCTGTCATCGGGGCAGCCGTTAAGAATAGGACAGTGACACATATAAAAAGGATGGAACGGGTTTTCCTCGTCATGATCCTCATTCTAGCAAAAACTCATTATTTTTCCACCCCGCAATCAGGGGTTGCTAATTTCAAGTTTTTAAACTAAAATGAAAAATAGTTAAATCAATTTTGCTTAAAATTAATGCCTGAGAAATTTGTAATCAAGGGAGGCAAGCAGCTGAAGGGGGAAGTGGAGGTTAGGGGGGCGAAAAACGCCGCCTTTCCGATTTTAGCTGCCACTCTCTTAACTAATGAAGACTGCGTTATTGATAATCTGCCCTTGATCGAAGATGTCTTTAAAATGCTGAAGATCTTGGAAGGGCTGGGGGCCAGTATTGATTGGGTGAGCGAAAGGAAGATAAAGGTAAACTGTTCAAAAGTAGATCCTTCTAAATTACCCGTTGATATTATTGGCCGCTTTAGGGGGTCAGTTTTAATTTTAGGCCCTTTGCTGGCCAGGTTCGGAAAGATGAAACTTCCGCCTCCGGGCGGCTGCCTTATCGGCGCCAGGCCTATTGATACGCACTTGGATGCGTTTTCACAGCTGGGAATTGAGGTGAAAACAGAAGATAACCTTTATCACTTTGAAAAGAAATCAGGAAGCAATCTTCCGTATCCTAATAATCAGAAGAAAGAACTGGAGGTTGTCTTAAGAGAGTTTAGCGTTACAGCCACCGAGAACATTCTTTTGTTTTCCAGCTTGTCAAAAGAGCCTTTAACCTTAAAGATTGCCGACCAGGATTACCAGATTCAGGAGTTGATAAAAGTGTTGAGAAAAATGGGAGCTGAGATTTCTGAAAGCGGCTGCCATTCTTTTAAGATCAAAGGCAAGGAAACCCTTAAAGGGTTTGAACATTCTGTTATTTCCGACCCGATTGAGACCGGAACCTTTATCGTTGCTGCTCTGGCAACCAAAGGAGAAGTTGTGATTAAGAATGCTGAACTGTCTTTCTTGGATTTGTTTTTAAAAAGGCTTTGGGATTTTGGCGCCAGGTTTGAAATTCAAGGAGAAAACTCAATTAAAGTTTTTCCTTCAGGGAATCTGAAGATAGGCAAGGTCCAGAGCTTGCCTTATCCTGGCATTCATTCTGATTTGCAGCCTGAGCTCGGGGTTTTGGCCACTCAGACAGAAGGGCCGACTTTGATTCATGATCCTTTGTACGAAGGCCGCTTGAAATATCTGGAGGAATTGAATAAAATGGGAGCGGACATTATCTTCTGCGATCCTCACCGGGCAGTGGTCAACGGCCCTACGCCTTTGACAGGAATTGAAATTCCCAGCCCTGATTTAAGAGCCGGAGCCGCCCTGATAATAGCCGGTCTGATTGCCAAGGGTGAAACAGTAATTGATAATATCTATCAGATTGACCGGGGCTATGAAAAGATAGAGGAAAGATTGCAGAAGCTGGGAGCAGACATTAAAAGAGTAAATATTTAAATATGTTTGTCAGGAAAATAGGAATTGATTTAGGAACTTGCAACTCAATTGTTTTTCTCCCTAAAAAGGGGGTGATTTTGAATGAACCGTCAGTGGTGGCAGTGACGCTCGGAGACAACAGGATTATGGCAGTGGGCCAGGCAGCCAAAGAAATGACCGGCCGCACCCCAGACACTATTAAGGTCTATAGGCCCTTGAAAGAGGGCGTTATTGCCGATTACAGGATAACTGAAGCCATGCTTAGGTACTTTATCAAGAAGGCCATGGGAAACTTCAGGATTTTAAAGCCTGAACTTTTAGTAGGTGTGCCAGCTGGCATTACTTCTACTGAAAGAAGGGCAGTGGTTGAAGCAGGCATGGCAGCTGGCGCCAGGGCAGTATATGTTGCCAAGGAGCCAGTTTTAGCTGCTATTGGGGCTGGCATTCCGATAAATTCCTGCTCAGGCCATATGATTGTTGATATTGGCGGGGGCACTTCAGAGGTAGCTGTGATATCTTTAGGAGGAATAGTTACCTGCCATTCTTTAAGAGTGGCCGGGGATAAACTAGACCAAGGTATCGCCGATTACATTAAGAGAAAGTATAATCTGGCGATTGGGGAGCAGACAGCAGAAGAGATAAAGATTAAAGGGGCTACG
>CAYYDH010000045.1:0-4317 GCA_964470615.1 uncultured Candidatus Saccharibacteria bacterium
GTTCAACTGGAATAAACTTTATATCTTGTTTTACTTCTTTGGGAATATCAACCATGCTAGCTAATGCTTTAGCTTCGTGAATCCCTGAATCCCACAGTCTTAAAGCCAGCTCATGATCCTTTCCTATTTCTTTTGCCATTCTCCGCAACTCAGGTACTGGCACACCCAAGGTATTCTTCGGATTAATGCCGAAACGCGCCATTCCAGCGATGTTTCTGGAGCTCCCCATCGTCTTCAGCTTCTTAATAATTTCAGAAGAAGTCATAATAGATTATTTTAGTTCCAAATAGACAAATTTTCAACCTTGACGGCTTAGCTAGTTGTAATTAATATAAAAAGGCACCTTAACAAAGGAGGATATACAGTGGGTATCTGCGTGAGAGCAGTTGATGGAGGCGGAGATGGATTTAGAAGGGCTGATATCTGGGGAACAGGAGAAGTAGTAAATCTGAAAACGCGACCGCCGGTCAGCAGCGTAGGGGAACTTCTTGATTTTACCTGCGAAGAGCTACCAGCAGAAACCGTTGGCATCGCCTTCGCCTTGGCTGGAGTCATCGAGAACCATAACAGGGTAGTGAAATCCCCGAATATTCATTTGCTTGACAATGAACCCCTTGGCGAATTGACCCTTATAAGAAAAAGGCTGCCAACAACCGTCTGCAACGACATGGAGGCAGCAGTAACCGGGATGTCGTCTTTGGCGCCGGCGTACAAAAGGTTCATGGGAATCACCTGGAGCTCGGGAATCGGACTAAGATTCTGGGACAACGGCGAGATTCTGGCCGATTCAGAAGGAGGCCACATTCCGCTCGACCTCTCACCTTTTGCCCCGCTCTGCGGTTGCGGAAGACGCGGATGCGCAGAAGCGATTATCGGCGGTATGGCGATAAAACGCCGCGTGATTGCCGAAGCCGAAGCGCTCAAGATTGAGATCCCAGCGGATATTGATCCTTGCAAGTTTCTTGATGCCTGCTTTGACGAACAGCAAGAATGGGCAATGAAAATTTACGGACTGGTCACCGAAGGAATGGGAGCTTTCTTAGCCACTATTTATTCACTTCTTAGAATCGAAACAGTGATCTGGAAAGGAACCTTTGGGATTTGCGCTCTGCATCGCATAGAACAATCTATCCGCCACGCTATGGCGCGAAGGTTGATTACCCCTGAATCGGCAACAAGCCAGGCTTGGCTGTTTTCTCCCCAGCCAAAAGTGGACGGCCTGCTAGGAGCAGCGGCCATCCTTAGAAAAAACCTGGAAAAAAAGTAAGTAAAAAACAAAAGCAGAGATTCTAAGAATTTCTGCTTTTTTCTTTGCGCGGACAGTAGAACGCAGTTCGAACTTGGTTCTGGGAGAATTTTCCCATAGTAGAACCGATTATCCTCTTGAAATAAAAAATCCTCTAATACTATTATAGGGTTTATTAACTCTTATAAATCAAAAAGTTATTTTTTAACCCACTCTCTCGTGATCCATTTTTTATATACCGCATCTTCTAAATCAATATCCAAAAGATGAGCATTCACGATTAGCATACCCAAAACATCAGCCAACTCTTTCGCAAGTCCTTTTTTTGACTCTTCCTTTGAAACATGTTTTTCGGGTCTACTCTTTTTTCTATGAATTAGAATAGCTTGAGACAACTCCCCCACCTCTTCATATAGCTTGAATAAAGCAAAATCTTCATCAATTTTTATATTATATCTTTTGCCATATTTAATGGCGCTTTCTACAACTTTTTCCCGGAGCTCTTTAAAATCCATGATTGTTCTGTCTTAATTTGTAATTATCTCATTTTGCCTTTTCTAAAACAAAAATGCAACTAAAAACCGCCTTTCGGCGGTTCAAACTCTTGATATTGCGCGGGCGATGGGATTTGAACCCACGATCTCCTCCGTGACAGGGAGGCGCGATAAACCGGGCTACGCTACGCCCGCATGGTACAAAACTATGCCGGTGGCGGGGATCGAACCTGCGACCTTGGTCTTATGAAGACCCTGCTCTAACCACTGAGCTACACCGGCATTGTCACTCACATGTTGCGGGGGCAGGAATTGCACCTGCGTCTCGAGGTTATGGGCCTCGCAAGATACTACTTCTCCACCCCGCGATGATATTCAATAGTTTATCGTATTTTTTAACCAAAATCAAGGACGCCCGTAGCATTCTTTAAGAAACCCTAAAAAACCTCTAAATCCTCAAGCGCCTTTTTGTATATCCCGAGTGTTCTTTTCGCTTGGTCCAAAAACAGTTGGTAATCAGGGTCGTGAGCAACATTATTCCTGACATCATGCGCATAAATAACCTGATCTAGATCAGGCAAAGCATCAGGCGTTATTTGCCTTAGTTTCTCTTCCATGGTATCGCCCTTAAAACCCATTTTCTGGAATACCTCTTCCAGCATGCTGTCAGCCTCAATCACAGAAACTTTGTATTCTGATTCTTTCTTGCTAGCCAATCGCTTTTCAATCCCATCCCATTGTTTCACAGACCTCTTATTCCCTGCCGGCTTATGAGTAAAAAAGTTCTTCCAGTTTATGAAAAGAAGATAATTCAGCCAAGTGCTTTTAAGAAGCAAAAAGATTATGGCAATGCAAAAAGCCAGGGAAGATAAAATAAAGGCAACTTTTAGCAAAAGAAGCCACCAAGTATTAACAGGCGACACGATAAAGGAGAAAAATGTTTGAGTATCCATATATTTTTAAAGCCTCATAAAAAAGTAATCTTCCTACGAAGCAAAGAATTTGCTAACTTCTAATATCTTATTCTCCTCAAACGGCTTGCCGATAATCTGAAGGCCGACAGGCAAGTTATCTGCCAAGCCCGCTGGAACAGAAACAGCTGGCAAACCAGCTAAGTTTATTGAGATAGTAAGAATATCTGATAAATACATTAAAAGAGGATCTTCTATTTTCTCCCCTATCTTAAAGGCAGGCGTCGGAGAAACCGGAGAGAAAATAACGTCAACTTCCTGAAAGGCTCTTTCAAAATCCTGTTTTAGCATAGTTCTTATCTTCTGGGCCTGTAGATAATAAGCGTCGTAATAGCCAGCTGACAAAACATAAGTGCCTAACATAATCCTTCTTTTCACCTCATCGCCAAATCCTTCCCCACGGCTGTGCAAATAAACTTCCATTAAGTCTTTGCCTCCTGCCTTAGAAAGTCCGTACCTTATGCCGTCGTACCTGGCTAAGTTTGCTGAGGCCTCGGAGGTAGCAATCAAATAATAACTTGCTAAAGCATATTTTGTATGCGGCAAGCTGATTTCCGCAATCCTTCCTCCGGCTTTTTCAATCTTCTTTCTCGCCTCCTTTTCACCGCCTCAACTTTTGGATCCATGCCTTCAACAAAATACTCCTTAGGCACTCCGATCTTCAAGTCTTTAATATTCAGAGCCAAAGCTTGGAAATCAAACTTGATTGAAGTTGAATCTAAAGGATCTCTGCCAGAAATAGCTTTAAACGCTATTTCAGCGTCCTCAGCATTCTTTGTTATTGGTCCTATTTGATCTAAAGAAGAAGCAAAAGCAACTAAGCCGTACCGAGAAACAGCGCCATAAGTCGGTTTTAATCCGATTACGCCGCAGAAAGAAGCCGGCTGCCTTATTGAACCGCCAGTATCTGACCCTAAAGCATAAACGCACATATCAGCTGCAACAGCTGCTGCTGATCCTCCAGACGAACCGCCTGGAACTCTTTTTGAATCACTGGGGTTCTTGGTGGTAAAAAAACCTGAGTTTTCCGTTGAAGCTCCCATGCCAAACTCGTCTAGGTTTGTTTTTCCTAAAATCACAGCCCCTGCTTCTCTGAGTTTCCTCACGACCGTAGCATCGTAAGGAGCAACATAATCTTTAAGGATTTTAGAGGCGCAGGTTAACTTTGTTCCTTCTACTAAAATATTGTCTTTTACTGCTACAGGAATGCCAGCTAAAAGAGAAATATTCTCCCCTTTGGAAATCTTTTCATCGACGGCCTTGGCCTGTTTTAAAGCCAGCTTGTCAGTCACCTCTAAAAAAGCTGATATCTTTTTATCGACCTTCTTAATCTGCCCAAGGTATTCTTTTGCCAATTCAACAGCCGAGAATTCTTTTTTCACCAAGCCGTCATGGGCCTTTTTTACGGTAAAATCTGGCATTAAAAAACAGCTTTTACTTTAATATAGTCTCCTTTTTTCTGAGGCGTTAATTCTAACAGCTTTTTTACCACCTCCTTGCTTTGCGGCTCAGCTATGTCTTTTCTCATAATCTCCTCTTTCTCGATGAAGCTGGCTGTGGAATGAAAGGTCGGCTGAACGCCTTTAACATCAACCTCTTTCAAAGA
>CAYYDH010000046.1:0-4297 GCA_964470615.1 uncultured Candidatus Saccharibacteria bacterium
GACAAGCCAGTAGGAAGGAAACAAGTTCCCACTCCTTTGCCAGTTAAGGTTTTAGCAGAAAAATACAATCTCCAAATATCGCAACCGGCCAATATTGCCAATTGCCAAATGCAAATTAAAGAGTTAGATCCTGATTTGATAATCGTTGCTTCTTACGGCCAGATTATCCCTAAAAAGATACTAGATATTCCTAAGCACGGCTGTCTTAATGTCCACCCATCTTTGTTGCCAAAACATCGCGGCTCCAGCCCCATCCAAACGGCAATTCTTAACGGTGACGAAAAAACCGGCCTCACGATAATGCTGATGGATGAAAAGGTTGACCACGGTTCTATTGTCGCCCAGGAAGAAACCACCATTGAAACAAACGACACCAATGAAACTCTCCGTGGGAAAATGACAGAACGGGCAATAGCTCTTTTAACTAAAACTATCCCCCGATGGGTGAATAAGGAAATTAAAGCAAAACCTCAGGTCGAATCCTTGGCCACCTATACCAAAACTCTTTCCCGTGAAAATGGAAAGATAGACTGGGACAAAACCTCCCAGCAGATTGATCGCCTAATCAGAGCTTACTCGCCTTGGCCCGGCGCCTTTACTTTCTGGCAAAAAAATGATAAATTAATGCGTATAAAAATTCTGAAAGCGAAAGCCGTTGAAATAGACTCAAGGGCAATGATCGGCCAAATCGTTCTCTCCCCTTCCCAAAAGGTTGCTGTCAAGTGCAAAAAAGGGTTCCTGGAAATCCAGGAATTGCAGCCGGAAGGAAAAAGCCCGATGGCAGCTGAAGACTTCTTAAGGGGGAACCCGCAGCTTATCCAAGCTTTCTTTGAATAATTATGTTTACTCACACTGATTTAAGAAAGGGCGCTCGCTTCATAATGGACGGTGATCCTTATGAGGTTTTAGACGCTATGCCTTTAAAAAAAGCTCAAAGGCGCGTTGTTATCCAAACCAGAATTAAAAACTTAGCTAACGGCAATGTTCTTGACCGTAACTTCCATCAAGGCGACGTCTTTGAGGAAGCTGAACTGGAAAAGTTTAATGCCAAGTTCATTTACCAAAGCCGCGATAAGTATTTTTTCTCTGATGTCTCAAATCCAAGCAAACGTTTTGATTTAACAGCCGAACAGGTCGGCAATGGAATAAAGTTTTTAAAACCAGACGAAATTGTCCAGGCGATTGTTTTCGAAGAAAAGATTATCAGCATCTCTCTGCCGATAAAAGTTGAATTGAAAATCACTGAAGCGCCGCCCGGAGTCAAGGGCGACAGTGCTCAAGCTGGAACCAAG
Organism: uncultured Candidatus Saccharibacteria bacterium; assembly: GCA_964470615.1. Lineage (GTDB taxonomy): Bacteria > Patescibacteriota > Minisyncoccia > Minisyncoccales > GWA2-38-27 > CAYYDH01. The sequence goes on from CAYYDH010000046.1 coordinate 1,293, forward strand.
ATTGCAACCCTGGAAAGCGGAACCCAAGTAAACGTTCCCCTGTTTATCAACCAAGGCGACATCATCGAAGTCAACACTGAAACCGGACAGTACGTAAGAAGAATAGAATAGAATTATCTTGCTCAGTAAAAAAAGCCCTTGAACTCGGGCTTTTTTAGTTTATTTATTCAGTGCGCAAAGGGCCTGCACACTCTTTTCTTAAAACGGTGGAAACGCAAATGCAATGTCCGCCTAGACGACGGGAGCGCTTCAAACGACGGATCCAGCGGAACGCCTGGGCAAACCACTGCCTCACACTTCCTATCAAGCTCTGCTGAAATCCTGCGCTGCTCTTCCTCTCGGCGCCTTCTTTCTTCCTGAAGAGCCCTATCCTGCGCTTCTGGATCAGACTCTTCGGCCAGTTCAGCTTGCTCTATTCTCTTTGCGATCGGCTTCCAGATAAAATGACTTACTGCCAAAAAAGCAATCATCGAAAGCCAGTAGACAACTGCAAAAACTGGGATTCCCGACCCGCTCTGACTACCGACCCCTAGTAACAGAAGAATAACCGAAAAGACGAAAAAAGCAACCAGGAAAATAGGCGAAAACAATGCAACAAACAATGGCTGTTTCTGGCCGTCCTTGGTACTGGTATAGAACGAACGCCTGCCTATTGCATCATACCGCTCATTCCCTTCCCAAATTTCTCCAGTATAGCGACTTCGAAGGAAAATTACTGGCCTAAAATCAATCCCTCTCCAACCAAGGAATAAGAACAAAAACAGGGCGCTTGTCAGCCGAGCTAGGAACAGAATAATCGCCCAAGCAAGCGCTATCGGCGGCTGAACAGTAAATGCTAAGATGCAACGCCGACGAAATTGGCATTGATCAACGGGCCTGGTTTCAAAGAACCAGTTGACCCAACAGCTAAGCCATTTTGGCGGTTCTTTGGCGAAAAACTCTTTGGCCACATTTACAGTCAGCAATGGCCCAACCGGCCCCTCTGTCTTGCAGCCGAATGCAGACAGATTAAACAAAGTGGTTTCCTTGCTCTCTTCGTTGTAGCACAGCAAATCTAGATTCCATCGGCCTCGCGAGTTTTTCCCCAGGATTATCTTTCTCAAACGACCAACTTTCCCTTCCGCGTCCCACAAGACTGTGGCGAAAAGCTGATGCTCGCCAGGGCTGGAAAACGCAATGTATTCCATTGCCTGGTCAAGAGACAACAGCCTGCGCGATACTTCTTTGCTCCCATTAACTACTACCTTAGCCACTACCAGAAGAAGGTACGGATTTTTAGCACCCCTGAACTTCAACCTATCAAAAAGCGATCTGCAAACACACCAACGAACAGGAATTACTGCTTCAACGCCGTCTGTTTTGCCAACGTAAAGATGAATACCTGGTTCTGCTTTGGTTTCAGGACTTTCTGTTTCCGCTTGCGTCATTTCGGCCTCCTTTTTCAGTTTGGAAATAACTGGGTGTATTATAAGAGAAGATTTATATCCTGTCAACAAGAAAAAAAGCTCGATGCAAATACTGCGAGACAAGAATTCTGCTGCTTTTTAAACTAGACTTGGATCTTAGAAAAAAGATAGCTCCCTATCGCCAAAACAACAACGGTAATAGCGCCGAGAACGATAAGATCGAGGCCAATCCCAAAATGAGCGCCGTTTACTAGCGTACCTCGCAACCCGTCAACTCCATAAGATAAAGGATCAACACTGGCTACAATTGTAAGCGCTCGAGGAAGCCCCTGCAGAGGGAAAAGAGCACCAGAAAGAAAAAAAAGCGGCATAAGCAAGAAGTTCATTATTAACTGAAAGCCCTGCATGTCCTCTAAAACCGAAGCAATGGCCGTTCCCAGAGCTGTGAAAAAAAGAGCGATAAGGGCCATAAAGACAACGGCCAAAGGCAGCAAGCCAATGTTTTCCGGCCGGAAACCAACCAACAAAGATATGGCTAGTATAATAATTCCTTGGAAGATAGCTACTGTTCCTCCGCCCAAGGTTCTCCCTATCATAATCTTAAAACGGGAGACCGGCGCCACTAACGTCTCTTTTAAGAACCCAAATTGCCGGTCCCAAATTATTTCAATGCCAGAAAATACAGCTGTAAATAAAATGCCCATGGAAATAATTCCAGGAGCTAAAAACTGGATATAGCTTCCCCCGCCTGCCTTTTGGTAGATAGGCCCAAACCCAAAGCCCAAGGCAAGCAAAAGCAACAAGGGCTGACCCAAAGAGCCGATTATTCTAGACCGGGACCTAAAATACCTTTTTATCTGCCTTAACCAAAGAATGTAAATTACGTTCATGTTTTTATCTACGCCAGGCGCGTCGGTGCATTCTCATCTGCTCTGTTGCACCCACTCTTTCCTCTCTAATAGCGTGACCTGTCAAAGCTAAAAATGCTTCTTCTAAAGAATTAGTTTTTGTTTTTTGTCTCAACTCAGTAGAGGTGCCCTGACTAATAATCTTTCCATGATCAATAATGGCAACTCTTGAGGCCGCTCTTTCTGCCTCCTCCATATAGTGAGTAGTGAAAAATACCGTCATCTGCTCTGTCCGATTAAGGTCTTTTATATAGTTCCAAATATGGTTTCTAGTTTGAGGATCTAACCCGAGCGTCGGTTCATCTAAGAACAAAATCTTGGGATGATGAATAAGACCTCGAGCTACTTCCAGCCGACGCTTCATCCCTCCGGAAAAGTTCTTTACTAAATCTTTCCTCCGGTCCCACAGCTCAACGAATTTAAGCAGTTGTTCAATCCTCGCCCGACGGATCTCTTTTGGAACATTGTAAAGCACTCCGTGAAATTCCATGTTTTCTAAGGCAGTAAGCTCATCGTCTAAGCTTGGGTCTTGGAAGACAATGCCAAAAGAACAACGTACCTGGTGCTGTTTTTCCATAGGATCAAAACCATTGATTTTTATCTTTCCGCTCGTCGGTTTAAGCAAAGTCGTCAGCATCTTTATCGTTGTTGTTTTGCCGGCGCCATTGGGCCCCAAAAAAGCAAAAATCTC
>CAYYDH010000047.1:0-3955 GCA_964470615.1 uncultured Candidatus Saccharibacteria bacterium
GCAAACTCCTTTGGAATATAATTAAACAAAGCCTATGAAAATAAACAAAAAAATATTATTTTTATTTTTGGCGAACTTTATTTTGTTTGCTACTATAGTTAATGCAGCGCCGGCCGGTAATCAGGCGCCCTCAATGGTGCAAGCCGTCCAAAATGCTTTCGTGGCAATTGGTGGCTCTATAGTTGTCATCGGGTGGATAATAGCCGGCATTTTATGGTTAACCTCTGTTGGTAACCCGCAAAGAATGGAAACTGCAAAGAAAGCCTTAATGGCGGCAGTAATAGGGACAGTTTTAATTATTTTAGCTGTCGGCGCGGAGGCATTTATTAATAATCTACTTAACAATCCCGCAAACACGACTCCGCTTCCATAAAATTTTAGATTTAATAATTTTTATAAAATGCTCTTTTAAGGGCATTTTTGTTAGTGTTATTGATGCGTGATATTGACAAAAATATTGTGGGTGATAAGGTAAAAGTAGTGTGATAGAATGGCAGACAATAATGCACGTTGACAACATTCACGGGGGAAATAAGCATGATTGGATTACTCACCAAGATTCACTACTGGTTGGAGCGCCTGGATTCCGTAGTGATTCATGGCGCGGGAAAAGACATCCTTAAACCCAAGAAGGAGGGCGCGGCTGTAAAGTATTTTGTGAATTGGCTGGATTTCTATATTCTCTCCCTCCTGGACAGAATCGACGCCAGAGTTTTTTTCAAGGGTCGAAACGTCAGGACGCCGGTAGGCAGGGTGAGGAGCCGCGGCGAGAGAAAAATCGTTGTTTTTTTTCAAGAGCACGGAATCCAATTTAGATACGAGCCTTTACTGGTTTTGGGAAAAGTGGAACTGCACCCGGATTTTTTTCTTCCTGATTATCAGGTTTATGTTGAATTCTGGGGCATGGCCTACGACAACCCAAGATATCGGGCAAATATGAAGCTCAAAAAAGAGCTCTACCAAAAACACCATGTTCCGCTGATATCTCTTTTTCCTAGACACCTATCTAATTTGGAAAGGAAATTTCCGAATTTGCTAGCAAAAATAACCGGCAGTGAAATCACCTTGGAAAAAAACAAAGGAGGTGGATAAAAAAGCATTCGTGCGCGTCTGTTGTGTTTCTGTTTCGTGTTCTGCGTTTCTCTTTTTTGGAAGGACAGTGTTATGAGAACCCTAAGCATTGGGTTCGTGGTGTTGGTGGTTTTGCTGATCATCCTGGTTCCGGGTTTTTGGATGCACCTCAAACAGCTGCCCAAAGATGTCGGAAACACGGTTGACCAGAGTGTTTCGGACTCTCATGTCCGCGACATGTACAGCGGCAACCTCAACAAGGCCGAGAAGGATCTTCGCGATATCTACTGCGAAGTCAACAAGGCCAAGACTATGGCGGCTGAGGTGGAAGCCAAGCTGGCAGCCCAGCGCCAAGCATTGGCTCACGAAGAGCTGATTCTCAAACGCTCGCAAGAGCTGCTTGAGAAGAGCAAGCCTGGCTCAATCGTCGTAGTTGGTGGTGCGAAGATTTCCTGGGAGCAGGTTAATCAGGACGCCTCGGACCGTCTCATGGGTACTCAAATCTTGTGCAAGCAAATCAATGCTAATGAGCAGTCGCTCGCCAAGATCAACAGTGCTTACGAGTACGGAACCAAGGCTGTCGCTGATAAGCTGGCATCGCTCCGTCGGGAAAAGGTTGACTTCGAGGTCGCCAAAGCGGAAGACGCCGCTTACAGGGTCCAGGCGGAGATAGATTCTTCCATCGGGAGAATCTATGGCATCGTTGATGCCAAAGCCGAAGACACTGACTTGGGACACTCCAGGAAGCTTTTCTACGAGCGTCTCAACAACCTCAAGGCAAGGGCCGGGTTCGACCAGCAAGCCACTCTCAGCAAGCCCAGTATGGTTCCTTGGGATAGGGAACTGGGTGTGACTGACGACGCTTCGTCGAAGATAAAGGCTTACTTTGCTAAGCCCTGACAACAATGTGTATAGACTCCCCGTAGTCTAAACACAGCAAACGGGAAGCACTAGTGCTTCTTGTACGGGCTGAACGCTTTTCGTGTTCGGCCCGTTTTTATTAATAAAAACGGGATTCGACAAATCATGGCTCATAAAAGCGGCCAGTTTTTTTGTATTTTGAAATACTAATATATTGCCACTGATTGTTGTAAATATTTTTGACAAATAAACCTTTTTGGTGTATTATCATAAAGAGTTCCGTGAGTTCCTTTAAAACCAAGCTATGGAGGGGGATAATAATATGAAAAAGCGCAGGCCATCAAAAAAAGGAAGTTTTTTATTTTCAAAAAACAAGTGGGCCAGAGCAGGAAAGAATTTAGCGTATTTCACAGTGTCCTTTGTCTTTTACTTTTTTGTTTATATATTTTGGTGGGCTACCTCTTTTGTCAAATGGATTTTTCTCCTTTTTTCGAAAAGGAATAGGACATCTGCGAAGGAGGCAGAATCAACCCATGCAACGGATAAAAAAATCAGAATATCCGATGCCAAAGCTGATGTTAGACCGCTTAATAGATTCGCGCGCCTGGAAGTGTTGATGGCTCAATTGGAAAATAGACCGATTCAAAAGGGTCTTAGTATTGGAAAAATCATTGATCTGACACGTGGCTACTCCGAAGCTGACTTGGTAAAAATTGTTGATAGAGCCGCCCAAAAATCATCTTCCCGGAAAAAGGGCAAAGGCATAAGCGCCATTAGTGAAGATGATCTCATTAGTGCGCTTGAGAACGTAAAACTCAGCGTCAGCTAAAAAGATATCCAAGAGAGAAATTTCTTGGATTTTTTGTATACAATTTTAAATGTGACCCTTGACATGATTGTTATTATATGATAATACTCAATTAGAAGTCGGTTCGTTCACAACTGAATCCGGCAATCGCAGGGTTCTCATTTCACAAGGGAGTCTATTATGTTTACCACAGGTCGGAAGTTTTTGGAATGGGTGGCATTGGCGGCCGTAACGCTTCTCTTCGTCACCGCGGTCTGGGGTTTGCTATCACTTAGAGCGCAGCGCGATGTAGCACTGCACAAGGTTGCGGAGCTCACCGAGCAGTACAACGATCTTGTCAAGCAGTACAACAACCTCACCGCGCAGTACAAGCATGTCAAGGAAGACACGTTGAACAACCTTTCCGAGGAAGAATTTGAGAAGCTGGTGGTGAAAACCCAAACTCAAGCAGCCTCGGGCAAGGACGTTCTAGGGAGACTTCTCTTCCTTGAGAAGTACGCTTCCGAGGAAGCGAAGAAGGAAATTGAGAAGTTCAGAGCGGAGGAGGGAGCGCAGTTAACGTTTCAGGTTCAGCGGTTAACTAGGGAAAATGATCAGCTCAAGACTGCACAAAGCAAAGCTTCTACCGACAAGGCCGTTGCTGATAAAACCATCGCGGACCTGCAGGCGCAGCTCGAGGAATCATCATCGCTGGATGCCAAAAAGCTTCAAAGTGAAGCAGACCGTATTCAGTCCCAATGGCTTAAGGCCAAGACGGACGCATCACGCGCTGAATTGTACCACTACTCGCAACCCCTTACAGCAAAAGCGGCCCTTGCTGAACTCGATAGGGTCAAGGATCTACGAGATAAGGCGCAAGCTTTAGCAGATGCGGTCTCTGCAGGTAAAACCTTCAAAGATCTGCTGACACAGCTCAAGGCCGTTCAAGAGAAAGCTTCTGCCGACAAGGCTGTTGCCGATAAGACCATCGCGGACCTGCAGGCGCAGCTCAAGAAGGGGAAGCGGGACTGAAAAGCTCCGCTGAAAGAAATAGGTCGCTGAAATATGCGATGCAAGGTGCTCAAAATTGTCTTTGCACAAATTTGAGCGCTTTTTTTGTTTTTAAAAAATAAATAATTTTTTCGCATTTTTACATAGATTATCCAAAGGCGCGTCTTCAGTGTTTTACATACGGACATTTTGCACTTAGACTAAGATAGTCCAAGGACTTGATTG
>CAYYDH010000048.1:0-3906 GCA_964470615.1 uncultured Candidatus Saccharibacteria bacterium
CCAATTGCTTAAGAGGCAACTGCTCTACCAATTGAGCTATGGGGGCAGGGTATAACAGACGGTCTTAATTATTGAGACGGGATATTGTTTGTCTGCTGGAAAACTGTTCCCCCACTATACTCTCTTAGCTCCACCCTGTATGCTCCTCCTAGATTAGTAGTATCCCAATGCGAATTCCAATCAGTAGAAACACTTAATGTATGAGATTGACCAGGTTCAACATTAACCCAATGATAATAAGGATCATGGGTTATTTCATTACCAGAAGCATCGTAAACGTACAAACGATACTCTCTTGTCACATTGGTGGGGTTTTGAAACGCCACATCCACAGCTAACTCGTCTCCGCTGACTATTCTTCCGTTCACGCTTGTAACCTTTGCTATATCTGTTTGATTAATGGTCGGCGTAGAAGAAGCCGAGGCACTACCAGAATTGTTGCCACCTGACGTTCCTCCGCTGCTAGAAGATTGCACTGATGTTTCGCACTCAATCTTCCACCAACCTCCTTCCAGGCCAGTCCAGCTATTCACGCCAATCACCATGAAAAACAGATTTATAATCAGCCAGGCTCCGTAGATTATAAAAAGGCCAACAACAACTGATTTGAATAAACTTTTTGCCCTGTTCAGTGCTTCTGACCCGCCTTCTGACGGATTAATAAAAGCAATTATATACATAAACCCTCCGATCATCACCAATAGAACAGCTAAAAGCGGTACAATCCTGAACACAACAAAGTCAATTATGTTCCTAAACATTATGGTGAAATGACAAAGTGTACAGGGGCATCCTATGCCTCCGCAGGGAACCAATCCGCCTGTAGGGCAACCGGCAGCAGCTTGGGCTGAACTAACCAAAAACAGAGATATTACCAATCCTAAAAAAATAAAGGTTAATGTTTTTTTCATAGATGGCCTATTTAAAATGTTCTTTTTCTATTATAAAGGTATTTTCAGAAAAGAAAAGGGCAAAAGTTCTTCTTCGCCCCTTTAGGATTGCTCCTTTATCTGCTGCCAATTTTGGCCGCGATCCTGGGTTCTCATTTTCACCTTCCTAGAACCATAATGGCTGGTATGGTAAAGCACATATTCCCACGTCTGCCCGCCATCACTGGTTTCTATCAGGTCGTTTGTGGCTCCCCTTAAACGGATAGACATATTCTGACTATCCTGAACAGTGATTCTATCTATCACCCAGATCTCAAAAACAGGAACGTTTTTGATAACCAGGAGATCTGACCAGGTTTTTCCGCCGTCAGAAGTAATTCTGACGACACGATCAGTAGCTTCGACTCCGCTCTTGTCGTCAAAAAAAAGAGCTTTAAAGATATTTGCTTCCTGCTTTTTAGGACACAAGTTTTTTTGCTCAGAACTCTTTATCTCTATCCCCGAACGGTTGACAAGATAAAAGGCGACAGTCCAAAGAATAAGCTGGAGAAGTAAAGAGGAAATGATATAGAACAGCAATACTCTCTTGAACACTCGCTGCCAAGTTTTTTTCTTCTTTTCTTTGACAGGTCTTGCCGTTGTAGGACCGGAGGTCGTGGGTTTGGCCACTAGTTGCTCCTTGTTGAGTTTTCAAAAAACATTGAATTAACAATTATACTCTAATCTTCACGCCAAGTCAATTGTTTCGGAAATAGAAAACCCGGCTGAGCCGGGTATTTATCCAAACACTTGCTAATTTTTACCTCGCAAAAGGATTTCTTGCTCCTATGACTCCAAAGTGAACATGACAGCCAGTTGATATTCCTGAACCAGGAGTTCCTGGCTTTCCTCCCATCAAAGCTATGCTGTCGCCTTGTGAAACTTCTTGACCCTCGCTCACTAGGGCGGTAATAATATGCCCGTAATAAGTAATCACGCCGTTAGGATGTATAATTTCAATATAATTGCCTCCTCCTCCGTTCCAGCCATACCTTATCTTCAATACCTTCCCGCCAGCTGCAGCGTATAAAAGGTCGCCACACTCACCATCAATATCAACTGCATTATACCAATGTAAACCCTGGGTTATCTTGCAAGTAGGACGAGGACAGATAAAGTAACTGGAAGCAACCGGGATTTGGGCTGCACCGCTGGCAGAAGAACTGGCTGTCGGCATTGTTCCTCCTGGGACAACTAAGATATCCCCGATATAAATATCGTTTTCGTTTGCAAGCTCATTGAAAGCAACTATATCATTTGCCTCTGCTTTAAGGGTCTTGGCAACGCCTCCTATGGTGTCATTCTTCTTAACATGGTAAATAATGCCAGAAACCGGGGGGATAATCAGCTTATCTCCTACCTTCACCAAGCTTTTGCTCTTTAGATTATTGGCCCATAAGATAGTATTAACAGAGACACTAAACTTAGCAGCAATAGAAGAAATCGTATCTCCTGCTTCAACTGCGTATTCAAGAATCTCTTTTCTTTCTTCATCAATGCTATCGTCGTCCAGCAGAATCCCTAATGTTTGAGAATTGGCAGTAACCGGCGAACAAACTCCGGCCAAGCTGTTTTCTTGGACTAAAGTCAGCTCCGGCGAATCATTAACAAAGTTTTTGACTGGTTCTGCAAAAGAAATATTATTTTTAGAAGGACCAACCATAGCAAAGGAATTCGCAGCCGTAGCATTAATTTTAGCTAAAGACTTTAAGCTGGCTTTTGGAACCAAAAACAACAGGCCGACCAGTAGGACGACCGAAAATAAACCTAGACCAAAAAGCGGATCTCTTAGAAATCCCCTTGAATAGGTGCGCTTTGACCTGATATTCCTGACGTATGCTTTTATAAACGGTAAAATCGCTAAAAGCGACTTAAAAATGTTGAAGCTAGAAATATCTTAGTCTCCTTTATATATACTATATTATACTCGCCCAAACAGCAGAGTCAAGCCTTTTGTACACAGCCTGAAAATGCTTTTTAAAACCTGTTTTTTAAGTTAAACTATAGAAATGAATCTGAAAAACACCAAAGCTTTACTTTTAAGATACAACATAAAGCCGTCAAAAGGATTGGGCCAAAACTTTTTGGTGAGCGACGGACTGCTGGAAAAGATTGTTGATGCTGCTTGCATCAAAAGAGATGACGTTGTTTTAGAGATAGGCCCGGGCATCGGCAACCTGACAATAAGGTTATTAGAAAAATCCGCCAGGGTTATCGCCGTAGAAAAAGATAAAAAGATGGCAGCTATCTTAGAGCAAACCCTTGGCAATCTTCCTAATTTAGAAATCGTCCAAGGAGATATTCTAAGTTCTGATATTAAGACTCCGACTTCTGGTTATAGAGTTGTAGCTAACTTGCCTTACTATATAACCTCGCCAGTTATCAGGAGGTTCTTAGAAGGCGATAGCCCTCCCAATGAGATGCTTTTGATGGTCCAGAAAGAAGTGGCTCAAAGAATATGTGCCAAGCCTCCGAAAATGAGCTTGCTGGCAGTGTCGGTTCAGTTTTATGCTGAAGCTAAAACTCTTTTTTATGTCTCTAGAAAATCTTTCTGGCCCCGGCCAAAGGTTGACAGCGCCGTAATCAGAATAACACCCCTTGATAATCGCCAGAAGAAAGTATTCTCAACGGTGTTTTTCAAGATCGTAAAAGCAGGCTTCTCGCAGCCCCGAAAACAACTTGCCAATAATTTATCAAATGGTTTAGAATTAAGTAAAGAAGCTGCTAATCGCTGGTTGGAGGCAAATAATATCCAGCCGAGCCAAAGAGCTGAAAGCTTGGCCGTCAACGACTGGATTAAACTAGCTGAATCCTTTAAATAATTGCTACTATTTATTTTTTATTTCTGTTATAATATTTTAACATGGATAAAATAACCCAAAAGTTGCTTTTAATCTTCAAAAACAGAAAAGCGATTATCGTTTTTCTGTTTTTTATTTTAACTGGGCTCTCTTTCCCAACACACTTTGCTTCAGCT
>CAYYDH010000049.1:0-3689 GCA_964470615.1 uncultured Candidatus Saccharibacteria bacterium
GTTTTTTGAAGAAACGAGTAAAAATAAAAAGGATGAATTGAAGCAACACATAGAGAGATTGGATTGGGAGTTGATAGAAGCAACCCTTAACGAGCAAAGGAAAACATCTGCTCTTAAAAAGATTCAGGAATTCAAGCAATCAAATACAAAGCCATTTTTTCTGTGGAAACTTAATTTCGCCGATGTGTTTGAGAAAAAGGGTGGTTTTGATGTTGTGATAGCAAATCCTCCGTATGTAAGCTATGGATTGCGTGGAGGGCAAAGTATGGCTGGACAAGAAAAGGAATTTTTAAAAAGAAAATATCCCAATTCTGCAGAATATAAAATTAGCTTATACGCAGTTTTTATGGATAAAGCGATTGAGATAGCAAAACAGGATGGCGGCGTTCAGTCTTTTATCGTGCCGGACAGTTTTTTGCTGGGGAGGTATTTTTCAAAAATTAGGAACTTTATACTACGATTTAACGAAATTATATCTATACTTCTTTTACCTTACAGCGTGTTTCAAGCAACCGTGGGATTTTCCGTTGTGTATCTTTTTCAGAGAAAACCAGTTGTAGACCAAAACTACAAGATTATAACTCGGTATGCGGAAAATAATGAAGTTGTTAGGATCAACGATTTCAAAGAGTATTCATATCCCCAAAACTATTTCGGTGCATTAAGGTACAATCGTTTCCGGTTATTTTTTAGCAAAGATGCTATGAATATGATTTTTAAAATAGAAAAAGATTCAGTAGAGTTAGGGAGTGTTGTTAAATTTAGTAGTGGTCTGATTGGCAAGGACGGGCAGGCCTCTATAATGAGTCCGAAAAAGAAAAACAATAAATGGATGCCCGGCATTATTTCCGGTGGCGAATTTAATAAATACTGCTTAAAACCAGCCGGAAATTTTTTGCTTTATGATAAGGCAAAAATTAAGAGTGGTTATGAAGGGGTAGATTATTTTAACGAAAAGATTATTATAAGGCAGACGGGCGACAGCTTAATATGTGCATTTGATAATACGAAGCTTTTAACATTGAATAATGTTCATATAGGCAATCTTACAAATCACAAATTTTCTTTGAAATATATAGTCGCCATTTTAAATTCTTCGTTATTTGATTATTACTATAAATCAATTTCTTTGGAGGCCGGTAGAGTTATGGCGCAAGTTGATATTGAAACATTGGAAAGTATGGCTATCAAAGAAATTATTCCAGATGCTCAAAAACCACTTATTGAGTTAGTTGATAAAATTTTAATAATCGCCAAGGCGATTAATTATTTGGAAGATCCCGAAAAGAGAGCCAAAGTCGAAGAGTATCAACGTCAAATCAATAAACTGGTTCATAAATTATACGGTTTGACTCCGGAAGAAATAAAAATTGTAGAAGGTAAATAAAATATTAAAATGACAAGAGAAGAAATACGTAATAAGATTTTTGAACATTTTAAACAGCAAATTGGTTGGACAGTAAAAAATCCGAATCAAATGCAACAGTTTCAAATGGGGCAAATTTATTCTCTTTTCCCGCAAGGAACGGAGTCAAGTTGGCAACACGAAAAGATTTATTCTGTAGCTCGTGAGGTTGTGCAGGAGCTTATTAACACTGGTTTTTTGTATCCGGGAACATCTGGCGATCAAAATAGCAGTTATCCTTGGCTTACAATTACACAATATGGCAAAGAAGCATTTTTAAAAGAAGATTGGTTACCATATGATCCAGAAGGATATTTAAAAGCATTAAAGGCAAAAGTTCCTGATATAGACGACGTAACCCTTGCTTACATCGGAGAGTCGGTAGCGGCTTATAATCGTCGTCACCTTTTATCTGCCACATTAACAATAGGTGTCGCATCAGAAAATTTAATGCTCTCACTTATTGAGGCGTACGTAAATTGGATAACCAATGCAAAGCGTAAAGCAAGCTTTCAAAAGAATATTGAAAATAGATTTATTTCAACTCAATATAAGGAGTTCAAAAAAGAGTTTGTGAGCGACGTAAAATCTCTCCCTAAAGAATTACAGTCAGACTGGGAAACATATTTAGACGGGGTTTTTAATTTTATTCGACTTAACAGGAATGATGCCGGTCATCCAACTGGAAAACAATTTGATGCAAAAGTAGTTTATGCAAACCTCCAAGTTTTTTCAGAATACGCCTTATTTATTTACAAACTTATAAAACATTTAAAATAAAATTATGGAAAACATTAAACAACATTTGTTAGACGGCACGGTTAATGAGCTTAAGGAAAAAGACGGAGAGATTAAAAAATCTGATGAAGAAATAGAACTTTTGACGGCTAAAATTAAAGTAGAGAAGCGATTTTTTGAACTAAAAGATATCACAGACGAAATCCGGGAAGATGTAAAATATTCTTTAGAAGCGTTGGAGGGTATGCTTATGATGGAAAAGGACAAAAATAGCCAACTGAAAAAGGAATTTGAGGTTCTAAGAATTAGGAAACAAGTGATAAGAGATAAGTTCGAAGAAGGCGATTTTAAGTATTAATTTTAGGCAAAAAAGTGATTATGAACGGTGAAGAGTTCAAAAATCTCTATACACTAGGAGCCACTGACGAATCAATTACGCCATTCGAAAACGAGGTTGGTTTTTCGTTAATTCGCAAATATCCCGAAGGCACAGCTTACCAGAAAGATGATAAGAGAATGTTTATTAAAATTGCCGTACTTGAACGCGGTTTTTTCTACGAAGTAAACATGACCAAACCAGAAAAGAGAGGAGAAAATATTTCATATGTTATCACCGATGGAGAAGAATATAAGCAGAAGGTTACAAACTTTATTTCGGATGGCAGTGAATTCACATTCAACGATACTACTAAAAAAATAGTTCATTGTCCAACCAACAAGATTTTTACAATGAACGAGCTTGTAGAGATTTTAGCGGCAAATCATCTTTCAGATAGGCTCTTTTTAAAACGTATTTGGAATGAAGCTATTAATGGATTGCTAAAATTTTTGTTTTGGTTATCAGACGCTCACTACGAAAGGATTCGGGTGATGATTGATAAACATCGATACGAAAGAGGCGAAAATCTTTCCTCAAGAGATGAAAAGAAAAACATTGAACCATTTTTCAAATATTTTTACATTTCCAAAAATATTTTATTCTCAACTTTATTAATAACCTTTCCATCGGCTTTTTTTCTTGGTTATCTATGGACGTTTGGGGAATTTTCTTTATCGAATCCATCTTTAGTACTACTATTTTTTCTAATCTTATTTTTATGTGAGAAAATTTCTATCTTACTAGATAGAAAAATAAAGGAATTTATTATGCCGGTCAAAGCAGGTTTTACAGAAAAGAAAATAAATTTTATAGAAAAAATGCACAATTATCAGTATCGGAATAAATTCAATCTAAGACTAAGCATACGAAATGGAAAAACTGCTAATCTTCTATGGTTTTGAGCAATCCTTGGGGACTTTGTGGGAGTTTTAAAGGAAAGACGGGCGTTTGCTCGTCTTTTGGTTTTTAGGGAAACCAGCGGGGAGCGGTTTTGTTCGGCAAAACAGGGTAAAACAGCGGGTTTTTGGGAGATCCTCAAAAACCTCCAAATAGATTGCCAAAGGGTGTAAAAAGGGGTACTTTTGGGGGCTTTTATAATCAGCCACTTTTTCCTTGAAAAAATATCTGAAAAGTGGCAGTATTAAGGCGAAAATTACAATGAAAATT
>CAYYDH010000050.1:0-3645 GCA_964470615.1 uncultured Candidatus Saccharibacteria bacterium
TTTCCTGCGTCAGATTTAGCAGAGGTTCTGCAAGGGTAGTTTGGGGGGCAGACGTTTTCACTGTTTGGAAGACAAAGTCAGGCGAAGTTGGAATCGTGGGCGGAGATAACTTAACATCTGAACTCGAAAGAGAAAGAAGGTATCGTGACTTGATAGAAGGCGCAGGAAGCAGGGATCAGGCGAGGAAGAGATACTTCCTGGAAGTTTATCCTGAGCTCAAAAGAAAACAAGACAATGTTTTGTATGCTTGCTTTAACGGTCAACTCGCTATTTCGCAGCGTTGGAACGTTTGTTCTCTACCAGATAATACTGAATTGATTATTCTCCTGTCAGATGGGGCTTGGATTCCCATGGAGGAATGGGGGAATAATGATTCTGTGGCAAGAGAGTTCGTCAATCATTATGAAGAGGGCGGGCTCGCAGATGCTTTAGCGTGGGTAAGGACAACTCAAAACAAAGGGTTGTCGGGTCAAAGGCTTGAGCGTCCTGAGGCAACAATTCTTTCAATCTCCATAAGTTAGTTATATCCATTGCTTGTGTTTAAAGTACACAGGCAATTTTTTTTGAAAACTTAAAACAAAATGTTATGCTGAAGAAACACAAATTAAAATATGCCGGAAAATATTATCATTCCAAATCCAGGAAGATTAAATGGTCTTAAAGACAATATTTCTGATGGGGGATCTGAAGGGTTCCATGTTCTAGCTGATTTTGATGGAACGCTGATTAAGGCTTTTGTTAATGGCAAAGAAGTGCCTTCTATGCTTTCGGTCTTAAGAGACGAGGGCTATTTAACACCGGATTATCCAGAAAAAGCCAAGGCGTTGTTTAATAAATATCATGCTATTGAGATTGACCCCGATATTCCAAAAGGAGAGAAAAAGAAAGCAATGCTGGAGTGGTGGACAAAACATTTTGAGCTTTTAATCAGGTCAGGGTTGAATAAAAAAGACATAGAAAAAGCAATAACATCTTCAAGAATTCAGTTAAGAGAGGGGACCAGAGAGTTCCTTGCTTTTTTAGCTGAGCGCAATATTCCCTTAGTTGTTATGTCTTCCAGCGGATTGGGCGGGAATGCTATTCAAATGTTTTTGGAAAAAGAGGAATGCTTTTACCAAAACATATATATTATTTCCAACTCTTTTGAATGGGACGAAAAAGGAAGAGCGGTAGCTCTGAAAGAGCCGATTATCCACGGGATGAATAAATCTGAAACGATTGTTCAGGGTTTTCCTTTTTTTGAAAAGATAAAAGACAAAAGGAATGTTTTATTAATAGGCGACAGCTTGAGCGATGTTGGCATGATTAAGGGTTTTGAGTATGACAATCTGATAAAGGTTGGGTTTTTAAATAGTAATACTGAAGAAGACTTAGAGAGATACAAAGAGGTGTTTGATATTGTGATTGCAAGAGATGGCGACACGAGCTTTGTAAACAATATTCTAAAAGAGCTGTTTTGATTTTATTGGATGCTTGTAGTTTTTAACTTTTAATGTAAGCTTAGGCCCAATGGTTCGTTGAAAATGAATGCTCGAAAAGCTTGAGGGGATGGAGGTCGAGCAATGATTCTAAGCTTTCGCAGACTTCTCAAAGAGACCGATATTGGTGTTGCGGTAGTTATCTTCGGGGACAAGGTGCCCCCAGATATCTGGCCACAGCTGACTTTTACTCATTGGCAGCGCATATTTTTCATTGCGATGTATCTCAAAGACCCGCTGGTTGAAGTAGCGGCAAAAGAGATGTGTCGCACGGCAAAAACCTTTGCAGATTGGCGCTTAGCCTACTTGGATTTTAGCGCCAGGTCAGAACTGCGCAATCAAGCGTTTCAAAAAATGATGAAAGGGGCATCCACTTTTGAACACTGGCTAGCCATCTACTCTTTAGCCGGTGACCGTGCAAAAGAAAAGAAGGCAGCTACTGAAAAAATGATGCAGTTGGCACAGACGTTTAACGACTGGTACCGTATTTGTATAAACCTTCAGCCAGACCATCGGTTTTTAGCTAAAGCTCAGAGCCGAATGGAAAAGACAGCAGCTACCCTAGAGGACTGGGTGTTAGTTTATTCCTATGTGTCGTTACCTGAAGGGAAAAAACGAGCCATAAAAAAGGTCTTGGCCCTTGCAAAGACGTTCGAAGAGCTGGTATTTGTTCATAACTTTACAAGACTTACGGAGTTGAGGCGCGAAGCCATGAAAAAGATAAGAAGAAAACCAATTACCTTAGAAGAATTGCTTAAGCTTTCAAAAGACCGCAAGCTTTCAGGAGATTTGTTTAGCTTTTTTAAAAAGAAAATCAGGGCTATGATTCGTTGATCCTTACTAAAACTCGGGTATTACCTGGGTTTTTTTCTGTCCGTAATAAGGATTGACACTGCTTTTTAAGGTAGTAATATAAACTGGACTTGGACATTGACAATCAGCAAAGGAGATGGTTATGACCGGTTTCCAACTTGGCCCCAGCGATTCTGAGATTTTTCCTTCCCTTAGGAGAAGACCCAGAAGAAAACCATGGCATTTGTTTATTATCATTGTCATCATCGTTTCAGCCATCTTTTGCCTTGGTAGCTGTTTTCTCAGCTAAGCCTATTTGAAAAACAACGCTCCGCGAATAAATCGCAGGGGCTTTTCTTTTTCATAATTTCCAACTAATCTATAGTATGGTTGATAAGTCTGTTAAAGTCGCTTGGTTCGGAAAGCATTTTGGTGAAGAGCCACCCCTAGTCGGAAGTAATGGGGCAGGCGGTATTTTCTTTGCTGGCTGCAACTTACGATGCGTTTTTTGCCAGAACTATCAAATATCGCAGGGGAGAATCGGACAGAAAGAATATTCAGTTGAGCAGTTAGTCGAAATAATGCTTGGCCTGCAGAAACAAGGGGCAGAAAATATTGACCTGGTTTCTCCGACAATTTGGTTCCAGCAGATAAAAGAGGCGATTTTGGCAGCAAAGAGCAGGGGATTGGAAGTTCCTGTTGTTTGGAACTCTAACGCCTACGAAAGCAGGCAGCTTTTAAAAGAGGTGGAAGGAATAGTTGGTATTTATCTGCCAGATTTTAAATACGGGGATGATAGGGTTGCTCTGCGTTATTCTAATGCCAAAAACTATTCTGGGATTGCCAAGAAGGCAATCGAAGAAATGCTTGGGCAGGTTGGGAATTTGAAGTTAGAGCAGGGGATTGCTAAAAAAGGAGTTATCATACGGCACTTGGTTTTGCCAAATAATTTAGAGAACAGTTTTAAGGCTCTGGAGATTATTGCTTCTATTGATAAAAACATTTATTTAAGCTTAATGAGCCAGTATTGTCCTTTGCATAGGGCCGGGGAGTTTCCAGAAATAAATCAAGAGGTTTCTCAAGAAGAATTCCAGCAAGTTTTTGAACATGCGCAGAAATTAGGACTTGAAAACGGCTGGATACAGCAAAAAGAAAGCCGCAAGGCTTTTGTGCCAGATTTTGCTGAAAAAGAGCCCTTTACTTAACTTTTATTTGCTTTTTAAAATATCATAATATAAAATGAATCATAATCTAATGTTATGGCCTCTAAGAAAAAAAATAAGCCAAAAAAGAAGAAAATAGTCTTAAAAAAGAAAAGCGCAAAGCGACGGGTTGTTCGCCGTCGACCAAAGCCGAAAGCAAGGGCACGAAAGAA
>CAYYDH010000051.1:0-3486 GCA_964470615.1 uncultured Candidatus Saccharibacteria bacterium
GAAGTTTTAATTTTGGAAGGATTGGTAGAAACCGCCAAGGCCTACATTCTTTACCGCGAACAAAGAAGGAAAATCAGAGAAACGGGGTTGGTTGTTGACGAATCCTCTGAGATGATAGACAAGTATCTGCAAGAATTGGATTGGCAGGTTTATGAAAATGCCAACATGACCTTTTCTCTGCAGGGATTGAATCAATACGTCATTTCCTCTATTGCCAAAAAATACTGGCTGAACAAAGTTTATCCGCAGGAGATAAGAGATGCGGCCCTTAACGAAGATTTTCATATTCATAACCTAGAGACTATAAGCTGCTATTGTATGGGCTGGGATCTTTATGATTTATTAATGCGTGGCTTCAGAGGCGTGCCAGGAAAGGTAGAATGCCGCCCAGCCAAACACTTTCGGACAGCCTTGGGTCAGTTGGTTAATTTCTTTTACACCCTGC
This sequence comes from uncultured Candidatus Saccharibacteria bacterium, assembly GCA_964470615.1. Classification (GTDB taxonomy): domain Bacteria; phylum Patescibacteriota; class Minisyncoccia; order Minisyncoccales; family GWA2-38-27; genus CAYYDH01. Next base: position 446 of record CAYYDH010000051.1, read on the forward strand.
AGGGCGAGTCAGCTGGCGCCCAGGCCGTTTCCAACTTCGATACTTTGATTGCTCCTTTTATCCGTTATGATCATTTAAGCTATCCGCAGGTGAAACAAGCTCTCCAAGAGTTTTTATACAACTGCATGGTACCTACGCGCGTTGGCTTCCAGACGCCGTTTTTGAACGTAACCTTAGATATCAAGCCGCCTTCGTTTTTGGCCAAGCAGCCAGTCATTATCGGCGGCCAGGCGCAGAAAGAAACTTACGGCGAATTCCAAGAAGAGATGAATATGTTTAATAAGGCGTTTTACGAAGGGTTGATGGAGGGAGACGCCAAGGGCCGTCCGTTTACTTTCCCTATTCCAACAGTTTCTATCACCAAGGATTTTGATTGGGACGAACCCGCCCTTAATCCTTTATGGGAAGCGACTGCTAAATATGGAGTAAACTACTTTCAGAACTTTATCTATGGCGACCTAAAGCCAGAAGATGTGAGATCGATGTGCTGCCGGCTTCGTCTTTCAAATAAAGAGCTATATGTAAGAGGCGGCGGGCTTTTTGGCTCAGCGCCCCTTACCGGAAGTATAGGCGTGGTTACTATCAATATGCCTCGTATCGGTTATCTTTCCCGAACCAAGAAAGATTTCTTTGACCGGTTGAGCCACTTGATGGACTTAGCTAAAGAAAGCTTGGATATAAAGAGGAAGGCGTTGGACAACTTTATGGAAAATGGCCTTTATCCCTATTCTCGTTTTTACTTGGCATCGGTGAAAAAAATGCGCGGTTCATATTTTGGGAACCACTTTTCTACCATTGGTTTGATGGGCATGAATGAAGCCATTATGAACTTTTTGGCCGAAGATATCGGGACAAGAAGGGGGAAGAAATTCGCGACAGAAGTTTTAAACTTCATGCGCGACAGGCTGATAAAATATCAAGAGCAGACTGGAAACATGTATAACCTTGAAGCTACTCCGGGCGAGGGAACCAGTTACAGGCAGGCAAGGTCAGACAAGGAAAAATATCCTGATATTATTACTTCTGGCACAAAAGACGCCCCTTACTATACCAATTCAACAATGTTGCCGGTAAACTACACCAGTGATGTTTTTGAGGCTTTAAAACTGCAAGATGATTTGCAGGTAAAGTATACGGGCGGTACGGTTATGCATATATTTTTAGGCGAGAAGGTTAGCGACCCTCAAATGGCAAAGAGTTTGGTCAAAAAGGTTTTTGAAAATTTCAAACTGCCGTATATCACTCTTACTCCGACTTTTTCAATCTGTCCGACTCACGGCTATTTGACAGGGGAGCATTTTAATTGTCCAAAGTGTACTATCAAACAGCCATGCGAAGTTTATTCTCGCGTTGTAGGTTATATCAGGCCGGTTCAGCAATGGAATTTTGGCAAACGGCAGGAATACAAAGACAGAAAAGAGTTTAAAGTAACAGATAAGGTGTTAGCCAAAGTTTAATTTAAGGCCAATGTTAATAGGAGGGCTTCAACAGCTTACCCTAATAGATTATCCGGGCAAACTAGCGGCTACGGTTTTTTTGGCTGGGTGCAATTTTCGCTGTCCCTGGTGTTATTCTTCAGAGATTGTATTGCCAGAGAAAATAATGAAGCAGCCGAAGATGTCGGAAAGAGAATTCTTTAAGTTCTTAAAATCAAAGAAAGGATTGCTGGAAGGAATTGTTGTTTGTGGTGGCGAGCCGCTTTTAAACAGCGATTTGCCGAAATTTGCCAAAAAGATAAAGAAGCTCGGTTTGGCAGTAAAGATTGACACCAATGGCTCTTTTCCAGAAACCCTGAAGCGCCTAGTGAATGAAGGTCTGGTGGACTACGTGGCAATGGATATCAAAGCGCCAAAAGGCAAATACAGCTTATTAACTGGAAAAAAACTTAATATTGGTAATATTGAAAGGAGTATCGAGTTTTTGAAAGAGAATAAGGTTGATTACGAATTCAGAACAACCGTGGTGCCCGAACTTTTGGATAAGAAAGACGTTGTAGAAATTGCCCGCTGGATTTCCGGCGCCAAGAAATATTATTTGCAGAATTTCAGGCCTGAGAAAAATCTAGATTCCAAGTTCGCCACTATTAAACCCTATACCGATAAGTATCTTTTGGGAATTCAAAAAACCATTGCTCCGCTTTTTGAGATTTGTCAGATAAGGTGATGACAAGGTCAAAAATATTCCTTTATTTTTGCTTATCTTTTGTCGCCGGGATTCTTCTGGCTTCAATAACCAAGATTCCCCTGCCCATAACGATGGGCTTTTTAATTTCAGGAATTATTTTTGTTTCTACTCTGTGGAAGCACAAAAGGATAGTAGTGTTGGGTTTTTGTTTATTATTCTTGGTTTCAGGCGTTTGGCGCTACCAGGGGAGTGAGGAAAAAATGAATAATTTGCGTCTTTTACAGTATGCTGGCAAAGAAGTTATTTTAACTGGGTTTATCTCTGATAATCCGGAGATCAAGGAACGAAGCGTTAGTTTTACTTTTCAAACCGAAGATAAGGAGAAAATACTGGTAAGCGTTGCCAAATACCCTGCATACGAATACGGCGACACTCTGGAGATAAAGGGGAAAATTGAGTTCCCTCCAGCGCTCCAGGGATTTAATTACAAAGATTATTTGAAAAAAAACGGCATTAGTTTTGTTATGGTCTGGCCCGAGATTAAGGGGCTGGATGGCAACAGCGGCAGTTTTTTGTTCAAGACAATTTTTTCTTTTAAAAACCGCTTTGAAGAAACCACCCGGAAATTTATTTCCTTACCGCAGGAAGGAATTTTAGAGGCACTAGTTTTCGGCGATGAGAATAATATTCCACAGGATCTAAAAGATAAGTTGAACCTTAGCGGAACGCGGCACATAACAGCGGTCTCTGGGATGAACATTACCATTATTGCCTCAATGATTTTGTCGCTGCTGCTTGGCTTTGGTTTTTGGCGGAAGCAGGCATTTTTAGCATCGCTAATCCTAATCTTCATATATATATTGATGATCGGCGCACCAGCTTCAGCTGTTAGGGCCGGCATTATGGCCGGGATTTTA
>CAYYDH010000052.1:0-3323 GCA_964470615.1 uncultured Candidatus Saccharibacteria bacterium
ATAAGCACCAATAAGCAGACCTATGGTTTGCTGGGAGAAGCAAAAAGTTCACAGGGGGCATTGCAGTTCTCCCACGCAGAAACAAAAGAGCAGTTGGGAGTAGAAGTGGAAAAGGAAATGGAGGATGCAGAGGACAGCCAAAATACAGAGGAGGGAGTTTTAAAGTTTATAGAATGGATAAAATCCGGAAAGTTGCAGATAAAAGCGTATCCTTCTGAAAAAATACACGCCAAGATTTACATAATGACTTTTGACGAGAAGGACAGAGATAAAGGCAGAGTTATAACTGGTTCAAGCAATTTTACAAAGGCCGGATTAGTAGATAATTTAGAGTTTAATGTGGAATTAAAAAACCGTTCTGATTATGATTTTGCTTTAAATAAATTTAATGAGCTTTGGGGAAATGCGGTTGATGTAAGCGAAAAATATGTTGAGACAATAAGAACAAAGACTTGGGTTAATGACATAATCACTCCATATGAGCTTTACCTGAAATTCTTATATGAGTATTTTAGAGACGATTTAAGCAGAACGGATGATATATTTATAAAATACCTCCCGGAGGAATTTAAGAAATTAGAGTATCAAGAGCAGGCTGTTTTAAATGCAAAGAAGATTTTAGAAGAATACGGAGGAGTTTTTATTTCAGACGTTGTTGGATTAGGTAAAACATATATTGCTTCAATGCTGGCAAACCAACTTGATGGGAGAACGCTCGTAATCGCTCCACCGGTTTTACTTGATAAAAATAATCCCGGTTCTTGGTGCAATGTGTTCTCTGACTTCAAGGCGGCCGCTGATTTTGAATCAATAGGGAAATTAGACCATTTGATTAAGTCGGGAGTTGAAAAATATACAAACGTAATTATTGATGAAGCTCACAGGTTTAGAACCGAAAACAATGCAACCTATGAGAAGTTAGCGCAGATTTGTCGTGGCAAACGTGTTATTCTCGTTACAGCTACGCCATACAACAACTCCCCAAAGGATATTTTAAGTCAGATAAAATTATTTCAGAATGCGAGAAAAAGTACAATACCAAACCTGCCGGATTTGGAAAGGTTCTTTAATGGTTTGGCAAAAAGGCTTAAAGATTTAGACCGAAAGAATGATTATAAAGAATACATTGAAATAGTTAAGGGTAATGCAAAAGAGATTAGGGAGAAGGTTTTAAAGTATTTAATGGTTCGTAGGACTCGCTCCGAAATCGCAAGATACTTTGCAGAGGATTTAAAGAAGCAGGGCTTAAAGTTTCCGGATGTTGAAAAGCCGGTACCTCTTTATTATCAGTTAAATGACAAAGAGGATGAGGTGTTTAACAAGACGATTGAATTAGCAACGAAGAAGTTTAAATATGCTCGCTATACTCCTATGTTGTATTACAACGGGAGGATAGCACAACCGATAGAAATCTCACAGCGAAATATGGGTCAGTTTATGAGGATACTCTTAATTAAAAGATTAGAGAGCAGTTTTTATGCTTTCAGAAAAACTATTGATAGATTTATTTACTCTTATGAGCAGTTTTTAAATGAGTTTGATAAAGGTAATGTTTATGTAAGCAAGGAATACACAAACAAGATTTTTGAATTTTTAGAGAACGACGACGATGAAGCAATACAAAGATTGGTTGATGAAAAGAAGGCAGAAAAATTTAAGAGTAAGGAATTTAGAAAAGAGTTCAGAAAGGATTTGGAAAGCGATTTGAGTATTTTAAAGGAAATTCACGCAATTTGGGAGTCTGTTAAGAGAGACCCGAAACTCATTTCTTTTATAGATAATTTATCTACAAATCCAATTTTAGAAAAGAATAAGCTTATTATATTTACAGAATCAAAGGAGACGGCAGAGTATCTGGTAAAGAGTATAGGAGATAAATTTTCAAACCAAGTTTTGTGCTTCACCGGCGGTTCAGGGGAGGCGATAAGAGAAAAAGTGATTGAAAACTTTGATGCCAAAGTTAGAATAAAAAAGGACGATTATAGGATTTTAATTGCAACAGAGGTTCTTTCTGAAGGTGTTAACCTTCACCGCTCCAACGTTGTTATAAACTATGACATCCCGTGGAATCCTACCCGTATGATGCAGAGAGTAGGACGTATAAATAGGGTTGATACCAAGTTTGATAAAATCTATACATTCAACTTCTTCCCAACAAAACAGGCAAACAACGAGATTAAGCTTAAAGAAGCGGCAGAAGCCAAGATAAACGCTTTTCTTACCCTTTTAGGGGGTGATGCGGCTTTGCTCACAGAGGGAGAACCTATCGACTCCCACGAGCTTTTTGATCGCTTAACTTCCAAACAAACCATTGAGGGAGAGGATGACGGCGTTGAAAGCGAGTTGAAATACCTTCAGATTATAAGAAATATAAGAGACAAAGAGCCGGAGACTTTTGAGAAGATAAAGAGATTACCCAAAAAGGCTCGCACCACAAAGCTGGATAAGGATAATAAAGATAGCCTTTTGACTTATTTTAGACGTGGCAAAGTTCAGAAGTTCTTTATGGCCGGCATTGTGGGAGAATCTCAAGAGCTTGATTTTATATCAGCCGCGAAAACTCTTGAAAGCGACGAAAAAACAAAAAAGATTAACATAGCAGACAAAGATAATTTTTATAAATTGTTAGACAAAAATAAACAAGCTTTTATCTTTGCAACAACAGAGGAATTACCGGAAGCGAAGATGCGACGAGGTAGGGATAGCGCAACTAATATTTTGAGGATTTTAAGAGCCACATTCAAAGACCGCAGGCAATTCACAGAAGAGCAAGAATTATATCTGAAAAAAGTTGTGGAGCAGTTGGAAGAAGGTGCGCTTCCAAAGCAAACCTCAAAAGAAACATTGAAAGCGTTAGAGCTGGAATTGAAAAATGGCATAAACCAATTTAAGGTATTAGCCGTTCTACAAAATAGTATTCCAAAAAGTTTATTACGGGGACACTTTGCAGAAAATTATTCTGCCGGTTTTGGTAAAAGAGAAGTAATTTTATCAGAATATCTGGGAGAGAAATAATATGGATAAAAAATCTGCCAACAAGATAGTCAGCGAGACATTAGGGGTTTCTTTCAAGAAGGAGGCCTTTATCATTTTTATAAAAAACCTTTTGAATCATATTGAGGAAGCACCCTTTGTCTATCGTGGAAATTTTATTCCGGATGCTTACGCAAAGTTTATAAATACTTTAGAGCGAGTAGGTAAATATGGGGACGGAGAAAATAATATAGATATTCTGATAGTTAATCTTAAAAAGGAAACATCCATTGAGAGAGCCAGAACAATGCAAAGGAATTTCATTGCTTGGTATCTTAATGGGAGTCGCG
>CAYYDH010000053.1:0-3309 GCA_964470615.1 uncultured Candidatus Saccharibacteria bacterium
TTTTCTGTTTTTTATTTTAACTGGGCTCTCTTTCCCAACACACTTTGCTTCAGCTTGGTATGAGTATCTTATCGGCGCTTTCACGCAAATCCCGGCAATCATGGTAGGGTTAATTCTTTTGGTTTGGATTGGGCTCACTACGCTTCTTGCCGGTTTATCCGGAGCCCTGCTTAAATGGGTGATCAGCGGCGAATTGACGTCTTTAAGCTACACCAATCCAGCCGGAAACCCAGTGATTGAGGCTGGGCTAAGCGTTACCCAGGGGCTGGTTAACATGATTTTAGTTTTAGTTTTAGTTTATATCGCCATTGTCACCATTCTGAGACTGGAAAAGTACCAAACAAAAAAACTGCTAGCAAGCTTTATTCTTGTCGCCCTATTAGTGAATTTTGCTCCATTGATCTGCGGCGTAATCGTAGACGCTACTAATATCCTTATGAACTTCTTCCTTAAGGGTTTAAACGGCGGTCAGATATTAACAAACACGAGCAGTGCGCTATGGGGCAGCATTGTAGCTGGTTTTGAATATAAGACTTTTTTAGTAAACTTCGGTGTTGGTAAAGCACAGGGCGCCGCTTTTAATATCAACAGCCCTTCAGGCCAATTGCAAATATTAATGAACATGGTTGTTCTCGGCGTAGCCAACCTTGTATTGTTTTTGGTTCTTGGTTTGTTTACCTTTCTTTTTGTGGCAAGATATATTGCTATCTGGGTACTAGTCATTCTCTCGCCGATTGCTTTTGCTTTCCGCATCCTACCCGATACAAAGAAATATTGGGATTTGTGGTGGAGCCAATTTATCCAATGGACCACCATTGGGATAACAGCTGGTTTCTTTCTGCTTTTAGCAGAAAAATTCGCCTCTTTAACCGACGCCATCAGAAACACAAGCGAGGCACCAGGAATAGGTTCTAAAATTTTGCCGTATGCTGTCCCTATTGCTTTTTACATTATCGCCCTTATTTTTTCCGTCCAAACAGCAGCCAAGGGCGCTTCAGCGGTTATAAGCATCGCTAAAATACCGGCGAAAGGATTAGGCTGGGTTGGCAAGAGAGCAGCTGGCAGAGGATGGAAAACTGTCCAGGACAAACTCTTGGTAAGAGAGGGTGCAAAGGGTCTCATCAGCAGTCTTGATCAAGCTGCTGGTTCGGGCGGAAAATGGGGGAAGGTTGCTAAGGCGGTTAGGTGGGCAGTGCCAGACGCAGCTAGAAAATACAGTGAAAATCTGGCAGGCATAAATGAAATTAAGAAAAAGTTCGAAAGCGAATCTTCGGTAGCTCTAACAGACGGGCTTCGAAGTAAACGATTCACTGGCATTGAGGCGGCTGCTGTCATGATGACGGTAAGAGAGAGAAACGATGGCGAAGATATAATGCAGTCCTATCTGAGAAGTTTCGACCAAGCAGACAAAGGGAAATATGCCTGGCTAGAAGAGTATAAAAAGGATCCGGCTGCTGTTTACAATAAATTATTTAATGATCAAAGATTTATACAAGATCCGCAGATGATAAGAGCTCTAGAGGTTCTAGAGGGCGCCGGAGCGAAAGGAAAGATGCTAAGAAACGAACCCCGCCTAGCAAGGATTGGCATAAAAGATAAAAAAGGCCAACTGGAAGCGATAGAAAAAGCTATAAGAGATGCCAAGCCTTCTGACATCTCTGGCTGGGAAAAACAAGTTTTAGAAGACGAAGAAACAATGGAAGTATTTATGGCAACTAAAACCGAAGCAAGTTTTGCGACTGCTGCAGGATTAAAAGATGGCATCAGAAGGGCTCGCACATCTTTTAATAGAAACCTCACAAAGTTCCTAATAAATGACGCTAATAAGCTGGTAACTCACACGAATGGCAAAACGGGTACATATGCAGCAACTCAGAATGGTTACTTTGATTATTTGGAAGATAAATACGACATAAGGCGCGGTCAATTAGGGTACCGAAAAATGCTTAAAGACCCCAGAAAAAGAGCGAGAACGGCTGGTTGGGATGACCTACAGGACCTGCGAGCAGCCCCTGTTTCTCCAGGCCCAGCAACAGTGGGTGGAAGCAGCAGCGGGACGAGCGGAACACCGCCATCCGGAGAACCAACAGCTTCTGCGGGCACCCGCCCAGGAAGGAACCCAAAAGCAAGAAGAAGAACCCCTCCCCCGGGAAGAGGATAAACTCTCCCAATATCAAACAGAGAAAGTCCTACCGACTGCTCAAAAATATTTTAAAAATTAAGAATAAAGAGGGAGAACCAATTTTGGTTCTCCCTTTGCTTCTGCCAGAAGTTATTCTTCTGCTTCTCCCCCTTGGTTGCCTTTCTTCTTATCTCCGCCGTCCTGTTTTCCGACCGGAGGCGGGGGGTTGAGGATTATTGGCGGGCCGTCTTTCCCGACAACAACCATGGAGGTGCCTTTTGAACTAGCAATAGCCTTTACGGCCTCTAGTTGCATTGCGTCGCTCCCCAGAGCTTGCACAGCCTTTATGCCGGCTGCGTCGCCCTCACCCAACAGTCTTGCTCTGTCGCGCTCCCCCCGGGCTTCAATTCTAATCCTGTCTGCTTCTCTCTCGGCGAGAAACTTCTTAATGGTCGCCTGACGCGCTTGGTCAGCTTCCTCAAGGGGCGTAGGGTCAATAGACTTCACGCCCAATGAAAGAAACTCTACGCCGTAGCGTTCGCGAAGCAAGCCGACAAGCCCGTCTTCTTGCAGTCTTTTCCAGATTTCTTCGCCCAGGTCTTCGTCAACAGTGATCCATTTCTCGAAAGTCTTGGTGGAAAGAACATTTCGAACAGACGGCTCCACCATATTGATCACTGTTTCCAGCCAGTTCTCAACCTTGAACAGCGCCTTGTAGGGGTTAACGACCATCAACCGGAGTATCAAGCCAACGTCTAACGGAAGAAGTTTTTTATCTTCCGCTGCTTTCACTTCTGCCCAATAAACGTCATCAATGATCAAGATGCGATCCGTTTGTTCGTCGTGAGACTGGGACTGACCGTTATGGGTCATACTGGTCCATCTGAACCTGTAAACATACAGGTCTTTGCGAGGCCAAAGGCCGTAAAAACGAAGTCCTCCCCAGAACCTCTTTCTGGCCGGGTGCTTAACGATGTCGCCGTTATACCTCGGCGGATCAGCCGTTTCGTCCGGCCTAAGACATTCTTCGGCTGCGTCAGAAGAAACCTGGGCATGGTCTTGCAGTTGAAAAAGTACCCTATCCACTGCATCGCCCAGCACTACTAGCTTTGCCCACCCTTCTGGCACAAACGTGAAGAACAGGTTGTTGGGCGCCCACCAGAAATACACTAGCAGGAACCCGGCTA
>CAYYDH010000054.1:0-3235 GCA_964470615.1 uncultured Candidatus Saccharibacteria bacterium
TAAAATAACAATTGACACCATGTTTTTTATTTCTCAATTAATTTTTATAATATTTGGTCTGTCAGGCCTGCCTGTCGGCAGTCAGGTTGCCCTAGGGCAACCTGCGCGAAGATTGTTCTTTCTTATATTATTATATTATTATATTTTGCCTTTTATTTCTCAATTATTTTTTATTTTAAAAATTATGCCACTTTTTACGATTACAACTCTTGCAAACTAGTTGTAGATTAATGAGATTGTTAGAGCCATAATTTTCCGCAAGAACTTTCTTAAAGTTTCCGTTAGCTATGATTGGTTTCATTTTACGAAACTTTTTATTAAGTTGGTTGCTCGCAATAGGTATAATGTGGTCCACCTCTTTTCCTTTAGCAATGTTACAAATCTGACAGATTCCTTTCGCTCGCTTAAAAACAATGGGAAATAACTTTTTTATCTTAAAATTAAACTCCTTTCTCTTAATGCTAGCTGGCCTAAAATCAAAATAATCCTTATACTCATTTTCCAGCCTTACTATGTCTCCACCGCAAAGGATGTCCGCAAAATATTTTTTATCTTCAAGGTATCTAAATTCCACAATTTCTATTTCTCAATTAATTTTTATTTTCTTTTCTTCGATACTTTATAAATTATTAAGGCAGCTATTCCAATTGGGATTAAGGAAAACCAAGTTAGTGGGAAAAGAATTAGAAAAAAAAGATACACAAGTGCTGGTCCAAAAAACCACAAACATATATAAAATGCCGTCGATTCGGCTTTCTCTGCCATTTTAACAACATCTGGAGAATTGCTTTTTTTTGCTTTTGCAGCATAGAAAAAAACACCAATAGGAAAAAGAATACTATAAGCATCTGCTCTTTCGGCAAATCTTTTAAGCTGTTCTTCGCTATAGACTTTATCCTCCTTACCTATTTGAAACTCAAGCAAAGAGATTAAATATTTTTTAGTTGATTCCATAAATTTATTTTTTTTTATAATTAAACATTAAAACTTCTTCCCAAATTTTATCTAAGTCATCTAACAGTCCTCTAATCCTGTCTATGTCGTCTTTGAAGTCTTGCGGGGTATATCGCTCTTCGTCTTTTTTTCCAGATTTTCTAAGTTGAGAAAAATCGGTTTTATAAATTTTTTCCAGTCGCTTTATATGACTCTCGGAAAAACCCATATTTTGATAATTTTTATCTGTATGAACAATAAGCCTATGCCTATTAGCACACACTTTTTTAATGATGTCTTTCTCTTTAAGCTCAATAGCCTTTAACTTTTTTGTTGTTTCAGCGGCTGCAATTTCTTTTATCTGTTTAATTCCAAAATTATCACATCCAGAGCAGCTAAATATCTTGGACAAGTTAACTATAATCGCCTCCATATAAGCTGGCTCTGCCAGTGGTATTTCTTTTAAAATTTCCTGACTTTTTTCGACGTTAAACAGTACCTCAAAATCTTTTAAAAGATTTTTAGAATAATCTAAGATATCCTTAAACACACAGATTAAATTGTCGTGATCTCCCATCTTCTAAAAATTATAATTTTTTACTTAATTAATTTTTATACATTATACTAATATACCAAAAAATCGCCCGAAAGGCGATTTTTTGAGGAAGGTAGCGCCATTTGTTCGCCATCTCGCCTAAGGGCAATCAGGCTCTAACTACTAGGTCGTTTTTTCCAAGTGACCTAAGTTAACTCTGTAGCCTGTTATATGGAGATTGATTTGTGGGCTTCAAGCTGACCCTCATCTCTTGTGCCTTTGCCCTAACCCCATTAACTGGTCTGCCAAGTAATAAACCAATAACTCTAGTTGGTGTGTTTTTATTCGCCAACTTAGCTAACTGATTTTTTTCCTGCGCAGTCCACTGCTTTCCAGCGTTTCTAATATACTTAGCCATTTTATTATTAATTGTTTTTATGATTTCTCCGACCTTTCACCTACATTTTACTCCATAAAAATACACCGTCAAATCCCGCTTTAGGCTAAAATACTGTGGATAAATCAAAAAATAGGGTTAAAATCCCTATTTGTTTGATGAAATCTATGATTTTTATAGTTTTGACCTTATTTTGTCTTATTCTGAAGGGCGAGATTTTTAACTTTGGTATTGTGGAAGTGGATTTTTTACACGCTCCGGTTTTGTTTTGCTAACATGGCTAGCTAAAATTGGACTAAGATCGTTCTTGATCTGTAATGCAAGCTGCTTTGCAAATTCTACTGGTACAGCGTTACCTATCATTTTATAGCCGTCTGAGACATTTGTATATTTAAAAATAAAATTATCAGGAAAAGTTTGGATTCTTGCACATTCCCTGACTGAAAGTCTTCTATATAAATGTTCTTTCCCAGGTTCAAAAATTCTTTTGTTAGAACTTATAAATTTCATTTTAGGTGCTTGCGGATGAATTGGTGCATGTCTCCCACCGGCTTGTATGGTAAAAGACGGCTCTCCCCAGCTTCTCACTCTATTTCTAGACATATAAATAGTAGAAAACCCTCCTGTCATATACTCGTGGTTAGGAATTTTTAAATTGTCACCATTTGTCTTATTAAACGGCAGTGCTGGCTTAGCTCTTCTCAGGTCATATATTGCCTCTTTTAACGTTGGTCTATAACCCAATGAATCTGGATGCAAAAAAGGAAACCCGACTTTCTTTTTATGGTATCCGACAATAATTACTCTAAGCCTGTCTTCTGGAACTCCGTAGTGGTTAGCGTTCAAAAGTTTATGTCTGACATAGTATCCAGCTCTATCGAACAACCCTATAATCCTATTAAAAGCTTCCCCGTGGCGGGGATGAAGTATACCAGAGACATTCTCCGCTAAAAAAAATAACGGCTGCTTATCCTTTAGAATCCTTATGTACTCAAAAAATAACTGTCCCCTATGATCATTAATTCCCCTGCCGGCTCCTGCCTCACTCCAACTTTGACAAGGAGGGCCTCCAATTATGCCAATAGCATCTGGAATATCTGTTGAAGGAACATCCACTATACTACGTTTATCCAACATAGCCTTATGAAAATTTGATTCAAACGTTTCCCATATTGTGCTGTCAAACTCGTTTGCCCAAATTACTTCGAAGCCGGCTTTTTCAAATCCCAAGTCCAATCCTCCAGCACCAGTAAATAATGAAACTAATTTCATAAATTATTTTGAAAAAATTATAAATTTTGCCTCCAATAATTTTGCTGGGTTATCTGGCGACTTTATCTTTATATCGCTAATGGAAAAAGATTTACTAA
>CAYYDH010000055.1:0-3087 GCA_964470615.1 uncultured Candidatus Saccharibacteria bacterium
AACCCTTCTTCTCAGCATAGTCTTCGCAAACCTTCTAGCTAAAGAAACCTACGGCAGCTATTGCTATATTATTTCCATCGCCGGTATTCTGGCTGCTCCCACCCTTTTCGGCATGAACACCGCTGTTGTGAGGGCAATAGCCAAAGGGTACGAAGGAAGCCTGCTCCCCGCCCTGAAAGCACGGCTTCGTTGGGGAGTTTTAGGAAGCGCAGCCAGTTTGGCAATAGCTGGATACTATTATTTTATAAGTAATAATATCACTTTAGCCGTTTGTTTTCTAGTGGTGGCGACTTTTATCTCGATGATGGACTCTTTCACGGTTTATCAGGGCTTTTGGAACGGGAAGAAGCTCTTTGGTATCCAGGTTAAATATAATATTATCATCCAGGTTCTCACTGTCGCCGCCATAATTACCACCTTACTTTTGACGAAAAATCTGTTCTTAATCATCTTATCTTACTTTGCCTCTTACACCTTTTTCCGTTTTGTTTTTCTCCAAATTACTCTTAGGAAAATCAGCCCGGGAAGCAAAGCAGATCCTGGGGCTATTTCTTACGGCAAACACCTGAGCTTAATGGGAGCAGTGGGGATTATCGCTGATTATCTGGATAGAATTATAATATGGCACCAATTAGGCGCCGTTTCGGTAGCCGTTTACTTCTTCGCTGTTTCCCTTCCTCAAGAAATCGAAGGCATATTAAAAAATATCGGTAGTCTCGCTCTGCCGAAATTCAGCAAATACGCCAAAGAAGAGTTAAAAAGCATTCTTCCCTCCAAGGTTTTAAGGCTTGTTCTATCAACAGCCTGTCTGGCAGCTATATATATATTACTGGCTCCTTTCCTTTATAGAATACTATTCCCCAGATACTTAGATTCTGTTTTATATTCTCAAGTGTTTTCCTTTTCTTTGGTGCTGATTGCCGGAACGCAATTGCTAAGCGTTTCTCTGACGGCCCAAGGGAAAAAAAGAGAACTTTATATAGCAAGATCTGTCCCTTCGGCAATTGAAATTATTCTTTTTTTAATCTTGATTCCTTTGTTCGGAATATGGGGCGCGATAGCGGCTACCCTGGTCACGGAATTTATCCGGCTTGGCTTATACCTGTCCCTGATAGTTAAATTGTGATTTTTAATCGTCGGTTTTCACAAAGTATTTGAATATCTTTTTATTAACCGCTAGAACTTTCTCTCTAGAATCCTTGTCAAAAAGAATCTCGTCTATTTTTTGCTTGTAATTCGTTTCGTCTATAACGATGGTGCCAAACTCTTTTTCAGGCACCGGCGATTCCCTGATAATGGTGGGCGTTTTCTCCAAGCCCTTAAAACCCAATATCAAAACTGGAATTTGGCTATAAATTGACTCCAGCACCCCGGTAGAAGAATAACTTAAGACCAGGGCGGCTCCGGGCAAAAGCTCGGCCAGCCCTTTTTTCAAATCGTCAATTAAGAAATTCTTTCTCTCGTATTTTTTGAATTTATAAATCTCGTTTTTGCTTTCAGGATGCAACCTGACAATGACCTTGCGGTCTTCTGGCAAATTTTCAGAAAAGAAAGAAATGTATTTCCTGGTAAACGACTCGCAAATAAATAAAATATAGTTATCAGCGGTTCTGGGCAGTTTCCTAAAAAAGCTGTTTCCGCCGATTATGATATTAGGCATTTTTTCATTCAGCGATTTTTGCATCTTTTCAATAACCTCTTTGTCGTGTTTTCCCCAGACATGGATATTCCTGCAAAGATCGTATCGTCCGGCCTCCCAAATTCTGTTCTCGTAATCAAAAGAGATCAGCCCGTGGATAATCATATTGGTGCGCCCGTTTATTTGGTTGGCAATCTGGACAAACGCGTTTTCCAGAGCTCTTCTGTCCCTGGCTAGGTAAAACTGCGTTTGCGGATGGGAAACCTTAAAGAGATATTTTTTAAGGCCCTTAACGATAACCAGGTGCTTGGGCACAAATTCAAACAAAAACCTAACCAATAAGGGTTCAATAAAATATAAATTATGGCGGTAAGACAGGATCTCCCTGCGTTTTTTAAAATACCTGTTTTTTATTTCGTTTCTTATTTCTTCAGCCCTGTTCCCGTCAAATTGAAAAAGGTCTTCCAAGAAAACGGCGTTAATATTATTTTCAGCAATTTTTTTGTAATTAACCCAGTTTTTGCTTTCTTTGGGTAAAATCAAAACGCTGTTCTTTTTGCGCTTTATAAATTCTACCAAAGGATTCAAGTAGTTATTCATCGTCGCAAAACAAATATAATCATATTTTACCGTGTTCCGGCTCAAGGAGGGGTTTTCAAACTGCGGCTCGATTTCATATGTTCTAAGAAACCTGAAGAAAAAAGAAATAATTAATTTATTCAACAACGGAATCTTCAATAGAAACGTTCTTTTGTCGTTTTCGCTTATCAGCTTCAAAAGAATCCCCAGATGAAGATTGTATCCTCCGATTTTATAAAACAGGTTTTCCGACAAATTAATTGAGCTGAATTCGTTCAAATCCAATTTCTCAACTAAATTGCGGGAGAAGTCTTTAATAAAACTGTATATCGTTTGATAGTTTTTCATGCTAGCTGTTTTTTATCCTAATTGACGGCACCCTCATTAAGGTGTAGTTGCAATTCTGACAAATTCCCAATTTTTTATACAGCGCCTTTTCCCGAATCTCTTTATATTCTTTGCTCATCCATAAATCAAGGAATGACTTGCTTTCAAAAATATTGCCGATTGGAACAGTTCTCTCTAAATCAATACAGCATAAAACCACATCGCCCTCGGCCGTGATAACCGGCAACCTGATGTCGGGACAAACCACCCTTGGCTTTTTTAACCGAAGGCCTTTTTCGCCAATAACATAGCGCGATAGTTTTCCGCTTCTGGGCAAAAAATCTTGCGCGTTCTTTATCTTTTGTTCCTCAATGCTTGGATCGGAAGCTATGTTCAAGGACAAGGTTTTTAACTTGATTTCGTCTGCGCCCATCTCTTTGGCCAAAGCTATCAATCGGTCCAAATCTTCCTCGTTTTCCTTGGTGGCTATGGTTTGAATTATCAGTTTTGTTTTTCTGTTTTTTATTCTGGCGATATTTTTA
>CAYYDH010000056.1:0-2960 GCA_964470615.1 uncultured Candidatus Saccharibacteria bacterium
TCCCCGCCATTGTCAGAATCTGAACAAGGGAACATTGACTCAACGATAGCAAAAACAGCAGACTCAGCTTCTTTGAAATCTGGGTCTTGACCGGAAACCTTAATTACATACTGCTCGTTAACTGGCAAATCTTTAGGAACAGTCCACCAATAATCCTGCTCTGGTGGAGATACGTGAACCGAATCAATCAGGTGCTCTTCCCCGCTTAACCTGTCTACTGCTTTTATCTCTATCTTGGTCCACATTTCCGGTCCGCTAACCTGTAAAGAAATTCGGTGCCTACTGCCAGCTCCCCATCTTTCTTTTTCAGCGGGCAGAATAACTTTAATGCCTGGCTGGGGAGTAATATAAAAAGTTCTAACACCACTCTCTGTTAGTTCTTTTATTTCGTTGTCTGGATCTAAAATAACCTTAACTTCGTACTTTTCTTTTTTGTCCATTAACAAATCATGATAAGGGATAACTGAGGTTTCCCGACACCGCCCCTGTTCTATTTCAGCATTTGAAAGAGAAAACATTTTAGAAACCGATGAAAAGCTGCTAGGCAGTGTCGCCGTAATTATTCCTTTTATCGCTATTTCCGGCTCATCAAGATTTTTATTCCCGTTGTTACAAACTTCTAATTTAAACCCAGCTGAATCCTCGGTGTTGAACCCTTCTCCTAATACTAAATCTGCACCAGGCCTTTTAATAATAGCCAGAGTCCCATTGCTCGAAACTCCGATCTTCTCCTTAACAGCAGTGATCAAAATCTTATATCCAAAAGAAAGATTGTTGTCTTCGTCAAAAACTATTGGCGGAGAATTCTTTTTTCCCACCGATAAAGGATAGTACCAGTCGCTTAAATCGGTTTCTACTTTCCATTGATAGATATTTGAGGCTATCGGGACTCTAGCGACATCTCCTTGAAAACCGTCAAACCTAACAACGGAAATCTGAATCTCTCCATCGCCCCTTAATCCTTCGTATGCCCAGCGAATATCAAGAACATCTCCTTCTCGCAAGGTTTTGCCTACGGCCGGAGACAAGATGTTTATAAATGGCTGGCAGGCGCCGTCTCGGCAGCCGTTAGAACAAGAAAAAACTATTGTTTTGTAACCTCCTGCCGATGTTGAATCGCAGTATCCTTCTCGAACTTGGGTAGAATTGTAGCAGACGTCTTGCCAAACCAAACTCTCCCCTATTTTTATTTCCCCTTCTGAGTAATAACTCTTACCCAGGTCAGAATCATAGCAAGAGTTTTCTTGCGCCCAAACTGTTCCTCCTGGAAATAAAAAGAAAAGCAGTAAAGCAGCTGCTGAAAAAGTTAGCAATCTTTTTAAAAAGAATTTCATAAGCGCCGAAAAACCAAACTATTTTATCTATTATAGCCGTTGCCTAAGACCTAATCAATCTTTGCCCCTGTGGAAAAAAAGAAACCCGCCCTGCGGCGGGTATTCTTTCACGATTTTCAAAGCAGTCTATGGCGTCTCCGAAGGTCTTGGACTTTGAGAAGGAGAAGGAGAGGGAGAGGGAGATGGTTGTATACAGTAACCCGCCGGAGCATCTAAGCCCGCTTCATTTATATGGATACTTACACTCTGGCATACGCCTTTATCAATAAGAGCAGAACAATTAATACTTATCATACTTCTCACGTTCCCATTACAATATGCTTCCAATAAATATGTTGGTGAAATACACCTATCGCGGGTGAAAAGCTTATCTTGTCCTCCATAGGCATAACTAGCTGTAAAGGCGTTTTTCCCATTATCATAATCTATACATTGCGGGTTAGGTGATGGGCTGGGAGCTGTCGGCGTCGGGGCTGCTGGCGTCGGAGCTACCGGTGTCGGAGCGGCGGGTGTTGGAACTGTTGGCGAAGGAGCTGCTGGAGTTGGGACGGTTGGCGTTGGAACGGTTGGGGACGCGGGAATGAATGGGGTCGGAGAAGAAGATGAAAGAACGCAAGCTCCGTCTTGGCAAACATATCCGCTTGGACAATAATATATATTCCATATCCCAATGCCTCGCTGACCTTTGTCAGTTTCTGTTCTTACTCCTTGCTCCTGCTGAGGGGTTATTTTATCTGGAGGTAAATAATTACCGTTTTGGTCTTTGGGCGGATCCTCTTTATACCTCGTTATATTCCGAGCAAGACAAAGCCATTCTTTTACTATTTTGTCGTTGCCTGGAATACACTCATCTATTCTTATTAGTTTGGTCTTATACTCCCAAAGAGGTTTGGTCGGCATAAGATTCGACGTATTCAGAAAAGCGTTCCTGGCAGCCGCATCTTGAATTTCATAGATAAATTTAGTAACCACTGTCCCTTTTTGCTGAATATTCAAACCGTCTGTGTCTTGGCAGTCCTCGTTCAGGCGCTTGTCTCTGTATTGCTCGGTTGTGCCGTCTACCACCTTTTTCCCGGTCTCAATTGCCTTATCTTTCGCGACCCCTGCGATTCCTTTGAAAAAATCTTTAACAAAATCTCCTATCCCGCCAGCATTTGCCCGCATAATCCCGAAACTCAGTAGGGGCGCTTCTTTTTCTTCTTTGGTAAGAACCATTATTTCGGATACCAAGGGTGCAAGAAAATTATCTTTTACGCTCTTTCGCGTAATGCTGTCTGCCCTGCCTGTCTGCGGAAGACCAGCAAAATACTGAAAACCCGTAGTAAGGGCAACGGTTCTTCCCTCAAAGGAGCTTGTTTCTTGACCCAAAGAACCAGACCCAGTTTTATACACCTCGTCTAAGGGAATATCGCCATAAGCATTAATTAAATTAAGGGTCATTTGCCAGCATTGGACGTCCTGCCCAGAATATCCCTGTACCAAGTCCCGCGGAAAACCATCTGCCATAATGTCGTAGCAGGTTTGACCAAAGACTATGAAAGCGTCACCAAAACCAGCTGGAAACTGCGGTGCTGGCGGCACAGTGGGAAAGGCCACGTAAGTTCTAAAATACCGACCGACATCGTT
>CAYYDH010000057.1:0-2803 GCA_964470615.1 uncultured Candidatus Saccharibacteria bacterium
GTCTTAAAATATGATATGATTAATAATAGGGCACATTGCCAAATATGGCTCATTCTGGGCCATCAATCAACCCCGTTTTTCTTGAAAGAGAGGTGTGTTATGTTGGCTTTGTTTTTGGACTTCCTGATCTTCTCCGCTCAAGTCATTGGTGGTGTGATTGGACTTATTTTGGCCATCGCGATCATCTCGTGGCTGTTCGGAGCTTTGCAGTTGTTCAAGGTTAATGAGGGAACTGGAACGGCGTTCAAGTTTCTCGGGAAGTACTCCTGCTCGATAATGAGCTTGAAGGATTCCCATTTTGGACCCGCCGAGTTTATCGAGGCGGGTACTGGGTCAAGTAGCACAGGAACGTGCTGGTGTGTTTGGAGAATTGGCGGATGGGTATTCTACATTAGTTGGTTTGCAGAGCCTACAAATTACACCGACCAGAACAACAAAGATGGGTTTGGAGAGGGATATAGTGTGTTTCTAAACCAAATCCAACGCGACTTCACCTTAACAAAGGCTGAGACTAAAAAGGGAGAGGAAATCCCTTTGAATCTCAAAGCAGCCTTCAAGATGAGGGTTGTCAATATTTACTTGTTCCTTTTTATCGCGCCGAAAGATGTGATCGCCAAAGTGATTGAGGTTATGGAAGCGATCACGCGCGCCTGGATCAAAGGGTATGGGTATAATGAAGTTCAAGAGGTGAGTAGTAATGGAGGTAAGATGTGGAAGGAATTTGGTGACGACATTAAGGCCTCTATTAAAAAAATCCAGGAAGATTGGGGCATAGAGGTTTTAGAGGAGAGCATATCCATCATGGATGTTGGATTGCTTGAGGAGGACCAAAAGTCTTTTGCCGAGAGAAAAAGACAGAAGCTTAAGACTGCCGCCGGCGCTCAGGAGATTCTTGGAGGAATGTTGGAGAACGAGGCTCTGTCTATGGGTCTCGAGGGAGATCTGGCGAAGCTCACTACTGGTGGAGATGAAGCCAGAAAAGAGCTTGAGAAAACTCCTAAGGGCAGAAAAAAGTTGGAAGCCATGGTTGCGAAAGCAAACCAAGTGGTTGCTCAAAGGGCTCTTGGCATTAAGCCCAATCTTTTTGGAAACGCCGATGGTACGTCCTTGGACTCGGTCACGGGCACGCTCGCCGCGCTCATCAGCCTGGCAAAGGGTGGTGCAGCGCCCGACAATCAGCCCAGCGCCGGCCCTAATAACCCCGGCGACAAGGGTGGTAAGAGTGGCAAGAAGTCCGAGGACATGACTCTCGAAGAGCTGGAAAAAGAGATGGATGAAGAGGATTGACTAAGCAGGGTTCCGCCAAGGCGGAATCAAAAAGGGCGAGCGCTTTACGCGACTCGCCCCTTTCTTTTGTAATTTTTTATCCTATGGGTTCCCTATATTTATCCGGCCCGCTTTTCTGCCTTTTCGGTTGTTCGGGCACAGACTCTTCTACAACCGGCTTGCGCGGCAATCGTGATTTTCTTTTTGGCGCAGGAGCAACAACCTTCTCATCTTGCGGGGGTTCTATAACCTTTTTTTCAGGCATTCCCGTCCTTGGTTTTTCCAAAATCTCTGCCACCCCAATAGGAGGTTTAATTTTTGGTAAAACATCTGGTGTTCCAATATCTGAGGATTCTTGCTCGAGTTCTTCTTTTGTCAGTATTCTCGCTAATGGAAACAAATTTTTTTTGATTTCATCGAGTATTCTTTTTGATATTTCTTCTGACGTATTAAGTTTTTGTTGAACCGTTATTAAAAATTCATCATCTGTTATATCTTCTGTAAATAGTTTTTTTCCAGCCCGATACAGGATATCGAACCATGGTTCGATATTTTTATCCGTTTTTTCAATATATTCATCAAGTGTTTCGTTAAATCCGTTATTTTTTAGAATTTCTATAATAACATCATTAGGGTCTTTATCTCCCTCAAAGGTTATCCTTTTTTGATTGTTGTTTTCCATAATCCAAATTTTAAATTAAATTTCTGAGTTCGCGTTCTTTCCTATATGTTTCAGCTCTTGCTTGTCTTTCTGCAATGGTGGTTGATGGCATTGCGCGTCTTTGTTGCCTCGTGGCTTCATACGCGCTTCTTTGGAAAGCTTGCTTTCTTCGGTTTGTCATTCTCGCTCCAGCATCTCTTATTTCTGCAGGGCTAAGCGCATCAGCCAAGTCTTTGTTTAGATCATCTTCCGGCACTTTTCCTACGGCCCTAACAACAGCTTCATGCTGGGCTTGAGCATTATTCCACAAAGGATGTTCATCCTTGATTTTAGAAACTGTTGGCCAATCTGTAGCTGCTAAAGTAGGAACTTGTTTTGTGGCGTCTCTTCTCGGGTTTTTACCTCCAAATTGTTTGCTGTAGCTTAAATCTTTTTCAATCGCAGCTACATCAACCTTACCATCAGCACCCTTATATGTGGAACTAAGATTATTAGTGGATATGGCTGCGGCGAGAAATCCTGCTTTTTTGGCGCCACGGCTTGTTCTAGTAATATTCTTGGCTCTTGCGTTATCGGAGGCATTTGAACTGTTAAACAACGCTTCAGCATTCTTTTTCTCTTCTTCTACCTTGGCGTTTTCATTAGTGGCGGTGGTTCCCTCTTTGCGCCCAGTCAGCCAGCTCATTCTTTCCATGGTTCTGCCAACGCTGCCCTTAACCGATTGAACCGCTTGCGATGCTCTTCCTCCACTCATTTTATCAGCTCCAGCCATTAATCCTCTCCCGCCCGCTTTTGCTCCGCCTTTAGCAAGCAGACTTGCCCCTCCAGTGGCGCCGGTGATTTTGCCGCCAGTCCATTTTGCCGCCCCAACCGCAG
>CAYYDH010000058.1:0-2782 GCA_964470615.1 uncultured Candidatus Saccharibacteria bacterium
TATGAGAACAACTGTTAATAAAACAAAAACCAAAGGAAGCGGGTAGTGTTCGCCTTTTTTGTGATATTCTGAAACCGCTTCCCTAAGCGGTTTTTTGTTAACCGTAGGACAGGTAGGAAAGGACCTTGAAAACTAAATACCGATTAATGTCGCAAACATTAATTATTAGCCAAAAGTGCATCTTGCAAAAAAAGAGAAATAAAATTAATTACAAGCAGATGGTGGATGCCTTGGGATATTGAGGCGATGAAGGACGTGGCGTGACTGCGATAAGCCTCGGGGAGGTGTCTAGCAACCTTTGATCCGGGGATTTCCGAATGGGAAAACCTAATCACGAAAACCGTGATTGTTCCGCAGTAATGCGGAAAGCGAACCCGCTGAAGTAAAACATTTCAGTAAGCGGAGGAAAATAGAAAAACTTTTTATTCCCTTAATAGCGGCGAGCGAAAAGGGAAGAGCCTAAACTCTTCACCTTTTAAGCAATTAAAAGGTGAGGGGGGTTGAAAGGATATGGCGTCGGGGGCATCCTTCACTATTTTTTGAATAGTGAGGGATTTCTGCCGAGGGAGAACATTTAGATAAAGTTCTGTTTAAAAGAAGCGCCCTGGAAAGGCGCACCATAGAGGGTAATAGTCCCGTATTTAAAAAACACTTTATGCTCCTTGCTATGTTTCTTGAGTACCTCGGGAAAAGACAACCCTGAGGGAAGCAGGCCGAACTATACGGCCAAGGCTAAATACTACAATATCCCCGATAGTGAACTAGTACCGTGAGGGAAAGGTGAAAAGCAGGGGGATGACCCCGTTGAAATAGAACCTGAAACCATCATGCTTACAAGGAGTCGGAGCCTAACCCGCAAGGGTTTTGGTGACGGCGTGCCTATTGAAGAATGATCCAACGACTTTACGCAAGGAGCTTGCCTAAGCCCTTCTGGGGCGGAAGCACAGCGAAAGCGAGCGTTAAAAGCGCGAAATATGGTTCTTTGCGTAAGACCCGAAGCCAATGCGAGCTTGCCATGGTCAGAGTGAACCCCGCAGAAATGCGGGGGAAGGCTCGAACACGTGAATCGTTCAATATTCTGTGATGAACTGTGGTAAGGAGTGAAAAGCTAATCGAGCTTGGGAATAGCTGGTTCTCCCCGAAATAGCTTTAGGGCTAGCGTCGGCAGCCTGAATACAGAGGTAGAGCACTGGATGGAATTACTTGGTCTTTGACCAGTCTTTCCAACCAAACTCCGAATGCTGTATTTATTGTGCCGGCAGTCAGACTGTGGGGGCTAAGCTCCATAGTCGAGAGGGAAACAGCCCAGATCTTCATCTAAGGTCCCTAAACTGAGCTAAGTGTTATTAAGGAAGTAGAATTCCTCTGATAGTTAGGAGGTTAGCTTAGAAGCAGCTACCCTTTAAAAAGTGCGTAACAGCTTACTAACTAAGGAGTTCTGCGCCGAAGATTTCCGGGGCTAAAGTTCAGTACCGAAGACAAGGCTGTGCGCAGTTTACTGCGTACGGGGTAGGGGAGCATCTTTAGCGCTGCGAAGGCGAACTGTAAGGTTTGCTGGAGCGCTAAGGAGAGAAAATGTTGGAATGAGTAATCACAATGCAGGTGAAATCCCTGCACACCGTAAGCCTAAGGTTTCCTTGGCAATGACAATCAGCCAAGGGTTAGGCGATCCTAAGGAAAAGCCGAAAGGCGTATCCGATGGACAGCCGGTTAATATTCCGGCCCTTCAGCGTTTTATTCTTAAAGTTGACAGAGTTTAGTAATCCGGGTGGCTTATTGGATTTCCATTGTCTGCTTGAGATTTTTCAAGAGTAGACAAAATGCTTTGGTTCGCCAAAGCAAATCCGGACCAGCAAGCTCTCCAGAAAATTCTTTAAGAAGCTACAAACGTTGAATCCGTACCGAAAACCGACACAGGTGGGCGGGCATAATTATGCCAAGGTGAACGGGTGAAAGTTCCTGAAGGAACTCGGCAAACAAGCGCCCGTAAGTTCGCGAGATGGGCTGCCCTTTCCGAAAGGAAAAGGGCTGCAACTAAAGACTCTCTAGCGACTGTTTATCAAAAACACAGGTCCCTGCTGAAATCGTAAGATGATGTATAGGGGCTGAGACCTGACCAGTGCTGGAATGTTAATCTTGTCGGTCTATGCCGCAAGGCATGGGCTGAATGAGTGAAGCACCAGTGAACGTCGGCGATAACTATAATCGTCCAAAGGTAGCGTAACCCCTTGCCGGGTAAGTTCCGGCCCGCATGAAAGGTTTAACGACTAGAGAACTGTCTCCAGGAATTGCCCGATGAAAATGCAACAAGCGTGAAGATGCGCTTTATCTGCGGCTAGACGGAAAGACCCCGGGAGCTTTACTGTAGCCAAATATTGAGTTTTGATTTTAGATGCGTAGCGTAGGTGGGAGACTTTGAGACCTCTTTTTCGGAAGGGGTGGAGTCGCCAATGAAACACCACTCTTTTAAAATCATCATTCTAACCCCGCCACAGGCGGGAAACAGTGTTTGGCGGTCAGTTTAAGTGGGGCACTTGCCTCCCAAAGAGTAATGGAGGCGTTTAAAGGTCAGCTAGCTCCGGATGGAAATCGGAGTGGTCGTGTAAAGGCACAAGCTGGCTTTACTGCGAGCGGGATATCGCGAGCAGTTGGGAAACCAGAACTTAGTGAACCGACGAGCTTTCATAGAAAACTCGAAGATCATCAACCAAAAGTTACCCCGGGGATAACAGGCTAGTAGAGCCCGCGAGTCCATATCAACGGCTCTGTTCGGCACCTCGAT
>CAYYDH010000059.1:0-2765 GCA_964470615.1 uncultured Candidatus Saccharibacteria bacterium
CAGCTCCGAAATCAAAGGCCCTGGCTAGAAAAATAGTAATGCCGACGGGTCCGGCCGGAACAGCCTCAGCTGGCATGCCTTTGCCTCCGAATAAATCTCCAATAATCTTAGCAAAGCCTTTCAGCGCCTGGCCGGTTACTTTTCCGCAGTAAATAACCCCCTGGACCGGAGCTTCATACCAAACATGCTTTTCAATAATCTTGGCCATTCTCTGCAGCCCGACTCCCAAGGGACCCTGCCCTGCTGGCGGATCTGACCGCGGCACTACGCCAATTTTAAGAGCTTCTTTGCCTCGTTGAATATCCAAGCTTACCTCTTGGCCTTTGTGCGAATCAACAAAGCTCTGAAAGTCAGCAATCTTATCAATATCAACAATATCTTCCTGCCAAGATGCTTTCAAAACAGTATCGCCAGCTTGCAGGCCAGCTAATCCAGCCGGCGAACCTGGAGTAATTTCTGTGATTATGACTCTGGCTTCAACCGGAGTAGAACCTGTATCGTCAGGCACCGGAACCTCAGCGCCTATAAGAAATACGATCGTGAAAAGAACTGCTGCTACCACCCAAAAAGCAGCTACTCCCCCGAAAACAATTAAGAATCTTTGCCAAATCGGCTTTCCTGAAAAGCTTCGATAGTCTTCTATGCCGCCCTCTTCTCCGCGGATCTTCACAAAAGCACCAAAGGGCAGAATGTTTAAAGAATAAACAGTTTTCCCGATCTTTCTTCCGAAGATTCTGGGCGGATACCCTATGCCAAACTCTTCCACCTCAACCCCGAACTTCTTGGCAAACAGAAAATGGCCGAGCTCGTGAATAGAGATCAGCACGATAAGCGATAAAAAGGCGATAATAATGGTTAATATCATAAGCTATTCTGTTATTTCCTTCTTTTTCTTCTCACCTATCTCGTCTATCTTTTTATTATACTCCTCAACTAAGTCCTGCAGGTCGTCTTTAGCCTTGAACTTATCGTCTTCTCTGATCAGCTTTTCTCTGGCTTTGTCCTGAATCTCCCGCCAGGCTTCTTCCCGCCAGCGCCTTATTGTCTTTCTTGATTCTTCCTGCTTTTCTGACAAGAGACGCGCAAGATTCTTCCTGTATTCGTCGCTCAATAGAGGCAAAGAAATACGAATAATATCTTTATCAACAACTGCCGACAAACCCATTCCAATCTGCGAAATTGCTTTTTCAATCGGCTCAACGTAAGATTTGTCCCAAGGCTGAACAACAATCACCTTGGGTTCTGGCGTAGACAAAGCAGCCAACTGCTTTAAAGGAAACTTTTCGCCAAAGCATTCAACCACCACGTCCTCCACCAAGGCTGGCGATGCCCTACCAGTGTGAACCTTAGAAACTTCTCTTTCTAAGAAAGCGATTGTTTTATCCAGCTCCGGCTTGATCTTGTTTATTATCTCTTTATACATAGTTATTTAAATTTCCATTAATAATATTTCTAAAGCCAACCTGGGGTTGGCATTGGTTGTTGAAAGAATGGACTCGGTTGATTGAATTGAACGGATGATTTCCATTATTTTAGCTAAAGAATAGTGGTTAAAGAACTTTTCTTTTGAATCACCGGCCAGCTTTAGCAAGAAAACCTTGCGAAAGTATCTTAGCCAAATCTGCAATACTTTTTTTAAGCTCTTGCCGGAATCCTCGGATTTTTCATCAATCATTCTTTTAGCGTAGCTAAATCTGGTTGATAAATCAGCCTGGCTGATTTTGATAAGATCAGAAACAATCTCCTTTTGTTTTTCAATCCTAGCAGGCTCTTCAAAGAAACTGTTGGCCAAACCCGGCTTGCCGAAAGAAAAGGCAGTAAATATCTTTGCTTTTTCAGCAGACAATCCTTTTTCAACAAGAGCTTTTTCAATCTCTTCGTTCCCCACAGGAAAGAACTTTATCTTCTGGACTCTAGAAAGAATGGTTGAGAATAATGTGTCAGGGTGCTCGGTTACTAAAATCAAGACAGCATTTCCTCTCGGTTCTTCAAGAAGCTTTAAGAAGCAGTTCTGGGCTTCCTGGTTCATAAGATGAGCCTGGTCTACTATTGCTATCTTAAAGTCAGAAGAATGGGGCTTTAGCGACATTGTCCAAGCCAATTCCCTTATCTGAGAAATCTGTATCTCTCCCTTGCCCTCCTTTAGACATACTAAGGCTAAATCCGGCCAGGTTCCTTTTTCAATGTCTTGGCAGCTTTTGCATGAACCGCAGGGTTTTTTGGCTCCTTGGCAATTTAAGAACTTGGCAAACTCTATTGCTAAGGTCCTCTTCCCTGTCTGCTCTGGCCCGTAAAATAAAAGGGCGTGGGAAATCTTTCCTTTTTCTGCTGCTTTTTTAAGAAACTGCCATTGTTTTTTATGGCCAAGCATTTCTATTTCTTAATCATTATGCTCTTCTTATACGCCTCTAAGTTGTCTAAAACGATTCCTGTCCCCTTGGCAACGCAGAGCAAGGCGTCTTCGGCAATAAAGCAGGGAACGCCGGTAGCCTGGGCGATCAGTTCGTCAATGTTTCGCAATAAGGCACCGCCGCCAGAAATAATCATTCCTTTATCCATAATGTCAGCTGAAAGCTCAGGGGGCGTCTCCCTCAAAACCACCTTTATTATCTGAATAATCTCAGCTAACTTATCCGAGATTGCCTCGCAAATTTCATTGGAAGATATTTTAATATTCTGGGTCAGCCCGGAAATCAAATCCCGGCCTCTTATCTCAATTCTCCTTTCTTCTTTCTCGGGTATAGCCGTCGCCCCTTTAATCTTTT
>CAYYDH010000060.1:0-2762 GCA_964470615.1 uncultured Candidatus Saccharibacteria bacterium
GGCGTTGGTGTGGAAACAACAATCCACCGGAGCAGCAGAAAGGTTAATCGCAGATACCCGATAAGACCCGCCACTGCCAATGTTTATTGTCGCATCATCTTCGACTGTCAAACCCGGGTAGTCAGAGTTATACGCAACCACGTTGGCAATATGGTTATCGATTCCAGAGCCACTATATCCATACTTGCAGATATCGGCTTCGGGAATTACGGTTATGCCATCATCAATCCCTACGGTGACAGAACCGCCCTTAGTGCAGTAAAACGTATAGTGAAAGTTACTTGAAAGATTGCTACTTTTGGTCACTACTGCCTTAAGATCAATTAAGTCTGCGAAAGATTCTGTCGTATTCAAAGGATCGTGCCAGGTTCCTTCGGGAGGATAAGCATCATCTGCCTTCAAATCAACGCTAAGCTCAACTACTTTAAGAGGAATTGTGGTTTCAGCAAACTTTTCATCATTGTTGATTCTGAGATAAACTTCGTAATCTCCCACAGGGGGGTTATTGTATTCGCATTGGATAGCGCAAGTTCCTTCGTTATTACCGCCGGGATTAGAACCGCAAGAATCGCCAATGCTGCCGAGGAATGACCCGCCAGTACCATTACCGCAATTAACTTCGGCAATAGTAGGAACTCCTTCTGGCCCGGGATACATATCATTATACTTGAAAGTATAGGTTACGGCTTTCGGTGGTGCAAAATCTCTTTTATTAAGAACAATCGGCCCTATCACCGCTGCCTTAAGAAACCCGCTATCTGTTGCAGATACTTCCACCCTGGAACCGACAATATCTATATTGTAAGTTTGACCAAGAGAAGAAACTTCAATTGGAGCTGTCATTTTCATCGGGTAGTATAAACCGGCACAGTCTTGGCCGGTAATTTCATTTTCTTCATAATACCCCTTACACCAACACTGTTCTCCGGCTGCGCAGTCGTAGTCAAAAGGCCACCAAAAATCTTTTGGTACTTTTTCAACTTGGACAAAAACGCCTCTGTCAAAATAGGCAAAACAGTTAAACGAGTGCCTCACTTCTATTGTCGCAGGGCCAATGCCGGTCGGAACGCATCGGGAAGATATTGAAACGCCCTTTACCCCTTCTGAGTCGCAGTATACTGGTCCTGCGGTGCTGCAAGTAGCGCCAGTGCTATCGTTTGTGAGGGTACACTCCAAGGGTCCAGTAACATCAAGATACATAGTCCGCTCGCAGTTGATTTGAGTGCCAATGCAAGCAGCGCTTTGCGACCCGTAATACCAGTTGTTGGGGATCGAACTCATCTGGCTCACATCGTACCGTATCAAATGAGTATCCAATGGTGAACTAAAATTGCTATCTGTATAAGAATAATTGTAAGCATTATTGCACCAACTATCAAAGGCGCCTTTCCCAACACTTTCGGGCATAAGATCAAACCTAGGAACGATTGTGCTCCCGCCACATTCTGGTTGTCCGGGATTGCATGGAGGACACTGATTGTCATCAGCATCTGCAAGGACACATCTTCTGATGGTCGGGTTAAGCCCCTGGCTGGGACCAGTAGGGTCAGAATAATAAACGCCAGAACCGTCCATACCAGTGCTTTCAAGCCAATTGATTGAGGGGGTATATATGTAACCGGTATTCTCTTTATACTCCCCCCATGGAATCGATAAATCTTCTATTATGTCCCCCAAGCTAACGTTTGTACGTGTACCAGGAACTGAGGCCGGAGATAAAGAAGTGCCGTTAGAAGTTTTCAATATCTCATGAGTAAATTGGGTTTTAATTTGCTGTTCTGTCCCAATCGGAATCCAATCCACCCCCATTCCACTCCACAAACTATACCAATTTTGGCAGCAAGGCTGATCTCCGCCTATACAGCTAAAATTTACAGTCCCCCAGGATGCGACAGGAGGGTATGAAGCAGTTGAAGACCAAACCTTTACTGTATCTTGAACAAAGAATACGAAAAGGACAAGGATAACGATTACTAAGATAATGAGTAAAATCCTGATTTTTTTATCACCCCTTTCTTTGATCAGCTTAACGACAAAGTATAAGCAGAGAAGAGCGGCAACAACCATTAGCACAGAAGCAATGATTCTTTTTAAGGATATAGGCGAAGGCAGTTTCGTAAAATCGTCAATATTGTAATCTGTTATTACCTCATCGACTATCTTGCCCATGCTGTTATACATCCTAGAAACTAGAACCAAATCGGTATAATCTTTCTTTGGTGTAAAATTCTTTGTAAGAGAAATCTCTTTTGCCTTAATGGTCCCCAAATAATCCATTTGAGCAAGAACTTCTCCTGTTTTCTTTTCTTTCAACTGGACTTCAGCTCGACCCAAAAAAGTACTGGAAATATCGCTGGAATTGGAAAAGCAGGAAAACAGAGAAGTCTCTTTTCCTTTTTGAAGAGGAAAATCTTTGATTCCGGCCGAGATAAATCTGGCTTTTCCGCCTGTTACGCTAAATCTAACATCTGCTGTTGATTTTTGACCATCTCCTCCGACTACAATCTTGGCAACATAGGCGCCTGGCTTCAGGCCTAAAAATTCAAATTCTACCAATTGCTCTGACGGTTTCAAAAAAATCTCTTTTTCTTGGCTATACTGAGTAAGTTTGGAGTTTTCGTCCAACAAATCGTAGGAATAAATCTCTGCTGAAAGATCGGCAACTCCTCCGCTTAAAGAGCTTTTCAGGGGCAAAGAAATTGAAACATCGCCTTGGCTAAGAACTGGGAAGAAAGTAGAATGGTTAATCTTATATTCATTTA
>CAYYDH010000061.1:0-2740 GCA_964470615.1 uncultured Candidatus Saccharibacteria bacterium
TTCTGAAACTTTTCTTCTTCTTTCTTGCTAATTCCCAAGCGGGCTAATTTAGCAATGTGGTTAACGTCTTCTTTATTTATCATTTTATCTTGGCGCTTCTAAGAATTGCGTATCGGCTAAAACTTCATGGAGATCGTCAATGTTTTCCAAAACCATTCCTGCTCCTCTGACCACTGCAGTCATCGGGTCTTCAATGATCTTGGTAGGAATTTTTGTTTCCTCCTGGATCAAAATATCCAAACCGGATAAAAGACTGCCTCCGCCCGAAAGGTGAATTCCCTTAGCCATGATATCAGCCAGCAATTCCGGCGGGGTCTCTTCAACGGTTGTTTTGACAGCCGTAATAATCTGCCTCACAGACTTTGCCAAAGCTCTTCTTATCTCTTCATCAGACACTAAGATCTCCTCTGGCAGCCCGGTTATCAAGTTTCTGCCCCTTAGGGGCAATTCTTTCCTCTCTTTCATAGGATACGCTGAGCCTATTCCGATCTTAATGTTTTCAGCTGCTCGCTCGCCTATCAACAGCTTGTATTCTTCTTGGGCAAACCTGATAATATCGTCGTTCAGCTTGTCTCCGGCCACTCTTAAGCTTTTAGCTAATACTATGCCGCCCAAAGAAATAACAGCTACTTCGGTTGTACCTCCGCCAATATCAACAACAAAGTTTCCTTCAGCTTCCTGCACATCCAAACGAGCTCCTATAGCCGAAGCCATTGGCTCTTCTATTAAAAACACTTCTTTGGCGCCGGCATTTTTAGCTGCATCGCAGACTGCTTTCTTTTCCACTTCAGTAACCCCATAAGG
Source organism: uncultured Candidatus Saccharibacteria bacterium (assembly GCA_964470615.1). Taxonomy (GTDB): domain Bacteria; phylum Patescibacteriota; class Minisyncoccia; order Minisyncoccales; family GWA2-38-27; genus CAYYDH01. The sequence continues at coordinate 805 of CAYYDH010000061.1, forward strand.
AATACCGATAATAACTCGGGAACGGAAGCCGAGCGGGAACTTTCTCTTGTTTGCCCGTTCAATAAAATACTTGAGCATCTGCTCGGTCACCTCAAAGTCAGAAATAACGCCGTTGACCAAGGGCCTGGTGGCAGTGATATAGGCCGGGGTGCGACCTACCATTTTCTTTGCCTCTTTACCAATAGCCAGTATCTGGCCGGTTTTTTGGTTCAAGGCGACAACCGACGGTTCGTTTATCACTATCCCCTTTCCCCTGACGTAAACTAAAGACGTGGCCGTGCCTAGGTCAATGGCAATGTCATCTGAAAAATATGATAGGAATTTGTTCTTATTAAAATTTAGCATTTCTTTTTTAAGAAAGAGACAATCTGGCTTGTCTTTACCAGTTCTGTCTTAACGCTGGAACGTGCCTTAAACTCAACAGAATTTTTAGCCACCGTTCTGTCGCTTACTATCAACCTGTAAGGCAATCCGATTAAATCCGCTTCAACAAACTTTTCACCGGCAGCTTTATCTTTTCTATCATCGTATAATACTTCAAGGCCTGCTTTCTGTCCATTTTGGTATATTTTCTCAGCAATCTTTTTTATCTTTGCCGAATCCCCAATCTGAACCAAGTGAACCTGGAAAGGAGCTACAGCTGAAGGCCAAATAATCCCGTCCTTGTCGTTATTCACTTCAACAATAGCACCCATTAACCGGCCCAGGCCTATGCCGTAGCAGCCCATGGTCACTAGCTTCTCAACTCCGTCTTTGGATCTAAACTTCAGGCCGAAAGGCAAAGAATACTTTGTTCCCAGCTTAAAAATATTGCCCACTTCAACGGCTTTTGCCTTCCTGAACTTAGTTGAACGGCAGGGAAAGTTAGGACAAACCTTATTCTCTTCTTTTATCGTATCGTTAATGGCAATACCGCACTCCTCACAGATATGAATTACGTCTTCTCCTGATTCAGTAACTGTTTGAAACTCGTGGGAAAACTTGGAAAAAGTACCGCCTGAAGCCAAGGTCTGATAAGTGTCTTTTCCTATGCCGCATTCCTCGTAGATCTCCAGATAGGTTTTAGCTGCTTTCAAATAGTAATCGTCCAGATCTTGCTCATCGGCATGAAAAGAGTAAAGGTCTTTCATCAGAAACTCCCTGGTTCTTAAAATGCCGGACTTTGCCCTAGCTTCGTTGCGGAACTTGGTCTGGATCTGAAACAAATAGAAAGGCAGGTCTTTATAAGAGAAAACAATGCTTCTGGCTAAAGGAGCTATGATTTCCTCGTGAGTCGGGGCTAAAGCATAATCCTTGTCGCCTGACCCTTTAAGCTTGAACAAAGCGTCAAAGCTTGACCAGCGCCCGGTCTTCTGCCAGTTCTCTTTGGGATTCAAAGCCGGCATCAGTATTTCCTGGCCGCCCAAATCTATCATGTTCTGACGGATAATACACTCAATCTTTTTAAGAACCTTCAAACCAAGAGGCAGGAAGGTATAAACGCCGGCCATTAACTGGTCGATAAAACCGGCCCTCAAAAGAAGCTTATGGGAAACAGCCTCGGCTTCTTTTGGCGCTGATTTTTCCGTTCTATAGAAAAGTTGAGATTGTTTCATATTTTTTACCCTGATTTAATAAAATCAAATAGACGGGGTATGTCAAACTTTATCGTCACGAACACCAAAAGAATAATTAACAAGACATAAAAGGTGGCAGTGATCCCTTGTTCTATTTTAACAGAAACTGGCTTATTGCGAACCTTTTCAATCAAAAGAAAAAGTAATTTGCCTCCGTCTAAAGCCGGTATCGGGAATAGATTGGATATTGCCACTAGAACGGCTATAGCGCCGATGAAGTATAAGAAGAAGCCGGCTCCGAAGTCAAAGGCCCTGGCTAGAAAAACAGTAATGCCGACGGGTCCGGCCGGAACAGCCTCAGCTGGCATGCCTTTGCCTCC
>CAYYDH010000062.1:0-2689 GCA_964470615.1 uncultured Candidatus Saccharibacteria bacterium
CGCCCGACGGATCTCTTTTGGAACACTGTAAAGCACTCCGTGAAATTCCATGTTTTCTAAAGCAGTAAGCTCATCATCTAAGCTCGGGTCTTGAAAAACAATGCCAAAAGAACAGCGTACCTGGTGCTGTTTTTCCATGGGGTCAAAACCATTGATTTTTATCTTTCCGCTCGTCGGTTTAAGTAAAGTTGTCAGCATCTTTATCGTTGTTGTTTTGCCGGCGCCATTGGGTCCCAAAAAAGCAAAAATCTCGCCCTGATTGACGTCGAAGGTGATATTATCGACCGCTACGAGCTGTTTAAAATCCTTTACTAAGTTTTTAACTTCTATGGCGTTCATAACAAACATTATAGCACAGGAAATAAAACGGGTTAATCTTGGAGATTAACCCGTTGTGATCACATTACTCACCAGCCGTTATTTCCTGTGTAGGAACTACTTTTTCCCGCCCGCAATTAGAGCAGGTAAAACGCACCGATTCGGCTTCAGGAACTGGCTTTGATTCCAAATCCATCTCAATGCAACAATCCGGACACTTCGGCGGATTAGCCAACAGCCATCCCAGCGCCTGGCTCATCTCTAACCTCCTTCTGCCTCACACTATATCCAATATCAAAGAACCACTGGTTCCATATTAACCAGTTCCACTTTCTAATGTCAAACTGAATCCGCTCAAAAAGAAACCCCCGTGGACATACCACGAGGGTGTTGAAAAACTAGGCTATTAATGTCTTGCCCTCCGAACCTTCTGACGACATAAAGCCAGAATGTCATTGGCAGCGTGAGAAGGAGCATTAACTCCGAAAACTTCTCCAACCACTTCGCCAAGCAAGGCAAGACCGTTAGGCCCGTTTCCTCCTTTCCTTAAGAACGTCTTTGCCCCCTCCATCACCAACACAGGATAAATCGTGGCCATGAAGTCACGGCCAGGCGCAGCCACAGGAACGGCGCGGCGAGTCTCAATCATAAGACCATCTCCTCTTAGCTAGTTTTCCCCCGAAAAGAACCGTCACTATTATAGTTTATTTTAAATAATTAGTCAACAGCAAAAACAAAATCGCCCCGGCCGCAACCGAGGTGACGATACTTCCTATTTGACCATTGTATGACTTATTATATCTAATGGGTAAATTTTACCCTTAAGATAATTTTTAATAATCTTTTTTATATCCAAATCTCGAAGTGTTTTTTCATCCATCTTGTCAATCTCTTCGGTCGCAAACCACTCTATTTCAGAGACATCATCAGCTAAATTTTCTTTTCTTTCTTGAGAAATTATACCAGTAAAAACAATTTTTATTGGATGGTGCACTTCTCCGCCCAACCTAGCAAAATCTCCTCGGACAAGTGAATAAACGCCAATACGCCGGTCGGAGTAAAACCATGTCCCGTTTCCTCTCCAACTTCTTTTATAACTGTCTCGATAGGACTTTCTCCAACCTCTATCCAGCCACCTGGATGATTCCATTTGCCAGTATCTAGTCCTTTGTTCGCCTCCTTCACCAATAGAAACTTACCGTTTTTCTCAATTATCGCCGAAGCGCATCCAAATGTCTGGGTAAAAACTCGTTTAGTTTTCATAATGATTGATTTTATTTAAATCTCCATTCAAGATTATTGGCCTCGCCAGAAGTACTTCGTGGGCATACCTTAGATCTTTTGTTTCCGGCGCTGGGTTAAACAAAAATACTCTTTTGTTCAAATGCATGGCTAGCCCAATCTCCATTAAGGTTGCTCCCCCGATATAGTTTTTAATCCCGTTTTTATCAATATTCATCACTAAAATCGCATCACTTTCAGCGATACCATCAAAGCATTTTTTCTGAATATCGGTTTCTAGGCAATGCTTCAAATCCATGTTCAAATCTGGTTTTTCAAGACAAAGATAAACGTCTTCGGGCAAAACTGTCCTATGTCCCATTTTCTCAAGCTGTTCTTTCGCTCTCAGCATTTCTTTAGCAAAATACATACTACCGCAAATAGCAATTTTCATAAGATTATTTCGCTTTATACATCTTACCGTGGCCAGGAATTATCCAATCAGCCATTTCAATAACCTTTCTACGGCTTTCTTTGAGCTTCTCGGAATCGGAAGCGTAGGGGTCGTTTTCTGGCAAGTTCTCTTTCCAAAAGACATCTCCGCAGACAGCAACCGTCCCCTTATCTGTTTTTACAAAAAGAGTAATGGCGTCGTAATTATGCCCTGGCGTTTTTACAACCCTAATATCATCGGTAAATTGTTCTTTCCAATCCTGGACGCTTCCGCCATCCCACAAGCCAAAGTATTCCAGTGTTTTAGCTTCAGGAAACATACCGATATTCCGGTAGTGGTCAATGTGCGAATGAGTTATGCAGACAACGTTAACATCCTCAATCGCTAGTCCTTCTTTCTCCAAGGCATTAACAATTATCTTTTGGTCATCAACCGTCCCCGGGTCAACCACCATCACAACATCTTTATCTTTAACCAATGTTATAGTCGGGCAAGTTTTTTCTTCCCCGCCTTGTCCTGAATCGGCTGATGTATATCCTTCGATTAAGATTTTAACTTCCGCCATAATAGTTTATTTAATCATATTTATATCATTTCGCAAAGAAAAAGCTCGTCTGTTATAGACGAGCCCTGTTTGTTTATTGACCAGGTGGCGGCAAGGTTATGCCTTCGGGCTCGAACACGGTCCGTCGCTTG
>CAYYDH010000063.1:0-2606 GCA_964470615.1 uncultured Candidatus Saccharibacteria bacterium
GAATTGGCTGGAAACCGGCAATGGGGCTTCCCGGATTTAATAATGGATTCTCTGAAGGATATAAGGTTGGTGGAAAAAACCCGCCAAGCTGCCAAAGATCTCTTGCAAGAAGACCCTCAGCTCAAAAAATATCCCGCCCTGGCAGAACGGGTAAAAAGATTCAGAGAAAAGATTCACTTGGAGTAGAAAGCTATTTCCGAACTTTCTCAGTGGCCCAAAACCCCATATATCTTCCGAACATCCAGCGAGTTTGAGCGTCGAAAGCTGGGATAGAAACAAAGAACACCATAATCAACGGGCACAAAATCCAGCTGACGGCAAAAATCAAGTATCTGAATTTGCTATCACCCTGAGGTTTTGGCGGAAGCAAAATCAAACTGAAATAGCAAGAGGCAATAATGCCAACCATTGCCAAAGTCATAACGCGGCCGACTATCGTTGAGAGATTGTAAGAGATAATACTGTGAGAAAAATCAAACCCTCCGACAAATGACGGCAGCCAGCCTAAAAGGAAAATAAGGATACTGGCTACGGCCCAGGAAAAGTGGCCCTCAATCAATTCAAGACCTAAAGAAAACTTTCTCCGAAGAGGAATCTTTTTATTCTTCAAAAATCCAAAAAGAAAATATGGTATGTCGCCTACGCCGTAGGCCCACCTTCTTTGCTGCTTATACAGATTCTTCAAAGTTTGCCAAAAACTCTTTGCTACATTAGCGTCCATAGAGAGAGGATAATACAAAGGCTGTACCCTGTAATCACCATCGTATTTTAGAAAGCACTGCCAGAAAATCCGAGAATCGTCAGAAACAACATTGGTTTGCTTGAAGCCGATGTCCACTAAAGGAGCAAAGCTCATTGAATGAGAGGAAAAAGTAATCAGTTTCTCTGCCCGTTCTTGGTTCATGGTATGCCAAAAAGTGGAAGAGAAAGAAATGATTCTTGAGAATACCGGCGCCTGCCAGATATTATTGACAAAAAGCGGCACTGGCTGAAAGCTTGTTCGAGTGGGTTTTTCAGCTGTTAAATAATGGTAAGCTAGACAGGTGAAATACTTCGGGTACACGCAGGTATCAACATCAAAAGAAGAAAAGATAATTCTTTCATAAGGAATCTTTAAAGGATCAACTATTAATTCTTTGGCTTTCTTCGCAGCCCAGGTTTCATTAGACCCCTTTCCTATTATCTCGCCCACAATATCATCAGGGTGCCAAGTTACCAAAAGCTTAAAGAACTTGTTTTTAAACTCTTCTTCAACTTTTTGAGCAGTCTCAAAAACTTCCTTTCTCACTCTTTCTTCGCAGGCCAAAACAACAATCATTTTATCTTCAGGATAATCATTCTTTAAAAGCGCGTTGAAACTGTCTCTGACAACCACTAAAGGCTCTTGGTACATTGGTATCACTACCAACTGGTAAATATCAGACCAATCCCTAATCTTCAAACTATAATCCTCGGGCTTAAGCTGATTCAGCTTTCCCAGCCAATCGGTTTTCTCGTGTTCGGCCATCTTTTTGTAACCTGCCCAAAGATGAATGGAAAAATAAATGGTGCGGAAGAACCAAAAAAAGGAGAAAAGAATAATGAAAACCGACACGTATAGAGGCGCCTTCCAAGAAAGAACAAAAGCCAGAATTATGGCGCTCCAAGAAAAAGCTCCGGGCAAAATTTCAAAAAGACGAAAAATAGAACGGTCTTTCCAATTTTTCAAATCACTGGCTTTTCCCGCCGTGAAATAATCATTTAGCATAATATTAAGTGGCGGCCCCAAGGGGAGTCGAACCCCTATTTTGTCCTTGAAAGGGACACGTCCTGAACCGTTAGACGATGGGGCCACAAATTTAGCCGTATTTTAACCTGATAATTGAAAAAAATCAATGTTTCAGATAGGATAAACAATTATGAAAAAAGGGACAACAATCCTGGCAATTGAAACCTCTTGCGACGATACAGGCATATCAATTGTTAAATCAGGCTCTGGCAAAGACCCGGCTTTTAGCGTTTTAGCGAATATTGTTTCCTCCCAAATAGAAGTCCATAAAAAATGGGGCGGGGTGTATCCTATGCTGGCAAAGAGAGAACACCAGAAGAACCTGGTACCGGTTTTGGAAAAAGCGTTGAGACAATCTAGGTTGTTAAATAAAAATGCTAAAAAAAACACGGCCGATCAGGCGCTAAAAAAGATTCTTGAAAGGGAAGACAAGTTGCACAAAATGCTGAAAGTGTTTCTGGCAAGATATGAAAAACCAAAAATTGATGCCATCGCCGTAACAACTGGCCCAGGGCTGGAACCTTGCTTATGGGTCGGGGTTAATTTTGCCAAAGCCCTTTCTCACACCTGGAATATCCCAATCATTGCCGTAAACCACGTTAAGGCGCATATTTTTGTTAACACCTTAAAGGCAAACTCTTTGGAAGAACTTAAAAAAGAGAACTTCCCTGCTATCTGCTTGATCGTTTCTGGCGGTCACACCCAGTTGTTCTTAATGGAAGATTTTGGAAAATACAAAATTCTGGGAGAAACCAGAGACGATGCGGCTGGGGAATGTTTTGACAAAGTTGCCAAAATATTAAAACTCGGATACCCGGGGGGCCCCATCATTTCAAAG
>CAYYDH010000064.1:0-2566 GCA_964470615.1 uncultured Candidatus Saccharibacteria bacterium
AACTCTCTTCCTGAGGGAATTGTGCTTGACATGCGGTTTCGTCTTCCTGAGAAAAGGGAAGCGCTAAGCTGCAAAGCAAGGGTTATCAGATGTCAGAAATCAAGGCTGGATGACAAACTTTGGGAAGTCGGAGTCAAGTTTCTCGAACCTTCCGACCAAGTACAAATGGCCATTGCCGAGTTTGTTAACGCAAACCTGGCAGGATCAACGGCTAGCTAGCCCTTTACGCAACAGCCCCATTGGTAAAACCAAAGGGGCTTTTCTTATTGACATAATATCTGGGCGTGATAGGAATAACCTATTATGACGATTGGGAATAACTATACTTTAAACTTTTGGTTTTTTGCCTTTTTTGGGAAAGAGGCTAGTTTGAATTGTTAAAATACGACAAACAGATTCAAGCCAGCCTCTTCTCCAGAAGAGGTTTTTGTTTTTAGAGGGCTCTTTGACAATTAAACAGGAGGGAGATGGAGGCGTGGAAACAGAAGGACAAAAGCCGGACGTAGTAAAATGTAGGGGTTGTATCTTTTTTAGGATTTATCCTGGGATAAGATGTCTTCAGGGAAGCAAGGGCGACGAAACAATCCGAGCCGGCAGTCATTGGTTCCCAGACAAAATAGTGCCATCAAATACTTATCCTGGTTGCCAGGAAGAAGCAGCGGCAGCAAGCGCCCTTCAGAGTTAGCTCTTTTTAACAAGCGGCCAAAAAGCCGCTTTTTTCTTGAAAAAAAGTTAAATTTGTGATAAGAATAATTATATGAACGGTTCTAATTTCACCCATAAGGCCCAAGAGGCGTTGCTAGCTGCTCAGAATATTGCTCAAGAGCGGAGCCAGCAGCAAGTTGATGCTTTGCATTTGTTATTAGCGCTTCTTTCCCAAGAGGAAAGCGTTGTTTTGAGTCTGCTTAAAAAAATGGGGGCTGATATTGAGAGCCTGCAGAGAAAAATCAAAAGCGCCATCGAGCGGATTCCGATGGTTGCTGCGCCCCAATCATTTGGCCAGTTTTACCTTACTCAGGATATGGCAAAGGTTTTAGAAAGAGCCAGGCAAGAGGCAGCAAAAATGGGAGATGAGTTTATCTCCGTTGAACACTTATTTCTTTCGTTACTTGCCACCGAGAGCAAGGCCAAAGAGCTTTTAGATAAAACCAACTTCTTAAAATCAGAAGGAGAGTCAGCCACTTTGGAAGTAGGAAAGCTGGATTATGATACTGTTTTAAAATCTTTGGCTAAAATTCGGGGAGGGGAAAGGATTACTGACCCGGAGCCCGAATCAAAATACCAGGTGGTAGAAAAATATACCAAAAACTTAACCTCTTTAGCTAAGCAGGGGAAGTTGGACCCGGTGATCGGTCGGGAGAATGAAATCAGGCGCTTAATGCAGGTTCTTTCAAGAAGAACAAAGAATAATCCGGTTTTGATCGGAGAAGCGGGCGTTGGCAAAACTGCTATTGTTGAGGGCCTGGCGCAAAAGATTATGAAAGGAGACATACCCGAAAGTTTAAAAGAAAAAGAGGTTATCGGTTTGGACTTGGGGTCTCTGGTTGCCGGTACCAAGTATCGGGGTGAGTTTGAAGACAGAGTTAAGGCTCTTTTGCGTGAGATTAATCGGGCGGCTAGCCGTTATATAATCTTTATTGACGAACTGCATACTTTAGTTGGCGCAGGCGCTGCTGAAGGCGCAATTGATGCTTCCAACCTTTTAAAGCCTGCTTTAGCTAGGGGAGAGCTGAGGGCGATTGGCGCTACGACCCTAAAGGAATACCAAAAATACATTGAAAAGGATCCAGCCCTGGAAAGACGCTTTCAACCGATTTATGTCCAAGAGCCGACTAGCGAAGACGCCATTGCCATTTTGAGAGGCATCAAAGAAAAATACGAGCTTCATCACGGTTTGAGGATAAAAGATTCGGCGCTGGTGGCAGCTGTAGAGCTTTCTTCCCGTTATATAATCGATCGTTTCTTACCCGATAAAGCAGTTGATTTAATGGATGAGGCAATGTCTGCCTTGAGATTGGAAATTGAGTCTGAGCCTGTTCAGCTGGAAGAACTGAAAAAGAAAATCCAAAAGTTGGAGATTGAAAAAGAAGCCATCAAAAGAGAAAAAGGTTTAGCTAAAAGGCTAACTGCTTTGAACCGAGCTGTAGCAGATTTGGCGGAAAAATCAAAATCTTTAGAGTTAAGATGGAAGAATGAAAAAGACTTGATCCAAAAGATAAGAAACCTGAAAAAAGAAATTGATGAACTGGGCTTTCAAGCCGAAGTTGCTCAAAGCGAAGCCAATCTTCAGAAAGTAGCGGAAATCAAGTACGGGAAAATTCCCGAATTATTAAAAGAAGTTCATGGGGTTGAAAAAAAGCTGGCTAAGATTCAAAAAATCCGCCCCATATTAAAAGAAGAAGTAGGAGAGGAAGACGTAGCCAGAGTTGTTTCGCGCTGGACTGGTATTCCTTTGACCAGGTTGATAGAAGAAGAAGCAAGGAAGTTGGAAAAGATGGATGAAATTGTCGCCAAGCGCGTTATCGGACAGGAGGAAGCGATAAAAGCCATATTTTTTGACATGGAT
>CAYYDH010000065.1:0-2557 GCA_964470615.1 uncultured Candidatus Saccharibacteria bacterium
ATCTTGAAAGCATTCTCTGAAGAATCAACTTCGTGGAAAGAACCGTCATACAAGGCCGCCTCGACATCCACTAGAGGGTATCCAGCCACCACGCCCTTATCCATTGCTTCTTTTACGCCGTTCCTAACTGCTGGGATAAACTCTCGAGGGATGGCGCCTCCTTTTATTTCATCGATAAACTCAAAACCCTCACCGCGCTTCTTAGGCTGGACTCTAAGCCAGACATGTCCATATTGACCTCGACCACCCGACTGCTTGATATACTTGCCTTCTGCTTCAGCTTCTTCTTTAATGGTTTCTTTGTAAGCCACTTGCGGCCGGCCGACCGAAGCTTCAACTTTGAACTCTCTCTTCATCCGGTCAACAATAATCTCTAAATGCAGCTCTCCCATGCCGGAAATAATAGTTTCGCCTGTTTCTAGGTCTCCTTTAATCCTAAAAGTAGGATCTTCTTCCGATAGTCTTTTTAAAGCCAGGCCCATCTTTTCTTGGTCTGCTTTTGATTTTGGCTCAATTCTGATAGAAATGACAGGTTCCGGGAAAACAATCTTTTCTAAAACAATCGGGTGCTCAGCATCGCAAAGAGTATTTCCGGTCTTGGTATTTTTCAGACCGACTGTCGCAACAATATCGCCTGCATAGATTTCTTTCACGTCTTCTCTCTCATTGGCATGCATACGCAGAATCCGGCCGATTCTTTCCGATTCGCCGGTAGTTGAATTGTAAACGTAGGAACCGCTGACTAAAACGCCTGAATAAATTCTGAAAAAAGTAAGGGTACCGACATAAGGATCAGCCGCCACCTTAAAAGCTAGGGCAGCAAACTTTTCGTTGTCACTTGTTTTTCTTTCTATTTCTTGGTTGGTTTTGGGATCAATGCCCCTTATGGGCGGCGTATCAATAGGACTGGGCAAATAATGACAGACTGCGTCCAGCATCATTTGGACGCCCTTGTTTTTTAAAGCAGACCCGCAAAAAACCGGGATAAGCTTGTATTCTAGAACCGCTTTCCTTAAGGCTTTTCTTAAGCCGTCTACCTCAGGCTCTTTACCGGCCAAATATTCTTCCAAAAGCTTTTCGTCTTCTGCTACTATTTTTTCCACAATCTTTTGCCTCCATTCTTTAGCTTCTGGCAATAAATCAGCTGGAATCTCTTCAGTTTTTACTATCTGACCGAAATCGCCATCAAATCTTTTGGCTTTCATCTCCAAAAGATCAATTACGCCCTCCAGCTTATCCTCAAGCCCGATAGGAAGCTGAAGGGGAATAGCGTTGGAAGACAGCTTCTGCAAAATAGAATTGAAGCTTCTTTCAAAAGAAGCGCCCGTTCTATCCAGCTTGTTTATAAAACAGATTCTTGGCACTTTGAATTTATCGGCCTGATGCCAGACAGTTTCTGACTGTGGCTCTACTCCTGCCACCCCGTCAAAAACCACTACAGCGCCGTCCAAAACCCGGAGAGACCGCTGAACCTCGGCAGTAAAATCAATATGGCCCGGAGTGTCAATAATGTTTATCTTGTATTCGTTTTCTTTTTCACGAGGCAAGTTAGTCGGAGTCCAAAAACAAGTAGTGGCGGCCGATGTGATAGTAATGCCTCTCTCTCTTTCCTGCTCCATCCAGTCCATAACAGTGGCACCGTCGTGCACTTCACCGATCTTATGAGAAATACCAGTATAAAAAAGAACCCGCTCGCTTACGGTTGTTTTACCGGCATCAATATGAGCAATGATACCAATATCGCGATATTTTTCTAAAGGATAAAGACGAGGCATAAGATTATGGCCAACTTACCAGGCAAAATGAGCGAAAGCTCTGTTAGCTTCGGCCATGCGGTGAGTATCGCTCTTCTTTTTCGCCGCCCAACCGACGTTGTTGGCCGCATCTATTATTTCCTGGGATAATTTTTCTCTCATCGGCTTACCCTTCTTAGATTTGGCGCCAGCAATTATCCATCTTAGAGCCAAGGTTAATTTTCTGTCTCCCCTAACTTCGGTCGGCACCTGATAGGTGGCACCGCCAACTCTTTTGGGCTTTACTTCTAACAAAGGGGCAGCATTGTTCAAAGCGGCAATAAAAACTTCCAAGGGCTCTTTCTTGGTCTTTTCTTTTATAATATCAAAACATTGATAAACGATTTTTTGAGCTATCGTTTTCTTTCCTTTCCTCATCACTTGGTTGATAAGCTTGGAAACTTCCTCGCTGTTGTAGACAAGGTCAGGTGATACCGGATGTCTTTTTATCTTCTTTGTCATAATAATTATTTTGGTTTCTTGGCTCCGTATTTGCTTCTTTCTTGTTTTCTATTCTCTACGCCGGCTGTATCCAAAATGCCTCTCACTACGTGGTACCTTACTCCAGGCAAATCCTTCACTCTGCCTCCCCTGATAATTACTACTGAGTGCTCTTGCAAATTATGCCCTTCGCCCGGGATATAAGCTGCCACTTCCATACCATTGGTCAAACGAACTCTGGCCACTTTTCTCAAAGCAGAGTTTGGTTTCTTAGGAGTAGTAGTAAAAACCTTAACGCAAACCCCCCGCTTGAAAGGAGAAAA
>CAYYDH010000066.1:0-2530 GCA_964470615.1 uncultured Candidatus Saccharibacteria bacterium
GAAAAGAGAATTTAAAGAAACCTCGATTTTCGAGGTTATAACACCGGCTGCAAAAGATGCTTTGGCAAAGACGAGAAACAAAAGAATCGGCGTTATCGGAACTCGAGGAACGATCAAAAGCAGCGCCTACTCAAAAAGACTTTTGTTTCTTAATCCCAAAGCGAAAGTTTTTTTAAAAGCTTGTCCCTTGTTCGTACCGTTAGTTGAAGAGGGATGGATAAAAGAGAAAACAACAGAAGAGATAGCAAAGAAATACCTAGCTGTTCTTAAAGAAAACAACATAGATGTTTTGATTCTTGGCTGTACGCACTACCCCTTGCTTAGAGGAATGATTAAAAAAATAATTGGTCCTGAGGTGAAAATTGTAAGCTCGGCCGAGAATGTGGCAAAAGAAGTAAAGGGTTTTCTAAAACAAAATCCAAAGATAGAAAGACAAATTAGAAAAGGAGAAAACCATCAGTTTTTCTTTTCAGATAAGCCGTACAATCTTGATGAGATAAGCCAGCTCTGCTTCAAGCGAAAAATCAAAGCCAAAATAATTGATCCTTTTTCGAAATAATAATGGGGAAGCTGTTTAGAGACAAAAAAGTAACCATAATGGGCCTGGGTTTGCACGGAGGCGGAGTTGGTGTTGCGAAGTTTTTCTGCCAACAAGGAGCTAATGTTTTGGTTACAGACCTGAAAACAAAAGAACAACTGCAGGAATCGTTGAGCAAGCTTAGGGGATTGAAGATAGAATACATTCTGGGTCGTCATCGTCAGGAAGATTTTATTAATGCAGACCTAATAATCAAAAATCCGGCTGTGCCCAGAGAAAACTACTTTCTGAAGGTGGCTGCAGAAAATAAGATTAAATCGGATATCGGCCTGTTCTTTGATTTCTGCCGGGCGCCAATTGTCGGAGTGACAGGCACCAAGGGAAAATCAACCGTTGCAACCCTAGTTTACAAACTGCTTAAAACAAAATATCCTAGAACTGTTTTGGCAGGCAACATCGGCGTTTCGCCTTTGGAATTAGTTTCCGGTTTAACTAAAAAAAGCATTGTTGTTTTAGAGCTTTCTAGCTTTGAGCTCGAAGACCTGAAAAAAAGCCCGCAATATAGCGTGATTACTAATATTCTGCCCGATCACTTGGATAGATATAGGGATATGAAAGAATATATTCAAGCCAAGGAGCCGATTTTCAAATATCAAAAGAAAAAAGATATTTTAGTTTTAAATTATGATAACGAGAAAACGCGGAAGTTTTCTTCAGCTGCGCATTCCAGAGTCTGTTTTTATTCCCAGAAAGCGCCAGCTAAGGTAAAAGAATGGGGGTGCTATGTTAAAGAAGGGAAGATATTCTTTAGCGCAGAGTCTGGGCCAATTTGCGACCTTGATAAAATAAATATTATTGGCGAGCATAACATTTCTAATATCTTGGCTGCAGCGACCATTGCCAAGGTTTTAAAAGTTCCTTCAGAAAAGATTAAAAGAATTATCATTGGTTTTAAAGGAGTTCCCTTCAGGCAGGAGCTTGTAAGTGAGAATGGGGGAGTAAAGTATTACAATGACACAGCTGCTACGATGCCTGATGCAACCATTGCGGCGATAGAAGCTTTTTCCCAAAGATTTTCTAAAGATAATATATTCTTGATTTCCGGCGGCCAGGACAAGGGCTTAGATTATGCGGGTATGATAGGGGAGATTAATAAATCAATAAGAAACCTTATTCTTTTGCCTGGTACAGCTTCGGATAAAATAGAAAAAACAATAAATAACAAGGTCAATTTAGCAAAAGTAAGCTCCATGGAAGAGGCCGTGAAGAAAGCTGCTTCTTTAGCTAAAACAGGGGACATTGTTTTGCTCTCGCCTGGCGCTACCAGTTTTAACCTTTTTAAAAATGAATTTGACCGCGGCCGGAAATTCAATGAAGCGGTAAAAAAACTAAGTTTGAATAATAAGCCGGAACAAAGTATTTAAATGAAAAAGCATCGCTTAGACTATTGGTTGTTTGCAGCCGTTATTGTGCTGTTAGTTCTCGGTATTTTAATTTTAGCCAGCGCTTCAGCAATTTTTTTTCAGAGAAAAGACGGTACCACGACCTATTTTCTGATTCACCAATTACTCTTTGGATTGTTGCCGGGTCTTGTGCTCGGTTTTATTGTTTTTAAGATTCCCTTGCTCTTTTTCAAAAAAATAGCACCAGTTCTCATTTTGGCGAGTTTACTCTTGATGGCGCTGGTTTTTATTCCCAAAATTGGCATAACGGCTGGCGGCGCTTCCCGCTGGATTAATCTCGGGTTCACTTCTTTTCAGCCGTCAGAGTTTCTAAAGCTTGTTTTCATTATTTATCTTTCTGCTTGGCTAGCTAGCCGGACAAACGATATCAAAACGAAAAAAGACTGGCAGACAACGCTGATTCCTTTTTTAGTAGTTGTCGGGGTCATTGCCTTACTACTGCTTTTGCAGTCAGATCTAAGCACTCTTGGGATTATTATCAGTGTTGCCGTACTGATGTATTTTTCTGCTAAAACGCCCCTATGGCATA